>JBBQNS010000005.1:0-64115 GCA_038330175.1 Kiritimatiellia bacterium
CATATAAAATCGAGCCGTCAACAGGCAAGGTCTGCCCCACAAGCCGTTTTGACGAACCACCCCTTGAAATTAAAGGGTGAAACAGAGGTCACCATCATGAAAAAAGACGATTTCACCCCCGAACGGGTAAAGACGGGTTAGAGAGATTAGGCTCAGATTTCGTGATGTCTTGACTCAAGATAGGCGACGATCCCGGCTGCGGCTTGCTGGCCATCGCGCATCGCTCGGATCACCAGCGAGGCGCCTTGCGTCATATCGCCTGCAACAAAAATCCCGGGAATATTGGTCATGTTCTGCTGATCACGCCAGATCGCCCCATTAGGCTCTGTCTTGATGGCAAGTCCTTCGACAATCTTATTGCGGCCAGGCCCTGAAAAGCCCATGGCCAAAAGAATCAGATCCGCCTCAATGACAAATTCGGCACCGGGTTTTTCGACCAAATTCAGGCGGACACCCCCGACCGGGGTTACCCAGTCCACCTCGATGGCGCGCACGGACTGCACGGCGCCAGCCTTACCCATAAACTCTTTGGTTGCCACGCTCCAGCGCCGGGTACAGCCTTCCTTATGACTGCTCGACGTTCGCAACTGTAGCGGCCACAGCGGCCACGGAGTGCTCGTTGACCGGGTCGGCGGTGGCTGCGGTAAAATTTCAATCTGGGTAACCGATTTGGCATGCTGCCGAATCGAGGTCCCTACACAGTCGGCCCCGGTATCCCCGCCCCCAATGACCAGCACGTTACGACCGGTTGCCAGAATGTCCGTGCCGGGCTCAACCTCTTCTCCACCCAGCCTCTTATTTTGTTGCACCAGGAAGTCCATGGCAAAGTGAATCCCTTTAAGCTCACGCCCTGGCGCCTTGATGTCACGGGCTCCATGGGCCCCACCGGAAAGACAGATGGCATCAAACCGATGTTTCAGATAGCGATAAGAGACATCATCCCCCACCAACACATTGTTTTCAAAGACGACGCCTTCGTCTTCCATCAACTTGACCCGACGATCGACAACCCACTTCGGCAACTTGAATTCCGGAATGCCATAGCGCAGAATCCCGCCCGGCTTAGCATCTGAATCGTAGACCACCACACCATACCCGGCATGATTCAGCGTATCAGCAATCGTCAGTCCCGCAGGGCCAGAGCCCAAAACCGCGATCCGTTCTTTTTTGCGGACCGCCGGGGGGGTGGGCTTCATATAGCCCAGCTCAAAGCCTTTTTCGATGATGTTAAGCTCAATCTGGCGGATGGCCACCGGTTCCTTATTAATCCCCAGAACGCAGGCCCCTTCGCAGGGCGCCGGGCAAATACGCCCGGTGAATTCAGGAAAATTGTCCTTCGACAAAAGAATATCCAAGGCCTCTTTCCATCGGCCTTGATACGCCAGGTCGTTGAATTCCGGGATCACATTCTCAACGGGACACCCACACCCATGACAGAAGGGCGTGCCGCAGTCCATGCACCGTGCAGCCTGCTCTTTGATCTCCGCATCTGAAAGCCGGAGTTCCACCGGATTGAAATCCTTGACCCGCTCGTCAATCGGACGATAGCCAGGATCGTGACGCTCAAATTCCATAAATCCAGTTAGTTTACCCATGGATCACCTCAGCTCTTTCGGTAGCTTCGTCTTCTTTCATCATCTGGCCCATCACACGGCGATATTCCATCGGAAAAACCTTGATGAAATAAGACAGCTGATCGTCCCAATTATCCAAAATGTACTTTGCCTTACGGCTCCCTGTATAGCGCACATGCTTCTCAAGCAAGCCTTTCAGTTCCACTTGATCCGCCACATTCAACACCAGCTCCAAATCGACCATATCCAGATTGCACCGCGCATCAAAATTTCGGTTTTCATCATAAACATAAGCTAGGCCGCCACTCATGCCGGCGCCGAAATTAACTCCCGTCGGGCCCAGCACCACCACGCGGCCGCCGGTCATATATTCACAGCCATGGTCGCCTATGCCTTCCACCACGGCGGTGGCACCACTGTTACGAATGGCAAAACGCTCACCCACGGTTCCGTTGAGATAGACCTCACCGCAAGTCGCCCCATATAGCAACACATTCCCCGCAATGATGTTAGACTCCGGTGCGTAGGTCGCCCCCGTGAATGGTTTGACAATGATTTTGCCGCCAGACAATCCTTTACCTAGGAAGTCATTGGACTCCCCTTCCAGCACCAGGGTCATTCCCTTAGCGCACCAAGCGCCAAAACTCTGGCCTGCGGATCCCTTGAATGTCATGGTAATAGTGTCATCTGGCAACCCAGCATGCCCGTATTTCTTGGCCACGAGGCCCGCAATCATCGTCCCCACCGTCCGATTCACATTCCGAATAGGCGCCTCGAGCGACACCGGCTTACCGGTCTCGATGGTGGCCTTGACCTTGGGAATCAATTTGAGATCCAGCGCACTGGCCAACTCGTGGTCTTGTTTGCTGACACAACGAACCGGCGTGTTCGAGGGCGGGCGATACAAAATTTTTGAGAAATCAAGCCCCTTCGCCTTCCAGAAGGTAATAGCCTGGTTCATTTCCAGACAATCCGAGCGACCGATCATTTCGTCGATCGTGCGGAAGCCCAGTTGCGCCATGATTTCGCGTACCTCACCGGCGATAAAGGTAAAGAAGTTGACCAGATGATCGGGACTACCGGTGAACAGCTTCCGCAAAACCGGATCCTGGGTTGCGACCCCCACCGGGCAGGTATTGCTGTGGCATTTCCGCATCATCACGCACCCGAGTACGACCAAGGCGGTGGTGGCAAACCCATATTCTTCCGCGCCCAACAAGGCGGCCACGACAACATCGCGGCCGGTCTTGATCTGGCCATCGGTCTGCAAGCGAACCTGACCGCGCAGATTATTCAACACGAGGGTCTGTTGGGTCTCGGCTAGCCCTAATTCCCAAGGCGCGCCCGCGTGTTTGATTGAAGACAACGGAGAGGCGCCAGTTCCTCCATCATGACCACTGATCAACACGACGTCGGCATGGGCTTTCACCGCGCCGGCGGCAATCGTTCCCACACCGAGTTCCGAGACCAGCTTGACTGATATCCGCGCTTCCGGATTGATATTCTTCAGGTCATAGATCAACTGCTTGATATCTTCGATCGAATAAATGTCGTGATGCGGAGGCGGGGAGATCAAGGTAACGCCGGGAGTCGAGTGACGCACCTTGGCAATTTCCTCATTCACCTTATAACCGGGCAACTGCCCTCCCTCCCCTGGTTTGGCGCCCTGGGCGATTTTGATCTGGAGCTCACGGCAGTTCACGCAAAATTCAGCCGTCACCCCGAAACGCCCGCTCGCGATCTGCTTGATCGCACTGCACCGGCTATCGCCATTGGGCAACGGTTTATAGCGTGCGGGATCTTCGCCGCCCTCACCGCTATTACTCATGCCGCCCAAGCGGTTCATCGCAATGGCCATTGACTCATGCGCTTCGCGGCTGATGGAGCCAAACGACATGGCGCCGGTCATAAACCGTTTAATGATCCCACCTATCGGCTCCACTTCATCCAAAGGCACCGGAGCACCGGGCTTGAACGTGAACATGCCTCGCAACGTAAACTGCTTCTCTGCTTGGTCATTAATCAGCCGGGCATAGTCCCGATACTTCTTCACATCATTAGTACGCGTGGCGTGCTGGAGATTCGCAATCGCCTCGGGGGACCAGAGATGCCGTTCGCCATCCTTCCGGAAGCGATACTGTCCCCCTGCTGTCAGGAACGAGGACTCCGACGCCGTATCGGAAAAAGCCTCCTGATAACGCGCATTGGCCTCGAGCGCGATTTCAGGCAAACCGATGCCGCCCACCCGAGAGGCCGTTCCCGTGAAGAAGCGCTCAATAACATCCTGATTGATGCCGACGGCTTCAAAGACCTGCGCACTCCGATAGCTCCGCAAGGTTGAAATACCCATCTTCGACATGGTTTTGCGAAGGCCCTCACACAGCGAAGCGACATAATTCTCCATCGCCTTGGCGGGCCCGATGTCCGCGCTCAGCTCCTTCTTGATCGCCAAATCGGCAATCATCTCAAAAGCCAGATAAGGATTGATGGTGGTGGCGCCATAACCGAGCAGCAACGCCATGTGCATGACTTCACGGGCTTCACCGGTCTCCACAATCAGGCCCACCCCGGTCCGGCTTCCTCGCCGCACCAGATGCCGGTTGACCGCCGCCACCGCCATTAAAACGGGAATCGGCGTCAGCTCGGCAGCCAGATCTCGATCGCTTAAAATCAGAAGGTTTTTACCTTCGTTAATGGAGGCATCCGCTGCCGCACACAATTGCTCCAAGGCCGAGTTCAGATCCTGCCCGGAGCCACCCGCCCGGAACCCGATGGGCAGCGTGGATGCACTGAAATCCTTGAGCCCGAGGCCTCTGATTTGCTCCAGATCTTCATTGGACAAGAAGGGATGCCGTAGTTTCAAGAGCCGCGCATACTGAGGGGTTTCCAAGAGGATGTTGGACGGGTTCCCGATAAACGTCATCAACGACATCACCAGTTCTTCACGGATCGGATCAATCGGCGGATTGGTGATCTGTGCAAATAACTGTTTGAAATAAGAGAACAAAAGTTGGGGCTTCTCGGAAAAGACGGCCAGTGGCGTATCCGTTCCCATGGACCCCACGGCCTCATGTGCCTTGGACGCCATGGCCTCCAGCAAAATCTGGACATCTTCACGAGTATAGCCGAACAGACGCTGTCGCTGGAGCAAGGTCTCCGTTTTGGGAGTGATGGGCGCCATGGCCTCAAACAAGCCCTGTACTGAGATCTTATTTTCCTCCACCCAACGCCGATAGGGCTGACGGCGGGACATCTGGCTCTTAAGTTCCTTATCCTTGATAACCCGCTTATGCTCCAGATCAACCATCAGGATCTGGCCAGGGCGCAAGGCCCCCTTCTCCAGCACGCGCTCCGCCGGGATATCAAGCACCCCAGCCTCTGAGGCCATCACAATAAACTTATCTTTCGTGATCGTATATCGGGCGGGGCGCAGGCCGTTACGGTCGAGCAACGTCCCCACCACGGACCCATTCGTGAACGCCACCGTAGCCGGTCCATCCCACGGCTCCATCAAGCCGGCATGGTATTCGAAAAAGCCTTTTTGATCAGGGCCAATCGGGTACTTCGCCCCCCACGCTTCAGGGATAAGCATCATCATCGAATGCGGGAGCGAGCGCCCCCCCGCCACCAGAAGTTCCAAGGCATTATCTAAACAAGCAGAATCACTGCCACCGGGATCAATAATAGGGAGCAGTTTGCGGATATCCTCACCGAACAGAGGTGAAGCCAAGCCATTCTCACGAGACGCCATCTGATTGATGTTCCCGCGTAACGTATTGATTTCGCCATTGTGCGCCAGAAAGCGGAATGGCTGGGACAACTCCCATGACGGAAATGTATTCGTGCTATACCGCTGGTGGATCACCGCCACAGCGCTCTCCATATCCGGATCGTTTAAATCCTTATAGAACCCGGAGACTTGGCCCCCCATTAATAAGCCTTTGTAAACAATCGTTCGGGAGGAAAAGCTCGGGACATAAAACCGCTCATCGGGTCCGATGACTTCCGCTACACGGCGCTGGCACTGTTTGCGCACGATATAAAGTTTGCGATCAAGCGACGGGCCTGACCCTTTTGCCCCACCGACAAAAACCTGCATGACAAAAGGCTGGGCGGCACGAGCCTGATCACCGAGGATGCTGCCATCCGTCGGGACCTCACGCCAGCCAATGAATTCCAAGCCCTCTTCCTGAATCACCTTTTTGATTACCGCGAGACATTCGGCACGGCCTTTCGCTTGGGGCACAAACAGCATGCCTACCCCATAGGCGCCCGCAGGGGGTAATGTGAATTTAAGGCGAGTGGCCTCCTTGCGAAAAAACTTATCGGAGATCTGCAACAACACGCCAGCCCCATCACCGGTGCTCAAGTCGCCACCGACGGCGCCGCGATGCAAAAGATTTTTCAAGACCTCAATGCTATCGGACACAATACGATGCGATTGAACGCCGTCAATATTGGCTAAAAAACCTACGCCGCAATTATCATGTTCATTTTCAGGGTCATACAACCCCTGTGGTGCGGGCATTCCATTCATCGCGTGCTCCTCATTTTTCTCGGAAATGTGACCAAAACCCCGCCCGGGTGTAACCCGGAGGGACATTGCTTACACCGATCTTCAAAAATCAAATCAACGGTAGAATAACATGTCAGCATAAGTCGGCAGCGGCCAGTATTCCGCATCAACCACCGGCTCAATGCCATCCGACACCTTACGCAAGGCGACCATGGCAGGAACAACGAGATCCCGAAAAGCCACCGCTTCCTTACCTACCGACGGCTCATTTGAAGCTATGGCCGTAACCTCCGCCAATACCTCAATCGCGAGGCTCATATCCGAAGCGGCATCGTTAACCTGCTGCAACAGTTTTGACTGAGCCACTGCGCCGACGCCGGCCGCTTCCACCGCGTTGACCCCATGCGCCAGATCCGTTGCATAACTGATCAACGATGGCAGAATCTCGCGCCGTGCCATGTACAGCATGGTCTTGGACTCAATATTGATGGTCTTGATGTAGTGCTCCAAAAGGATTTCATGACGTGCATAAATTTCCTCTTTGGGAAGCGTGCCGTGCTTCATGAGCACCTTGGCATTATCCTTATCCATCATGGTGTTAATGCCGTCTACACAGTTGGAGATATTGTGCAGCCCCCGCTTTTTGGCTTCGGCCACCCACTCTTGCGTGTAATTGTCGCCATTGAAAATAATCGCCTCATGTTCCTTGGCGATTTTCTGCAACAATTTCTGAACGCTCACATTGAGGTTCTTAGCGCCCTGTAACTCATCGGCTATCTCCGACAAAATTTCCGCGACAATCGTGTTCAACACGAAATTCGGACCGCTCAAGGACTGAGAAGAACCCGGCATGCGAAACTCGAACTTATTACCCGTGAAGGCAAACGGTGATGTCCGGTTACGATCAGTCGTGTCCATCGGAATGGTCGGCAGCGTCGTCACCCCCAACTGCAGACGGCCCGCTTGCTTTGAGCTGCTGGCGCCCCCCTTCTTAATCTGCTGGAAGACGTCCGTCAACTGGTCACCCAGGAAAATCGAGACAATCGCTGGCGGCGCCTCGTTGGCACCCAGCCGATGGTCGTTGCCGGGCGTAGCCACCGTGGCGCGCAGCAAGTCGGCATACTTATGCACCGCGCGGATCACGGCGAACAGAAATACCAAGAATTGCATATTATCATGCGGCGTGTTCCCGGGGTTCAGCAAATTAATCCCGTCATCCGTGCAAAGCGCCCAGTTGTTGTGCTTACCGGACCCATTGACGCCGGCAAAGGGTTTTTCGTGCAAGATGCATACAAAATTATGTTTACGTGCAATCCGTTGCATCATTTCCATCGCCAACTGGTTGTGATCAACCCCGATGTTCACCGTGGCATAGACGGGAGCCAACTCGTGCTGGGCGGGCGCCACTTCGTTGTGCTGGGTCTTGGCCGAAACGCCCAACTTCCAAAGTTCTTCATTGAGGTCCGACATGAAAGACGCCACGCGCTCATGGATCGAACCAAAATACTGGTCTTCCATTTCCTGCCCTTTGGGCGGTGGAGCTCCGAACAAGGTTCGGCCTGCATATCGCAGATCCGCCCTTTTTTCGACAAATTGACGATCAATCAGGAAATATTCCTGTTCTCCGCCAAGTGTGGTGATGACGCGTTTGCTGGTCTCATTCCCCAAAGCCTTCAATACCCGCATGCCTTGCTTATTTATCGCCTGCATCGAACGCAAAAGCGGGGTCTTCTTATCCAATGCCTCGCCGGTATAAGCCGCAAAAGAGGTAGGGATGAACAATGTGGTATTCGAGCCATCGGTCTTGAGGAAGACCGGCGAAGTGCAATCCCAAACAGTATAACCGCGCGCTTCAAAGGTTGCACGAATGCCGCCCGAGGGAAACGAGGACGCGTCCGGCTCCCCCTGCGTCAATTCCTTGCCACTAAATTCCATCATGATCCGGCCATCCGCCGTCGGCGAAATAAAAGCGTCATGTTTTTCTGCCGTGATACCCGTCATGGGCTGAAACCAATGGCAATAATGCGTGGCTCCGTTCTCGATAGCCCAGTCTTTCATCGCATTTGCGACGATATCGGCAATCGAGGCATCCAGCTCCTTGCCCTCATCAATCGTAGCGCGCAATTTTTTGTAAATATTCTTCGGAAGACGCGCACGCATGACCACATCACTAAAGACATTCGATCCGAACATTTCCGGCAAAGATTGTTTTTTACCCGCTTCTGAACAACCATTCATGATAGGCTCCTTTTTAAGAATCACATACAGACCAAAACATTCATGACTTATTTAGCAGATACTATGCCAAAAATAGCGAATAGAATCACAACTACTTAAAATCCAAGCACTAGCAACACAAAATAATTTACCGTTACCCCACTAATCCCTGCTAAAAATACAAGTTTGTAACAACCCGCCCTAAGTTAATGCAAATTTGTAGCATTCGCAGTAATTGATTTACCTTAATCGGGCACATGAAGCTCGCCTTAACCACTGATAAACAGACAAGTATTTAACAGAAGTCCGCCAGAGCCGCAAAGGTTTTGGGGGAGAGGCTTTCTTAAAAAGCACATTTTTCGCCAATCTAGCCGTACCCCAAACGCACCGAATCCTCGCCTAAGTAATCTAAGATCTCCAAAACACACTGTATCCACGTGGCTCAGCAAGCTTCGCCCTCCAGAAGAATCATCACCTCATTGTAGATCATGTCTTCTGGAGGGCGAAGCTTGCTGAGCCGCGTGAATACAGGGTGTATTGGGGATCTCAGCGGGATATTCAGATTGCTTAGGCGAGGATTGGGAAAACGCTTGAATCCATTGCATTGCTCCGCCTGTTTGTGTTAGGTTCCGCCACCATGAATTCCACTCCTATTCTAAAAGAACAGGTTCTTTAATGTCTGATCCCTCGATGGAAGAACTGAAAGCAGCAACGGAGCTTCTGAAGCAGGTCGCCGGAAACAGGGCTTTATTGGCCGGACTTTCCTGCGAAGAGCGCAAGCATCTAATTTCTGCCGCTGGTGATGTTTATTGCCCGGATATGTTCGAACGCAGGCGTCTGGTGCGCGCCACCGAGCGGCGCCGTAAAGCGGAAATGATTGCTCGTGACCAAGCCAAGCTGAGCTCTACCGGTATTCGCAAACTGCGCGAAAAACCTGTCTTCACCACGCCGAACATTCTGCCTCCGTCTAATTTTGAGCAAAAAGACGTGGTTGACGATCCAGATTTCCGCGAAGTAGTGGAGCCGCGTAACTGCTATACCTGCAAACAGAACTACACGACCATTCACCATTTTTACGACCATCTTTGCCCCGCCTGCGCTACCTTGAATTTCCACAAGCGCACCGAATCGGCCAACTTGACCGGACGGGTAGCACTCCTGACCGGTGGTCGCGTTAAAATCGGCTATCAGGCCGGCATCAAATTATTACGAGCTGGCGCTCATTTGATCGTCTGCACCCGTTTCCCCCGCGATTCCGCCACCCGTTATGCGGCTGAACCCGATTTTGGTGACTGGGGCCATCGGCTGGAAATCTTTGGCTTGGATTTTCGCCACACGCCCAGCGTCGAAGCGTTTTGCCGCCACTTGTTGGCCACTCGCGAGCGACTGGACTTCATTATCAATAATGCCTGTCAGACCGTACGGCGTCCCCCCGATTTCTATCAACACATGATGGCCGGTGAAACCGCCTCAATCCATGATATGCCTGAGGCAACACGTCGTCTGCTGGGCGCCTATGAAGGCCTGCGCGGCTACCACCTGTTGCCCGAAGGAGATGCCGTGGTGGCCCAGAAGCGGATGTCAGAAGTCGTCGGAATAACCCATGCCGCCACCTTGTCGCAAATTCCCATGCTACCGGATGAGTTGGCGGCGCAAAAGTCACTCTTCCCGGAAGGTCGTCTGGATCAGGATCTTCAACAGGTCGATCTGCGTACCACCAATTCCTGGCGCATGCTCATGGCGGACGTTCCCGCTGTGGAATTATTGGAAGTACACCTCGTCAATGCCGTTGCACCCTTTCTACTGAATGCGCGACTCAAGCCGTTGATGCTTCGCACCCCCGAACGAGACAAACACATCGTCAACGTTTCGGCTATGGAGGGCCAATTCTACCGGAAACTCAAAACGACGCGTCATCCCCACACGAATATGGCCAAAGCGGCGTTAAACATGATGACCCGCACCTCCGCTACAGACTATTTCAATGATGGTATCCATATGAACTGCGTGGACACCGGCTGGGTGACTGACGAGGATCCCATTGAACTCGCTGAAATGAAAACCAAGATGCACCGCTTCCACCCTCCATTGGATATCGTCGATGGAGCCGCCCGGATTGTGGATCCTATTATTGACGGCTTTAACACCGGCACGCATGTCTGGGGTAAATTTCTCAAGGATTACAAGCCGACGGACTGGTGAGAGGGCCTAGCTGATAGGCTGTAGATCATCCCCGGCGGAGACCGCCGGCTCCAAAGATTGAACGCGGGGGCTATCCTCACGTAACGCTTGATTGCTAACGCAAATTTTATTCTGGAGCCGGCGGTCTCCGCCGGTAAGCCCCCACACAGGCGCTGTTTCGAGCTGAATTTTATTTACCCAGATTCCTGGAATACCGTTGCGGGATTTTCAGCTGAGGTACTCCGCAGATGAGAATCCCGCAACATGAATTGATTCCTTTAAGTCTGAATTTCTTTCATTTCTTTAATCAGTGGTGAACTCCCTCTTGATTTTAGTTTTACCCTTTCCCGGTCAAAAAAAGGCAGCGGGGAGAAGGCCGAAGCCAACTCCCCACTGCCTCAGGGTTCAAGCCAAAGTCAAATCAAACGATTTTAACTTCCTTACCAGCGGCGGCTGAACGATATATGCCATCGAGGATTTTTTGTATGGCCAGACCGTCTTCACCCGGGGCTTCGAGCGCTGAGCCTTTGAGACAGCCATCCACAAAGTTCTGCAACTTGCTGGCGAACATAGAATCAAAGTCACCCGAGGGGAGCCAATGCGGGGTCATATTGACCATTGTACCAGCCTTGTCAGTGAACACCGCAGCAGGGTCCCAGTTACAACTGCCCTTATCCCCGATCATATTGAAATTCCAGACATCCTTTTCAATATGCCCGCAGAAGCTCGACTCGATGTGGAGAACGGCACCATTCTCGAAGCGGATATGACCAATGGCCAGATCTTCGACCGTATAGGTTTTGTAATCCCAGTTCGGCCAACTGCAAACGGTATTGCTCTTCTTATTCCCCATATAGGTCCAGACGTTGCCGGTGGCCGCGACCGGACGCGGCCGCCCCATGGCGTAATGCGCCATCTCGATAATGTGCACACCGATGTCGATCATCGGCCCGCCGCCCTGCAGGGCTTTTTGGCCAAACACTCCCCAGTTGGGGATACCGCGACGCCGCAATGCCTGGCACTTCACGAACATAATATTACCGAATTGCCCTTCTTCGCGGAACCGCTTGATCATCTGGGTAACAGGGTGATAGCGATATTGGAATCCGATCACTAGCACCTTGTGGGCCTTCTTGGCGGCCGCAATCATCGCCGTACATTCCGCTGGGGTCATGGCCATGGGCTTTTCGGTGATGACGTGGCAGCCCGCCTTGGAGGCATCTATCGCCGCCGCCGCGTGCACGCCATTGGGCGTACAGACGTCCACGGCATCGGGCTTGATTTCCTTTAGCATAACCTTCCAGTCTTTGTAGACTTTCTTGATGCCATACTTTTCCTGCATCAAAGCCAAACGCTCGGGCTTGATATCCACGCCGGCCACAACTTCGACTTCCGGCATTTTTGCGAATGTCCTCAGATGGAGTTCGGAAATACCGCCACAGCCGATGAGGGCCACTTTTAACTTCTTGCCTTTGTACTCAACCTTCTGTTCCCCGCCCAACGATTCATTCGAGACTGCACTGTTTGCCATAAGAAAAACTCCTTTAGTTTAAATTTTAAAGTATCAAATATCAGGTCATTTAACAGATATTGTCAATACAAGGTTTTATTTGAGTTCCGCATGATAGGCCTGGATAGACTTCACCATGCCAACGTCCTTGCGGGCGGCCGCAATACCCAGCGCCGAGGCGTGAGCCGCCGCGAGGGTGGTCATATAGGGAATCTTATACTTGAGCGCGGCCTTACGAATGGAAGCATCATCCGTAATCGCGTCGCGCCGCGCGCTAGGGGTATTGATCACGATTTGAACCTGCTTGTTCACAATGTGATCGAGCACATTGGGGCGGGTTTCACCAATCTTGCCGACGACTTCGGCCTTTACCCCGTGCTTGGCAAGGTGCTCAGCCGTTCCGCGGGTCGCGTAGAGCTTGAAGCCAAGGTCTGCAAATTCCTTACAGGCCTTGGCGGCCTGCTCGGGCTTGTCAGAGAGGCTAACCAGCGCGGCACCTTCGCAGGGAAGCTTTGCGTTGGCCGCCTCCTGGGCCTTGTAGAATGCCGTTCCAAAGCTCTTGCCCATACCGAGCACTTCGCCCGTCGAACGCATTTCAGGGCCGAGGACCGGATCTACGTTTGGAAACTTGTCGAAGGGGAAGACGGCTTCTTTGGCCCCATAATAGGGAATCTTTTTATGAACGAGTCCACAGTCGCTCATCTTCTGCCCCATCATAAGGCGCGTCGCCGCATTGGCCATGGAGATGGCACAGACCTTCGAGACGAGCGGAACCGTACGTGAGGCACGCGGATTGGCTTCGAGCACATAGACCTTGTCATCTTCAATAGCGTACTGCATGTTCATCAAGCCGCAGACCTTGAGTTCCTTGGCGATCTTCTGCGTGTACTCTTCGATCGTCGCCAGATTCTTCTTCGAGATGTTAACCGGAGGTAGGACGCAAGCGGAGTCGCCGGAGTGGACCCCCGCGAGCTCGATATGCTCCATCACCGCAGGAATGAAGACCTCCTTGCCATCAGAAACAGCATCCGCCTCGCATTCGAGCGCCTCGCGCAGGAACCGGTCGAGGAGCAAGGGACGATCGGGCGTGACGCCGACGGCCCTTGCCACATATTCGCAGAGTTGTTTCTCGTCATAGATGACCTCCATGCCGCGCCCGCCGAGCACGAAGGAGGGGCGGATCATCAGCGGGTATTTGATGCGGTTGGCAATCTCGACGGCCTGTTCAAGAGTGGTGGCCATGCCGGATTCCGGCATCGGGATATTCAAGCGCTCCATCATGTGACGAAAGAGGTCGCGATCTTCCGCGATATCAATGGAGTCAATGGAGGTGCCAAGGATGTTCACGCCCGCTTCAGCGAGTTCACGTGCGATATTGAGAGGGGTCTGTCCACCAAATTGAACGATGACTCCCAGCGGCTTTTCCTTGCGATAGATCTGGAGCACATCTTCAACAGTAAGCGGCTCGAAGTAGAGACGATCCGACGTGTCATAGTCCGTGGAGACGGTTTCCGGGTTGCAATTGATCATCACGGTCTCGTAACCCATTTCGCGTAGGGCAAAAGTCGCATGGACGCAACAGTAGTCAAATTCAATGCCCTGGCCAATGCGGTTTGGCCCGCCGCCCAGGATCAACACCTTCTTGGGGTTCTGCGTGATCTTAAGTGAATCCGGGGCGTTGTATGACGAATAATAGTAGGCCTTGTTTTCGACGCCGCTGACCGGCACGGCATGCCAGCCTTCGACCACGCCCAATTTCTCGCGCTGTTCGCGTACCGTCTTTTCCTTGACGCATAGGAGCTTGGCAAGATACTTGTCCGAGAAACCATCCTTTTTGGCCTCGACCAGCAGGTCGTCCGGCGGCAGCCTTCCTTTGAAGGTGAGGAGCTTCTCTTCGAGTTCGACCAGCTCGCGCATTTGCTGCACAAAGTAGGCTTTTACATAGCTGGCACTGAAGACTTGCTCATCCGTTGCGCCCTTGCGCAACGCTTCGTACATGATGAAGTGCGTCTCGCTGCAGGGAGTGCGCAACATTTCGAGCAATTCCGCCAGACTTTTGCTGTTGAAATCCTTTGCAAAGCCAAGGCCGTGACGGCCGCATTCAAGCCCACGAATCGCCTTCTGGAAAGTTTCTTTATAGGTCTTGCCAATCGACATGACTTCGCCGACGGCCTTCATCTGCGTGCCGATTTTGTCTTCGACACCGCGAAACTTTTCAAAGGCCCAGCGGGCGAATTTCAGTACGACATAATCACCAGACGGCGTGTACTTCTCAAGTGTTCCATCGCGCCAGTAGGGAATTTCATCCATGGTGATACCACTGGCGAGCTGGGCGGAGACGAGGGCGATCGGAAAGCCGGTCGCCTTGGAGGCCAAAGCCGAAGAACGCGAGGTACGCGGATTGATCTCGATAATAACGACGCGGCCGGTCTCGGGGTTGTGCGCGAACTGGACGTTCGTGCCACCGATGACGCCAATGGTTTCGATGATTTTGAATGCCATCTTTTCCATGCGCTTCATCAGCTCTTTATCAATGGTCAGCATGGGAGCCGAGCAGAAGGAATCGCCCGTATGAACCCCGACGGGGTCGATGTTTTCGATGGTGCACACGCATATGAGCTGGTTCTTGCTATCGCGTACCACCTCGTATTCGAGCTCTTCCCAACCGAGGATAGACTCTTCGACTAAAATCTGATGGGTCGGCGAAAGGTCAAGCCCGCCCGCAGCGATGGCGCGAAGCTCTTCCATGTTATACGCAAAACCACCGCCAGCGCCGCCCATGGTGTAGGCCGGGCGAATGACCAGCGGAAAACCGACTTCGACCGCGATGGCTTCAGATTGCTCCAACGTATTAGCAATGCCCGACTTGGGGGTATCGATGCCGATATCCTGCATCATCTGCTTAAAGATCTGGCGGTCTTCACCACGTTCGATAGCGCCGAGATTCACGCCAATAACCTGCACGCCGTATTTCTCCAGGATACCGGCCTTGCTCAGGGCAATGGCCATGTTGAGGCCGGTCTGTCCGCCAAGGTTAGGGAGAAGCGCATCCGGCCGCTCTGCGGCGATGATCTGCTCAAGGCGTTCAATGTTCAGCGGTTCAATATAGGTGGCGTCGGCCATGACAGGGTCGGTCATGATGGTCGCTGGGTTTGAATTGACGAGGACAATTTTGTATCCCAGTTTTCGCAGGGCTTTACACGCCTGTGTACCGGAATAGTCAAACTCACATGCCTGGCCGATCACAATAGGACCTGACCCGATGATTAACACTTTCTGAATATCTGTACGTTGCATTTTTTTCTGATCTTTCGCTTGATACTTACTTAAAAATTGAAACTAATTGAGCGTTAACAAATAACATTAGCGTCCCACAGGACGCAGGTTAATAGGCTGCAGGTAGACTATTAGGAAATGCGAGAAGTCTCATCTGCTTGATGTCTAGGTCGTTTACGGTTTTTCCAATCATCGTTTCTTGACTTTCGCCTAAGAGCCTACAGCCTAAAATGCTAGCCGCCTTGGCGTCCTGTGGGACGCCAGTGAACAAATAACATAAACAAGCCCATAGTCACCCACCCCTAACCCCTCCAAGGAGGGGATCTCAATCGGGCTCCCCTCCTTGGAGGGGCAGGGGTGGGGTCTTGTGCACGGTGAAAGATAATTCCATAGGGCGGATTTGAAGGCAAGGCTGAAGGCAAACGATCCAGCAATTGTCATTATGGCCTTGTCCGGTCAATTTTTCTCGGCGCGGATCGTGTAAACGTTCCGGAAATGCCCGGAATCGTCACCGATTCCGCTCCAAAAAAGTCATACTGACAATTGCTGCATACGATCTCTACAGGGGGGAGTGCATATCACCCGAGAAAACCTTTTCTTTTCATCGATTATATTTCGCACAGGCCTCTTCTATAACGCATGAATAAAATCCTTGAACTGCAAAATGCGGTCGCTGTTGCTCCGATTAAATAGCAAATGCTCAAAATCTTTTTTCTTTTTCGGGAGGTTGACGGATTCTAGTTTCGTGTTGATCGCTGCTTTCAGTACCCGCAGATTGCTGATTCCGCATTTTGTAGTGAGGAATCCATAATCTGGCTTTGCCTGTCCCAGTAGAAAAAGAGCATCGTAAAAATCGCGCCCTTTCGCCCTGCTCAAAAGTGCGGAAAGCTTCATCGCGCACAGCACGGCGTCCGTCGGCACGGGGAAGGAGAAGACAAGACCGCATCCCTTGATCAATGCCAGATCCTTGGCATACGCCATTCCCTGATCCTGCGCCTCAAGCTTGACCATGAACCGCTCGTCCTTGTGGCCTGACAAACCAAGCTCAAATAAAAGCTCGGGGAAAATGAGGCTCTTGCGGAAGGCTGTCAGTCGGCTGCTCTCCTGCGCCTTCAGAACGGCGTTGAAGCCGCTACGGACAAGAAAAGACGACACCTCCTGTGACATCTGATCAAAGTCTTCAGTGGAAAAATCTTTGCAGTCAAAATCCAAGTCCTCGGAAAATCGGTCAATACCCTTGACTAACCGCAGGTTCGTTCCACCGATAAACACAAGGCGCCGGATATAAGAAGTCGTGGACAAGAAATCAAGAATCAGCAACTGAATATATTCCTTCAGGATATACTTTTGAAAACGTGCATCACCCGAAAGGGCTTGCGGATAGAACGATGTGATTGCAGAGAGTGGCATCATAACCGATAGACCTTTTTCAGCAGACGAACCCTTTGTTCAAGGGCATGCGAGTTAAACTTTTCAAGAAACGCCTCCAGGCGGTCAAGGCGGAGGTCGCTATGCAGGAGCTCGTCGTCTAGTCGCAACTGTTCAATCTCCGCCTCTGTATCATAGAAAGGATAGAGGTAAAGGAGATCCAGAACAGCCTTCTCGCGCGTTGCGAAAGAGAGCGAACGCCCGTCCATGACCTGGCGCGGCTCATACCCGAACATTAGCCCGGGCTTCACGCTCTTGTACGAGAAATCCCCAAAGGCGTTTGTGAAGCTCGCCGTCTTGAGCGACGTCACGCTCGTGATCTGCACGACGGCTTCAGGGATGAGCCCGTAAAACGACAGCGCGGTATGCAAGCTGATATAGGACGGACTGTACATCTTTCCTGCGAAATAAGAGGCTGCGTCTGGCACCGCCTTGTACTCCGGAAACGTGTAAACTCCCTGACGTAGCCGAATAAGATAGCCCTTCCGTGTCCAGCGAACCATATTGTTGCGGTCAAACTCGGGCTGCCATGCATACACCTGATGGATGTTGAAGCAGGCAAGGTTAAACATCTTCGCTCTAAAGGTCGTCCAGTTCATAATATTTCTAAAACGCATTAAATATGATGCATCTCAGAAATAAAAACAATCTTTGTTTTTTAGCTTTGCCGCTTATTGAAGCAGGACAACGCGCCTCACTGGGCCGACAAGGCGCTATTCACGGCGGAAACCAAGGTGGCGGCATCCGTCACCCCGGAAAACTTCCTTAAAGGCTTTCCATTCTTGAAGATAATCAGTGCGGGAATGCTTTGGATGTTCAATTCACTCGCCACGTCACGGGCGGTCGCCACATTCAGCCTCGCCACGATCGCCTGAGTGTGGAGTTGATTCGCCACTGCCTCAACGATCGGTTCCTGGATCTTGCAATCTCCGCACCAGGGAGCCCAGAAATCCACCAGAATCACTCCTTGCGCAATCTGCGAGTTGAACCCGGCGTCGTCCATAATCAGGACTCTTGAAGGCATAGCGTCATTTTCATCGGACACGATTTCCTTTTTTCCGCATCCTGTCAAAAGGGAGACGCAAAATAACACGATTACCCCCTTTGCAAAGGGTCGCTTGATGCCCTTATACATGGGAAGCCTCCTGCGCAGGGTTGCGTAGCTGCGCCGCGAATGTATCGAACTCGGCGGCAATGTCATGGGAGAGAATCGTCGCAACCTTCGAGGCCGATATCTCCTTGCCTTGAACATCAACCCGAACCTGAAGCGACCGGTTGAGCGCCTCGATCTCTGATTGCATCCGGCGGATTTTCAAGTGCGTGGCAACACGCGCCTCAACCTCTTCAAACTGAAACGGCTTGGTCACATAGTCTACCCCGCCCGCTGAAAACGCTCTGACTTTGTCCGAAACCTCGATATTGGCGCTGATAAAAATCACGGGGATTTCCGCGAGCAGAGGGTCCGCCTTAAGTTCCGCACACACCGCATAGCCGTCCATCTCCGGCATGTTGGTATCCAGCAGAATAAGATCCGGCAGTTCACAGCGAGCCGCAGCAAGGGCCGTCTTCCCATCCGCCACGGGGCGGACTCGATGTCCCCTTTTATTGAGCATCTCGGCGAGCAGGTGGAGGTTGGCAGGATTATCATCGACAATCATAATGTCCGCATTTATCATGACTCATGATCGCTCATTCTAGGGCATCTGCCAATCGGGGGAAGGAGCATAAATGCCTGCGAAGTACCTTAGAAGCCTGCCGAACACAGGCTGTCCGGCAAGGTCATTTACCGGGTAAAACAGGAGTTTACCTTATAGTCGCTTGAGATTTATGATTTCGTTGATCAGTTTCAGCAGATGCCCTCCCGCCTGGAGAATCTGGCCGATACTTTCCTTCTGCTCAGGTGTCGGCGCCGGAGAAACGGTCTCCAACAACTGAGCGAAACCAAGGATGGCATCGAGCGGGGAACGAAGCTCATGGCTTATTTTGGACAGAAAATCCGAGGTGGCCCGATTGGCGCTCTCCGCCTCTTCCTTGGCGTTTTCCAACTCGACATTCTTCTCTTGCAGTACCTGGTCCAGGCGTTTGGACTCCGTGATGTCACGCGCGGCGGCAAACACACCCTGTAATCTTCGATCCCGATCATAGAAGGTCGTCGCATTGTAGGACACCACGGTCTCCTTACCGTCCCTGTTTCGCGCGGTGAGTTCGTAATTGGTGAGTTTCCCTCCGGCCAGAACCTGCTTGATACTCGCCTCGGCGCGTTCCGGATCGGTAAAATAGTTCTTGAACGGCGCGCCGATCAACTCGTCACGCGTACATCCGGTAAGCGCCTCCATCTGCTTGTTGATATCGGTGATGATGCCCCTCGGATCGGTGGTCATAATCGCGTCAATATTGGATTCAAAAAGGGAGCGCGTATAGAATTGCTGGTCGCGGAGACGCTGATCGAGCCTCATCTTCTCCTCTTCGACCAACTTGCGTGCGGCAAGAACGTGAGCGAGCTCCACGTTCTGACTGACGGCATTCTCGTAGGTCGAGAGGAGCAGATCGAGGATATGGAGCCGGTCGGCGGTAACCAAGAACTGTTTTCCGGCGAAACAGATGTTGATTCCCATTTCGCTGGCGGGATCCTTGCGCATCTCCTGGTTTGCGATCACGTTCTGCACCCGCGCCAGAAGGGCATGGCCTTCGTAAGGCTTGCAGATGAAGTTGTTCGCCCCTGATTCGAGCCCGCGGATCACATCCTGCGGGTCGGAGAGCGAGGTGAGTAGAATCACCGGCAGGTGGCAAAACTGCGGGTCGGCGCGTAACGCCTTGCAGAGCGCATAGCCGTCCATCTCGGGCATTACGATGTCCGAAATGACCACATCGACTGCGCTCGCCTTGGCGGCCGCGAGCCCCTCCTTGCCGTTGGTCGCGGTGACGACCGAGTAGCCCGCCTCCTCGAGGAGAAACCGTAACTGCTCGCGTTGCGTTGGGCTGTCCTCGACGATCATGATCCTCACCGGTTGCGGTGTCGGGTTCGGGTTCGTATTCATGTGATTTTCCATATCCTTTCGCTACTAACGTTCATGCTGCACCGCAGCAATCAGAAGGTCGGTTATTTTCTGCGGCGGTAACACGAAACGGGCTGCACCCAGCCGGATCGCTTCGGCCGGCATGCCGAAAACCACGCAGCTTGCTTCGTCCTGGGCGACGGTGAGCGCACCCTGGTCGGCCAAGAGTTTGAGTTCCTCGGCGCCGTCCCGCCCCATGCCGGTCAGCAGCACACCGATTGCCCGGCGGCCAAACCGTTCTGCCACCGACCGGAACAAGACTGCGACGGATGGCCGCAACCCGTATAGTGGCGCGTCCCAGGTCGCTTGCAGCTCGCCCGCCAGGCCGACCCGCAAGTGGTGGTCGTCGGGAGCAACGTAGACGTGACCGGGAAGCGGCATCTCCCCACCACGCGCAACATGCACCGGCAAACTGGAGGCGGTGGCGAGCCATGCAGCAAAACCGCCTGTGAAACCCGGGGAAATGTGCTGGACGACAAGAATCGGAGCCGGGAAGGTGCACGGCAGGCCGGACAATATCTGAAAGATAACCGGCGGGCCACCCGTGGAGGCGCCGATGGCAACAACGGCGGTATCATGGCGAATGAAGTCGGGTAACAAGGGCGCGACAACAACCGGTGCCGCACCGGGGGTTCGATTCCAGCGCCGCACCACCTTGACCTCGGACATCAACTTGACCGTTTTAATCAACTCGGCGGTTTGAACTTCGGCAGCAGGATCGCCAAAACCCATGGGCTTCTTCAGCACGGCGAGAGCGCCGGCCTCCAGAGTGCGCATGGCCGTATGACTGTCGCCAAAACTCGGGCTACCCGTGCAGATGACGATGGGCACCGGATGGGTCGCCATGATCTGACGCGTCGCCTCGAAGCCGTCCATCTTCGGCATGTGGATGTCCATGAGGATGAGGTTGGGCTGGCACTGTTGCAGGTACGCCACAGCCTCCTCGCCGGTCGAAGCGGTGGCCATGACCCGTATATCTGGATCGCAGCTGAGGACATAAACCAAGTAATCCAACACCACGCGGGAATCCTCAACTATCAGCACGTCAATCATAGCAGCCTCCGGATGATTTCAATGAGGTTGCTCTGGTCAAAATCGCTTTTGACAATATAGGCGTTGGCTCCGACCTCGATGCCATATTCGCGGTCTTTCTGTGAGCCGAGCGCCGTTACCAGCAACACTGGCAACTCGCTAAGTTTTTTGTCGGCGCGGATCCTGGCGGTAAGCTCGAACCCGTTCAGGCGCGGCATGTCCACATCCGAGACCAGAAGGTCGAACGGCTCGGTCTTGAGTCTGGTCAGGGCGTCCATCCCATCCACGGTGGCCACCACCTCGTACCCGGCACCCTCGAGAATGGTCTTAACCAAGGTCCGGGCGGTGATGGAGTCCTCGGCGATCAGCAGCCGCCCTTTGCGTTTCTCCGCAGAACCATTTACCGAGCCCACCGGCCCCGGAACACCGGCCGTGGTGGCCGATTCCACCAGATCAAGGGCATCGAGGATGGGAATGACGGCGCCACTGCCCGTGATGGCGGCGGCGGCGACGTTGCGAACCTGCGCGAGTTGCCGACCGAGGCTTTTGACCATCACCTCCTGCTCTCCCAGCACGTCGTCAACGAGAAAGGCAACCTGTCGGTCTGCAGCGCGGATCACCACCACCGGACGGGCCGCTCCGTTGGAACGTCCGTCCGGCCCGGAGAGCGCAAGAATGTCCCTTAGGCATACGAGCGACACGGCGACACCACCTAACGCGATGGTCTGGCGGCTCTCGACCGTCTTGATTTCGTCGGCTTTGACGCGCGCCACGCGAACCACGCTGGCGGTCGGAATGGCAAAACGTTTGCCCGCCACGGCCACAAACACTCCACGGAAGGTCGCCAGCGACAACGGCACGAGAAGCCGAAATACCGTTCCGGCGCCGGGTGTCGAGGTTACCGAAACCGTACCACCGAGTTTCTCGACCTTCTCGCGCACGATGGCCAGGCCCAATCCCCGACCGGAGAGATCAGTGATGATCGGGCTCGTAGAAAGGCCGGAGTTAAACACGAGTCCGGTTACCTCGGCATCGGTCAGGTGGACGGCTTCATCGGTCGAGACAAACCCGAGTCGAACGGCGGCCTTCCTGACCCTCGCGGACTCGATCCCGACACCGTCGTCACCTACCGTGATCTCGACCCGGTTCCCGGGGACTGTCGTCACCGTGAACGTGACCACCCCGCGACTGGGCTTGCCATGCACCTGGCGTCCTTCCGGCTTTTCGAGGCCGTGATCGACCGCGTTGCGCAGCAGGTGGATGAGTGGATCCTTGAGTTCATCGAGGACACGCCGGTCGATCTCGATGTCTTCCCCGTGAATGATGAGGTCGGCCTCTTTGTTTTGCTCCCGCGCCAGATCGCGCACCAGCTTGGGAAAGGCAGAGAGAAGGTATGAGCAGGGAAGGAGCAACACCTTCTTCATATCCTCAAGAAGGCTGTCCGCGATGGCACCAAGCGCGCGGGCATCCTGATGCGCGGACCGGGCCAGGGTGCGGAGCGAGTTCTCGAGTGCCCTCGTGTAGAGCAACTCGGACTCGATCAGTTCGCTTCCGGTGGGCGCGCCTTTCTGGATGCGGCGCTGCCTTGCGGCCAACCGAACGCGACCCTGGTTCCAGTGGCTGACACTGGCCGCGAGGTCGCGAATCTCGGTGGCGTGTCCACTCGCAGTAATCCTGGCGCCCACCAGTTCTTCGGCTTCGCGCAGAATGGCGCCGAGTTTCTGGGTGGAGACACGGACGGTCTCCAGCGTAGCCGCAGGCGTCGCCGCTTCACTGGCGACACGGAATTGAGGCACACTTGTTTCCGCCGGAGATTCCGGTTTCTTGGCTGGGGTGATCCGAACGATTCTACGGAGCGACTGAAGCGTCTGGTTTTCCTTCCCTTGGGCTTCCGGAGATGACGTTTCACCTGGCTTCGCACACAGCACTGCCAGCACATCGAGCGCAGGATGGATGACGTCGAGTAGCGTCGTGGATAGCGCGAGTTCTTCACGCTTCATGGCCGCAAAGATGCTCTCGAGTTCCATGCAGAACGCCTCCACGCCGGGGAGACTCACTGAGCGCGCCGCGCCCTTAAGCGAATGGGCCTCCCGGAAGATGCGCTCGACGATGGGCACGCGCTCTACGTCGCTGGCACGTTCGACAGCCACGAGCCCCGCAGCGATGGCCGCGATGTGTTCAGCCGCTTCGCCTTGGAAGATCTCACGCAATCGCGCCAGGAATTGTTCTTTCTTTAGGTCCATGTGACTCTCCGGTGCGCTCCGTGCGTCACCCCTCCACCTTCTGCCGCTCGACTAACACCTTCAGCTTCCCGCCTAGCTCTTTGAGGTTCCGCGCCGACGTTTCGAGTTGCTGGGTTCCTGCCATATTCTGGGTGGTCGCTTGCCGGATGTTGGCTATGGCCGAGGCGATCTGATCCATGCCGACGAGTTGCTGCTGACTGGACGCGGCGATCTGGATGGCGGCCTGCGCGGCCTCGCCGACGCTGCCCGTGAGCACGCGGATCGACTCGCCCGCTTCGGTGGCCTGTTTAACCCCGGCCGCCACCGCCTTGGTCCCTTGTTCGGTGGCCATGACTGCGGCGCTGGTGGCCTTCTGCACCTCCATCAGGATGGTGCGTACTTGGGTTGTAGCCTGCCGCGATTGCTCAGCCAGACTCTTGACTTCCTGCGCCACCACTGCGAAACCCTTGCCAAACTCGCCCGCGCGGGTCGCCTCAATGGCCGCGTTGACCGCCAGCAGGTTCGACTGCTCGGCGAGGTCGTTGACCGTCGCGATGATCTCGCCGATGGTCTGGCCCTGCTCACTCAGCCGCACGACGCTTTCGGCGATTTCCTCCATCTGCTCACGAATGAGGTTCATGCCTTCGAGCGTCTCGGTAACGGCTTTGCGGCCGGTTTCGGACACAGCCGCGACCTTCTGAGCACTCTCCTGAACATTCTTTGCCTTCTGGTTGGACAAATGGGCGGTCTGCTTCACCTCTTCGGCGGTGGTACTGGTCTCGCTAACGGCGGTGGCAGTCTCGGCCGCACCTGCGGCAACTTGGGAAACGGTAGCGAGAATCTCCGCCGAGGACGAGGCGAGAACACCGGCTCCTTGGCGAAGTTCAAGATTCATATCGCGCAGGTTCTCGATCATGATCCGCAGCGCCCGCTGCAGCGCGCCGACTTCGTCCGACCGGTCGTCGGATTCAACCCGAACGGTCAGGTCGCCTGCGGCGACCCGCTCAGCCACACCGGTGATCGCGCCGATAGGCTTTGCAATGGAGCGCGTCAGTACCACCCCCCCACCCACCAATGTTACGATCGAAAGCAAGGTTCCCAGCACGATGAGCAGTTTCAAATACTTCACACTGGATGCGGACTCGTTTTGGCGCTTGTCCAGGAGCTTCTGCTCGTCGACCTGCATCTGACTGACCGCAGCACGGATCTCGCCCATAACGCTCTTTCCCCTGCCGGAACGAATGATCTCCAAAGCGGCCTGGAGGTCTTTTGTTCGCCTGATCTCGATCCCCTCGTCGAGAATCTTGAACCTGGCTGCCACCAACGGCTCGATGGAATTAAGGCGATTTTGCTGCACAGGGTTGTCGGCGGTCAAGTCCCTGACGCTGACAAAGGATTTTCTGAAATCCTCCTTCCCCTTGAGATACGGCTCGAGATACAAGTCGTCACCGGTGATGATGAATCCACGGTTACCTGTCTCGGCGTTCAGGAGATCGATAATGACACCGTCGAGCGCGTGGATCACCGCGTGCGTACGCATCCCCCAATTATTATCTTCGGTATTGGTTTGAAACCCCTTGTACGTGCAGACAGCCACAATGGCGAATGTCACAACGGCGACCGCAAGTGCGGTAACGATCTTGGTTCCGATTTTCCAGCGCATGAGCCTTCTCCTTTTTGATTTTATCCGTTCACTGAGTTACCTGTTTGTTGCCCTTGAGGCCGGTGTCGTTGAGCAAGCGACCCCCGTCGAGTATGGCCAGCCTCTGGCCGGTGATACCCTTAAGAAACTTTTCGCGAATTCCGGTGAGCGTGGGCAATCCCACCTGCAACGTCGCCGCCGTCACTGAACGCACGCCTTCAATGGAGTCCGCGAGCAGACCCAGTTCGTCTTCGCCACGGCTGAGAACAATAACCCGGTTGAGTTCGGTGAGGCCTCTGACCGGCAGTTCGAAAAACTGGCGTAGGTCGACAATCGCCAGGATCTGGCCGTGTAGGTTCATGACACCGGCGATAAAGGGCGGGGTGCAGGGCACGGCCGTAAGGTCTCGTAGCTGGCAGACTTCGCGGACATACCGGCTCTCGACGCCGTAGGTTTCGTCGGCCAGCGAAAAGGCCAGGATATCCAAACGCGCGGTGTCGTCCGGCTTCGACGGCGGCTTGGCCGCCGCTCGCGCCCGGGCCTCGAGAATGCGTTTCGCTGCCTCCGGACCGCAGCCGATGTTCCCCGCCATCGCGCTCGTGGCGGACGCCAATCGGCGATGGATGGCGTCCCAGTCTATGACGCGTGGCTGCATTATTGTACTCCTATGTAATCACTCATTGCGCGGACAGACTCTAAGAGCCGGCCACAGGTCATGCCGTCGGATTCGGGCAGAACCTCGTTCTGGCTCCGGGCCGCGAGGAGTTGAAGGGCAACGGCGAGGTGGCGCTTGGATTCTTTTTGTTTGCCGAGCCGATGGTAGAGCGCGCCCAACGCATGGTGGGCAAGGATAAAGTCCTGGTCGAGGTAGAGGACTTTGCCGAATGCTTCAACGGCGTCCTGAAGCCGACCGAGTTCGTGGAAGATTGTCGCGCGCAGGAAGTGGGCGGCGGGTTTGGTAGGCTCGGCCTTGGCGGCCCGCTCACACCACGTGAGCGCCTCGTCGAGTCTGCCCTGATTGGCGCAGAGGCGTGCCAGCACCAGAGGGTCTTCACGGGTTGACCCGGTGCCTGGCATGATCAGCGCGATGGGCGGAGTCGGCGTGATCGGCACAACCGGCACAGGCATCGCTGGCGCGACGAAATCGGCGGGCGCGGGCTCCGGGAAAGCGGGTGCGGGGGAGGCAAGTCCCGGCCAGGATTCGCCTCGGCTCGGTCGTGTTCCCTTGCGGCAGACAATGACGCCATCGATATTCTCCACGGCAAACATCGGGAACAGAGAAGCACTGGCTTCGGCGGGATTGACAATCAGACAGCCACCGTCAACGAGAGAACGGTGCAGCGCCGCCACGACTCGCCGCTGGTGGTCGGGAGTGAAGTACATGATGACGTTTCGGCAGAAGATCACGTCCATGGCATTGGTATGGTTGTGGAGCGACGGGTAAGCGTCTTCGGCCAGGTTGAGGAAGGTGAAGTGGATTAGCTTTTTGAGGCCCGGCTCGATCATGTACTTCTTGTCCGGTGCGGGAGAGAAGAACCTGTCGCGCAGTCCTGCTTCGGTGCCTCGGAACGACCATTCGGAGTAGACGCCCGCCTCGGCCTTGGCGAGGAACTTGGGATTGATGTCAGTTGCCAGGATCGAAACGTTCCAATCGCGCAGGTTGGGAATGATGCGCGTACAGCTCATCGCGAGTGAGTACGCCTCCTCTCCGGTGCAGCACCCGGCGCTCCACAAACGCAGGGTCCGGCCCATGTCGGTGCGTTTCGCCACGAGCGGGGGCAGGATCTCCCGCTCAAGCAGCTCGAAGCTCTCCGGGTTCCGGAAGAAGTAGGTCTCGCCGATGGTCAGGTGACTGGCGAGCGTCTCAATTTGCCGGACGGTGAGTTCTCGGGTCGTGAGCCAGCGTGCGCAGTCGTCGAAAGACTCGAAGCCGAGTTCCGGGCCGGCCGTCTTGATGCCGCACGCCAAGTCGGGCCAGCGCTCTTCGGGGAAATGCAAGCCCATCCGCTCGGCGATGAAGCCGCTCACCTTGCTGAGGACCGCTCTTTCGCTTACGGGTGGCATGGGTCAGCCGACTCCTTTCTCGGGTTCGCCGGCAGGGGAGCTCAAGGCGCGATCAATCGCCGTCTCCTCTTCGACGGAGAGCAGGCGATTGAGGTCGTGGATCAGAACAAGTCCATCTTCGAGCTTGATCGCACCGGCAACGAACTCAAGCCGTGGCAGGATCTCACCCGCAGGAATGGTGTTCTCGTCCGTGGTCTCGACCACCCCTTTCGTTTCATCAACCAACAGAGAGACGGTTCGCTTCCCGGTCGTGGCAACCATAAGATGATCGGACAAACGAATATCACGCGGCGGGTGGTTGAACCGTCCCCGCAGGTTGATGACGGGAATGACCTCGCCGCCGAGATCGATGATGCCCATGACGAGCGGGGGCGCCTTGGGAAGCGGCGTAATGGCAACGACCCGAATGACGCGCCGCACGCAGGCGAGATCCAGCGCGTAACGCTGGTCGTCCAGAGAGAAGACCGCCATATGTCGTTTTGTTTTCATTGAGATCATCTCGGCCAACAGGTGGAGGTTGGCAGTGCAGGGTTATCAGTAATTATCAGGATATCCGCATCTATTCTTGTTTAGTCTTCCTCTTTCCAGAGCCTCTGCCAATCGGGGGATGGAGCATAAATGCCTGCGAATTTCCTTAGTCCCTTACGACCTGAATCAATCGAATTATGGTCATGATTTGGGCAAGAAGAGAATTTGAACAGCCTCCTTCGCCAGTAGGTTACGGCGAGCCGAGGAAGCTCAGTAGAGTAGAGAAGGGGAAATAATTGCGCCTGCGGTGTACTCGCCGCTGGCGCCTTTGCGTGCTTCGTGTGCTTCTGTTAAATTTCTTCTTCTTAGTTCCGGCTACGCTGGATTAGGAATGCCGCGTAAGGTTATTCGACGTTGAAAATAGGAGTTTACCCCATAGCCGTTTGAGTTCCTTCGTGCAACACTGTACCCAGGAACAATAAGGAGATCTTGATATGAACATGAATGGTATGAAGGTTTTAGGTGTGGTTGTAGTCGTTGGTGCTGTGATGGCCGTAGGATGTGGTAAGCGTTCAGAGTCCACGCCGGGAACGGCTGAAAAAGCCGCGGCTGCCGCTCAGAGCGCCGCCGAAAAGGCCAGGGAAGCCATGAATAACGCGGCGGAGCGAACTGGTGAAGCGGCGAAAACCGCTATCGAAAAATCCGATGAAGCGCTGAAGAGTGCTGCGGATGCAACGCAAAGCGTGACCAGTCAGGCAGTCATCAGGACGGGCGAAGCCATGGAAAAGGCGGGCGAGGCCATGGAAGATACCGGCAAGAAAATGCAGGAATAGGCCCGTTCACATTTGCTCCTCCCCTATCCTTTTGTGGGAGGGGCGCCTGCTCTTGCATGCATCTCTGCGCGGATGCAAGTGTCTTCCGCTCACACAAAACGTGCGTAAACTCTGCGCCGAAGAGCACAAGAAGCATTGAGTAGTAGACCCATACTAGGAAGACCACCAGTGATGCCGCTGCCCCATAGGCTGAACCCACTGCACTGTTGCCCAGATAAATGCCGATACCCCACTTGCCAACTGTAAGGAGCGCAACGGTGGCAAACCCGCCGATCCAGGCGCAGTTCGCATCGACCTTCGTATCAGGCAGATACCGAAAAATCAGCGAAAAAAGCAAACCGAGCAAGGCAGTACTGAACACCATGTTCGCCAAAGAGGAGATAATCCCGAGTCCCGGCCAGATTTCTGCCAAGTAGTGTTGGAACCCCGCAAGTAAAGCGCTGGCGATGAGGGAGACCACCAGAAGAAACCCCAGAATCAGAATCAGTGCCAAAGACAAACCCCGAGAAATCAGGAGATTTTTCAAGGTGCCTCCCTTGCGGGAGGCTGAGGTAACCCCCCATATTTTATCGAGGGCTGACTGGAGCTCAACAAAAACAGCGGTTGCACCCACGAGCAACATTACTAAGGATATAATCACGGCCCACACCGATTTTCCGGTGGTAAATTGGGTGCTCTCAAGGGCCTGCTGGACCACTTGAGCACCGTCTCCCCCAGTCAAACCCCGCACCTGCGCAACGAGCTGATTACGAGCGAGTGAGTCTTCATAAAACAGCCCAGCCACCGAAGTGGCGATCAGAAGCAAGGGCGAGAGAGAGAGCATGGCGAAAAAAGCCAAGGCCGCGCTTAATCGTGGCGCCTTGTTCTCCAACCAATTGCTACCTGTCTGCTTAAGAATAAGCCAGGCCGTCTTTAGGCTCATGTGCCGCCTTTCAGGAAGAAAAGAATCAGCAATACCGGAATCGGTAGGCCTGACAGCCATACCAACCTCCAGCCAACTTTCCCTGGTGCTTTTGTACTCATAGAGCTGATTCTTTCACAAGCAAACCCTTGTTTTAGTTTATCGTTATAGAATACCGCAACCCCTTCAAGGCAGAATACGCACTTTTGCTTCACGATCCCACTGGCGCGTCTTGGCCGCGGCGATAAAGCCACGCGTATCCTCAACATCGACGACGCCACCATCGGATTCGACGCCGGCGGCACTCAGCAGCATCCGACCACCGTTATCGACGGCCATGGCCTTTAAGTGCGCAAAAGCATCGCTGACAAAATCCAGCGCCGCGCTTTCGCCTGTCAGTAGCGTGGCCGTTTCGTCCGACAAAACAACCGCTACCGCGTCAAACAACAGGGAAGGCAATCCGGAGATGATACCATCCGCAGCCAGCTTGGAGCCGTCGCTGAGTGTCGCACCGCCAACCTTGGGAGCCACGATCTTGAAAGCCGCGCCAGCGCCTTTAATCGCTTTTTGAATTTTTTTAATAGCCACCGCA
Source organism: Kiritimatiellia bacterium (assembly GCA_038330175.1). Taxonomy (GTDB): domain Bacteria; phylum Verrucomicrobiota; class Kiritimatiellia; order CAIKKV01; family CAITUY01; genus JAABPW01. The sequence goes on from JBBQNS010000005.1 coordinate 29,513, forward strand.
TCGGAGCCGTCACCAATGAGGATCGCCAACGTACGCCCTTCCAAAGTATCCTTCATCTTTCCAATTAATTGCAAAGCGGGCGACAGCTCCATATTGGTCACAGGTGCCGCTGTCTGAGGTGCCTCTGGCAAAGTTTCCATGCCTAATTGATTAGCCACGCGCTGCGCCAGATCCGCATCGATATGCCGCAGGTGTCCGACCATCGCCTCACGAACGTGCGGGTGATCGCACTTGGAGAACTCAAACACCATTGCCGCAGCGATATGCGTCTGTTCGTGCGGAGTTTGGCTGCGATAAAACTGACGAGCTTGGCTATAGTGATCGGCAAAACTTTCTGGCCGTGGGCGCCCCTTCGTTCCGCTCTCCGGGACAGTTGCACTGCGAAAACCACCTTTACCCACCTCACGTGGCGAAACAGCCGACAGCGAATTAGGTTCATAGGCGACTCGCCCCGTCTGTGGGGACATCTGCATATGGCCGTCGCGTTGATGGCTGCTAAACGGACACTTGGGGGCGTTGATGGGAAGCTGGTGGAAATTTGGCGACCCCAGCCGCGACAATTGGGTATCCAGATATGAGAACAGACGCCCTTGCAATAGCGGGTCATTTGAAAAATCAATCCCTGGAATAATATTGCCTGGGCAGAAGGCCACTTGTTCCGTGTCGGCAAAGAAGTTCTCCGGCCAGCGATTCAGCACCATCCGGCCTATTACCTTGAGGGGGACCAGTTCTTCAGGAATAAGCTTCGTCGGATCCAGATGGTCGATGGGGAACGCTTCGGCTTCTTTTTCGGTAAATAACTGTACTGCCAGCTCCCACTCAGGAAAATTCCCGGTCTTAATCGCCTCAAACATATCACGACGGTGGTAATCCGGATCGGCTCCCGATATTTTTACGGTCTCGTCCCAGATGGTAGACTGCAAGCCCAACTTGGGCCGCCAGTGGAACTTAACAAAGGTCGCATCACCGTCGGCGTTGATCAGTCGAAAGCTATGAATACCAAAGCCTTCAACCATCCGCAGCGATCGGGGCAGGGTCCGATCCGACATAATCCACATGACCATATGCATGGATTCGGGCGTCAGCGAGATATAGTCCCAGAAGGTATCGTGGGCGGTAGCGGATTGGGGGAACGCCCGATCGGGCTCCATCTTGACGGCATGGACTAGGTCAGGGAATTTCATCGCATCCTGAATAAAGAACACCGGGATATTGTTGCCGACTAAATCCCAGTTGCCTTCTTTCGTGTAAAATTTAATGGCAAACCCACGGACATCCCGTGGCGTATCAATTGAACCAGCCCCGCCGGCGACGGTCGATATCCGTATAAAAATGGGCGTTTCTTCACCCACTTCAGTCAGAATTTTTGCGGTGGTATATCTTTTCAGCGAACTAGTGAGTTCAAAAAAACCATGTGCCCCTGTGCCGCGGGCGTGGACGACGCGTTCTGGAATGCGCTCATGGTCAAAGTGCATAATCTTTTCGCGCATAATGAAATCTTCGAGTAAGGCCGACCCGCGAGGATGGGCTTTGAGTGTGTTTTGGTCGTCAGCCAATTGCACGCCTTGATTGGTGGTCATCGGCGGGTGCTTGCCACCAGCGACTTGGTGGGTTTCACCCGTCGCAGACAAGGGCATGTCAGAAAAGGTATTCGGTTCCGCACTCGGTTTGGTCGTAGTATTTTTTACGTGTGTTTTTCTTCGAGGCCATTTTTAATCTCCTTATTTTAGTATACAAAGTTTTTTAGAAATGGCTTTTCGGGCCCGGTCGCTGGCTTTCATACATGAATGCCAACAACCGGGTATAGTCATCTGTGTCCCAAAAAAGCACTGTTTAAAGTCGCACCTAACAGAATCCCTCTCCCTATTACCGGAAGTAGTACCGTACACCTACCGCCGCATTCATATCAAAATCCGTATCAGGCGCAACATCAAGCACCGGTACGATCTCCAGAAAGACATCCATCGGCGTATGCGCAAATATATACGAGATGCCTAGAGGTATCCGTATCCCAACAAGCGCATCATCATTGTTCCGACCGTGCCCATCGTTTTCGTCCTTTAACTTTACTCGCGCTCCAATACCTGCATACAGGGGGAAGCGACCCTCGAAGTCCGGGGTACGTAAGATCTGGTCATTGTGCACCAGGTAGTCCACATGAAACTGCACTGAGTCGTTCTCGGAAAACGACCATCCTATACCGACATCGATCGCATCACGTGCTGATATCCATTTCTTGATGCTAACACCGGTGGGTTCTCCCACCATGACACCTACACCCAGCCCGGGGTCCGCAGCGTTACTTGCCGTGGCGACACCTACAACCAATACGCTCATCACTAATAACCACTTCTTCATCATTATTCTCCTTTGTTTTTTTCTCTATTGCGGTCCCAGAGTCGCATACGTGAATCGACACGACTATCGGGAAAAGGCAAATAGATTAGTTCGAAAAACCTTAAAATAAATTCAGTTTTAAAAAGCATTTTCAAGAATGAGCCCACACGAGATCGTACTCTATGCGCACTAAATCCGAACGTTGAATTGAGTTCTTGCTACAACCCGTTCGGACATGAAACTCAGGCAAGTCGATTTTCGGGAGCAGTCAAGTGGAGTCCCCTAAAACACCAATGGAGGGCCGATGCACGACCCTCCATTGGCACATTGCGTATTGCAATGATCGATTTTCAGGCTCGATACCACCAGCTCGAAAAACTATTTATCTTCCGGTGGAGTCGTTTCACCTGTGCTGGAAATATCTTCAGCACCCGCCGCCTTAAAGATTTCTTTCGCCCGCTTGATCTCGTTTGAGTCCTCGGTATGAACAGAAATCAGAACGTTGCCGCTCTTGACTTTTCCTTCGTAACGCTTGGCTTCGTACTCGGGAATACCGAGTCCAATCAGCGCGCCGGTAATGCCCCCAACAGCACCGCCCAAGGCGGCACCACCGAGCGCGGCCATGATCGGACCAGCTGCAATAAAGGGACCTACTCCAGGGATAGCCAGCGCGCCGATCCCGGCGAGCCACCCAAGTGCGCCACCGAGCACGCCACCCGTGACACCACCCGTGGTTGCGCCTTCCGGAGCCTTCGTGTGTTGTTCATGAGCGAAGTCCTTAGTACCACTCTTGTCCGCCAATAACACGGAGATGTCATTATTGGAAAAATTGGCGGCCTTCAGTTGATCCACAATACGGATAGCTTGGGGCTGACTTTTTGCGATACAGAGTACAGATGTTTTTGACATGATGATTTGTTCCTTTTTTGTTTTTTTGTTTACTGGTTAGCTTTTACTTCGAGCTGGTCGTCCACGTTGCCGTCACCGGCAACGCTGTTGGCAAGTGCCGCGATGCTGGTTTTTTCCTCAACCGTGTTGACAGGTCCACGTAACGTGACCTTACCGTCGACCGTGATGATTTTGATGTTCTTCGCAGTGATCGAGTAATCGGTCGGCCCACTCACGAGCGATTTTCGTACTCTCTGAGTGATGTCCCGATCCACCTCGGAATTGCCCTGGTCGCCGGGAGTAAGAGTCGCGTCGTTACGATCGCGTACGTTCACCCGACTGTTGTTTGCGTCTACCGGCGCTGTGGTAGTAACCCGATCGGAATCCGGTACACCATTCACGGAAGATTTGTTCTTCTCGTTGCAGCCTACCAATAACACGAACATAGGCATCGCTAAACCTAATGTCATTGCGACGCGTTGTTGTTTAAATTTACGTGTAATGTTTTTCAAAGCAATTTTCCTCGTGTGGGTTTTTATGCATATGGATTTTAGGGTTCAGCCGTGCTGCACACTCGTGCAACCCTGCTTAGAGCCCAGTGTCGTAATGTGTAGTGGTCTCGTCGCGGCGGCCAACGCCGCGTTTTTTCGTTTACGCCTCCTTTGTTTATCAGCTACTAAAGTGACCCGCCTGAACAAAGTCATTAAATCCAAGCGGGTCTCGATGTGACACTTGTTTAACGCACAAAAAGTGCGATCAAGATAACGATCGGAATCGGTATGCCGAGCAAAAGGAGTAAAATTGAACGCATGGTAAGCCTCCGTAATCGCTATATAAGTTTCACATGATCCCGTTGCCTGCCCCCGATGATCGCGGCGTAACTCGCGCTAAAGGCGCCGCACAAAAGAGCCACGAAAATCCACAATAGTGAATGTGCCGTGGCCTTCCGGGCGGTGTCAGCCGCTTGTCTGGCAGCGTCAATGACGTCGGAAACCCGTTTCTCGGCGTCGAGAGTGTTGATCCCCGTTCTCGTCGCCACTAGCTGGGACAGATACTTTTCGTCCGCTACCGAAACCCCTTCCGCTCGAAGCGTATGGGTGAAAATGCGATCGAACTCGGTACGTTCCGAAGCAGCGATCCTATTCGAACTTGGCTGCTCCGAACGTAACAGCGTGTCGACAAAATACCCGATGTTACCAGCGGATCCTCCCTCTTGAGCGGCGGTATTCATCGCCACCGTAGCCGCACTAGCCACTCCACCCACCATCGAGGTGGCTGCAGACGCCAGAAAATAAACGGTGATGACGAGTCCTACCGACCAAACCAAAAGCCCGTGTGCGGTATCCCGGAAATAAACCTCATCCGTGTGAATACCGGCCCATTTCACGCGCAATCGGCCCGCCATATACCCACCCATCGCCGATGCAATAATTTGCATGGCGATCAGCCAGATGATGGCTCCCTTGCCAATCGTCGAAGCGGAAGCACCCACATTCGACCACGGCGAAACGGAGGATAGACCTAGTCCGGCACCGAGTGCCAAAAGGATCAGTGACAACGCAGCGGCTACAAACGCGCCACCCATCACCGCACTCCAAGAGACACCCGATGAACAACTTTCGTTTTTTACCGAAGTATCACCCAAACTGCGATGAGGCTCATGGGCCAAAGAGATATTATTTTCCATAATGTTACTCCTTAAACGCGTTTGCAACACCTACGTTATTTCGCTGCGTCTTGGACTTTTTCTCCCACGACCTGGACGTCCTTGCCCGCGCCCTTCATCGTGTTACATCCCGTGATGGAGAACAGAGTCCCAATAACGACCACTGCGACCGACACTGATTTCATCATTGTAATAACCTTTTTCATACCAACCCTCTTTTCTTTTTTGTTTTTTCGTTTCCTGTTTTTACCCTGTTATCGCCGTGCCACGTCTTAACGACGCAACAATAGAACGATAACGACTATAAGAATCACGAGACCAAGCGAACCGCCACCTATCCACATAACATTGCCTAATATAGGCGAAAATAAAGTTGTCATTTCTTCTCCTCCTTCTTTTAATAATCAAATTACAGCGAAAGCGATACAACCGCTATCGGGCATCTTCTTACTTAACACTTCTAATTTCCTTATCACTGACAGGCGAAACACTGCCTGGATTTATCCTTAGCGCAGGTACGCTGATAGCGCGGTCATATAGGAGCGAGCGCGGATTCAGCCATCAGTGCGTTACTTGCGACGCAATGCCAGTTGGCGGATGAGAGCACCTACACCGAGCGCGATGGCGATGGCGTGGTAGGGGTGCTCGTGCACGATTTTGTTGGTCAACTTCGCCCCCTCTCCCGCCTTGTCTTCGACGCGGCCGAGCAGTGACTTGCCGCTATCGAGCGCTTTCGAAAGCCGCGTTCGGGCTTCCTTGGCGGTTGACTTGGTTGCGTGGGCGGTTGCGTCGAGCAGGGCGCGGCCCGCCTCAGCAAGCTTCTCATTCACATTGGATTCCGGTTTTCGTTTGGGCGTATTCGCCGCATTGACTCTTTTGTCTGTGCTTTGCTTGACTGTTGTTTTCATGATTTCAATTCTCCATTTCCATTATTTGAAACATCTCATTTGAGTCTCTTGCAAAACCTCAAGAGAAGATGGTCGTGACGGAGCACGACCCTCCAAAAGATGCAGAAAACGACCTGTCTTGCAATATGGAGGGACGACCTCCGTGTCGTCCACAGGGTTTTGCAAGAGCCTCTGATGCTTACGTATTGATACTTTCATGCCTGCACACCAGCCCCTTCGCGGCCAGGCACCGCTTCTCCTGCTCGAGGAAAAGCTCGAACATACGCTTGGCGGCATCGGAACGTGCAGTTGCGGCCATGTGCTGCGCATACGCAAGAAAGGGAAAATCGCTCATCGTCAGTTCTTTGCTCTGAGGCATCATGGACATCTTCGTCTCCTAGTTGATGAAACACCTGACACTCAGATTCGATGCCGACTCACATTGATGAATGTCAGGAATAACCTACAAAAACGAGTGACTCTTTCCTATCGGGCTAAGGATCACTCTGCGGTTCGAAAAACCTTAGAGTTCCATGCAAGTTGGTGTCGCCTAATGTATATGTTCAGGTATACCCGCATGGAAACAACAAAATCAGAGCTGCCAGCGCAGACCACCGCTCCAATTGAATTGGGAATGACATTGGTCGATCAGGGAAAAATCCTTGCGGCAGCAGGTAGCGAAGGCCGAAAACACCCTGGTTCCTGGGTGTCAGGCTGCGAACGCCAAGTAACCCTCTGGTTTTAGATCGGCTCGTAAAAATCAATTAGAGCGGCGAACGCGGAAAAACCAGCACCAAAGGCGAGGAGCATGCCGGTCTGGCCCGGTTGGGGTCGGCCCTTGTCCAGAATGTCCCGCAATACGAATAAGACCGAGGGAGATGACATGTTGCCAAAATTTTCGAACACACCGTAAGAAAACCGCAGTTTCGGCTTATCAAGATCCAATTGCTTGCCGACTTGTTCCAGCACGGCAGTGCCCCCTGGATGGACCGCCCACCAGTCGATGTCCTTCCGGGTTAGGCCATGCCGGGCCAGAAGCCGGGAGCCGACCTCGGCCGCAGTGCGCGCGCCGATGACGGGCACCCGCTTGTTCAAACAATTCCGCAGGCGCCCGCCTTCCGTGTGGTAACGCAGGTCTTCCCGATACTGAGGATAGAGGCCGGACTCGAAGTCCACGATCCGCGCCAAGCCTTTTTGTGGGCGGTCTTCCTTGTACAGATCGAGAACGGCTGCCGCGGCGCCATCGCCGAAAATGGAATTACTCACCACCAGCCCGGGATCCGAACCGTGGAAAATGGTGGCCGAACAGATTTCCACCGCAAGGCTCAGCACCGGACCCTCTCCGCGCCGGGCCAGCATGCTGGCGGCGGCTTCGAGATTTGGAATGGCCGCCCCGCATCCCATCCCCATCAAGTCCAGGAAACGGATCGATGGGTTCAAGTGCAGGTCTTCGGCAACATACGAGGACAGGCCCGGGCACAAATAGCCGGTGCAGGTGTTGACGACCAGCCCCCGGATGTCTTCTGCGCGCACATGGGCATCCGCCATCGCCCGGCGCGCGGCCTCGACCGCCGTCGCACGCCCGAATTTCACAAAGCGCGCCAGCAGCCGGTCGGGATTGGTTTCGAGGGCATCCGTTTTGGCATCCATTCCCAGATAGCGGCCCTTGATCTTCCCGTCCAGAAGGATCCGGCGATACAATTCCTCTTCGGCCGCCGTCAAGGGCAGGTTTGCGGAAAGGAATTCGAAGGCTTCCTTCTGGGTGACATAGAACGGGGGTGTAGCGGTGCCTAGTCCTTTAATGATGATCGTCATGAGTGACCTCCATGGATGTAGCGGACAACAACGGAAATTCGGAACCACCGGGCGGGCTCGACGGAAACGGAGACGTTGTCGAGCCGACCCAGTCCGGCGCGCAGTTCATGGACCTTGAAGCCGCGCCGGATCGAGAGCAGGGCATCGTGGCGCAGGCCGGAAGGGGTGCCCGCCAGCAACAGCCGGACGCCCAGACTCGCCAGTGCCGAGCGCCGTAGGTCGTTGATCAAGACGGCTTCGCGCACGAAGCCGCGTAGCTTTTGCACCAGATCGAGGATCTGCTCCTGAGTGAAATGGTGGAAGCACATCGACGCAATGGCGTAGTCATACGGTTCGGCCGGCTGGTGGGCGAAGACATCCTCGTGCAGCAGGCGCACTGCGGGATCGCCCGCCTGTTCCAGCTTCGCCCGCGCAATGCGGGCCGCAGGGCCGGCCATTTCCAGGCAGGTGAAGTCCAGCGGCAGGGCGTGCGCCTGTCCCCAGAGGCTGAGCGCCAGCGGGATGTCGCAACTTCCGGATCCGATGTCGAGGATGCGGAGCGGCGAACCGGGCGTGCGCCTTGCAGCTTCGGCGGCCAGAAACCGGCGAACCACCCGGATGCCGCCGAAGTTCCGGTTGATCGTTTCCATGAATCGATAGCTCATGGCGGCCAGTTCCGGATCGCAATCCGGCCGGTCCAGAAATTCCTCTCCCTTGGCGCGTTCGTTAAACATTCCAGAGTGCTCCCGTGGCCATGCCGCTTTCCACCTCGGCGTATTGTTGCAGCAGCGCGTCGCGATAATCCGGTGCCACCGAGACGGCCTGCGCCGCGATCCGTTCGCAATAGCCGCAGTCCTTGCAGGCCAGGGTGGAGCAATCGCGGTCGCGAAAACCCTCCAGGAACCCTGCGGGGATTTTTCGCGAATCCACGCGGATCGGACATTCCGCTTGCGAGGAGAGCATGCCCTGCCGTGACGCCAGATCGAAGATCGGCTTCAATTTGAGGGGACTGACCTGCCACGGCTTCAGGAAATGGCGCGCCAGCCAGAACCGCTCCTTCCGGGCCGGTTCCTTGAAGCCGTACGAGAGGAACAGTTCGGCGAGATTCCCGTCGAACTGCCGCTCGCTATACGCCTTGACCCGCCGCAGCAGTTCCGCCGAGGGAATGCCGCGCTCCAGCAGTTTGAAGGTCGTGTATCCCATGGCTTCATAGAACCCCAGATCCTCCGGCCGGATCCAGGCGGCCTTGATGAACAGCGACGGATCCGCCAGGCGCTTACGCGAACAATGCAGAAAGCAATAGTCGATGAACAGGGCACCGGAGCCGCCCGATGCATGGGCGAAGCCGTTCTGATGGTACACTTGGATCGGACAGTTCGGCAGGCAGACGTGGTTCGCAATTAACTGCAATTCGCAATGGACCGCTTGACGGATGGCGGCCAACCGGCGGAAATCCCGGTTGATGGAGAAACTCTCCAAAGTGATGGCGTCCGCCCCGAGGTCCTCCCAGAATCGGGCGCGCCGAGGGGTGTCGACTTGCGCATAGATGCCGACCTTCACCTTGAATCCGGGAAAGCGGCGCTTGACCATTTCCAGCAGAAAAGGCGTGGAAACGGTGATGCGCCGCACACCCAGGTCGCCCAGTTTTGCCAGCAGGGAGGTCGCCTTCTTCTGCCAGGCCCGTGTCCATTCACGATTGTCGAAGCAGGAGCCGTTCAGCAGATAATTGAAGGCGATGCCGTGGCGGTCGAGCGTTTGGATATAGTTCCGCAGTTCATGTTTGGAGAGGGGCGTAGCCAGGTAACGGGGCCGCCCGCCGCTGATGCCATCGGCGGGGAACTTGCCATACACCTCGTCGACCGGATAGACGCCAATCTGCGGAATCAAATCCGCGTCATAATTTGCTGCCAGCGAAAATTTGGTGCTTGGGGTGCTCATTCTGAATTCTGACTTCTGGATTCTGGATTTATATCCAGTGCATTCAAGGCGCCAAGCGTTCGATGGCGAGTAAGATGAAGCCCAGCAGGGGCACGAATATTAGTAAAAAAACGGTGAGCCGCATGCCGAGCAGATCCGGCAGCATGATTTTGCCTCGATTGCCGATTTTCTGTAGGGTCGCGCCCAGATAGTCCGACGTCTCGGCGAAGAGATAACTTCCTGCCATCAGGCCCACGATGCCGAAGATCGCATCGTAATTACCCTGACCCAGCGCCGCTGCACCCGTGCCGGGGCAATACCCCAGTAGGCCAAGTCCGACGCCAAAAATCAGTCCCCCCACGATATTGGAGACATAGCAGGTCGGCTTTACATGAAGTTTAACAAGCCCCATCGCGCGCATAGAGAAAATGCCAAACATCCCCACCGCAATCGCGGTAAGCATGACCTTGATCACCGTGAAGTCAGTCAGTAAGAACTGGCCCATCAACACTTCGTACTTGCCCACGCCACCTTTCTGCAACAGGAAGCCAAACACGATACCGAACGTGAGGCCGAGAACGAGCTGGCGTGCGGAATCCGGCTTGTCCGGAGTGTCTTTTTCATCTTTCCCGTTATCCCGCGCCGGTAAGACGAGAACCGGCGGAACCGGGCTGTCGATTGGCTTGCCTGAATTAATGTTCATCGTGTGTCCTTAGAGGCGAAACAACAACATTGACGTGGAGACGGCGCCGATAAAAAAGCAGGCCAGCGCGATCCACGAGCTCACCGAAAGCTGAAGCGCGCCGCTGATTCCGTGGCCGCTGGTGCAACCGCCCGCGAGCCGGGCGCCATAGGCCATGATGGCGCCGCCGCCGAGCGCGACTCCCGCGCGCAACACAACAGCCGAGCCGAACCGCTCCTGCCAGAGGGCGGGAACCCACGTGGCGGTGATCTCCCCCCCGGTATAAGCCGCAATGAAGGCTCCCAGCATAATGCCGAACATTAGCATCACCTCCCATTCGATCTTCGGCTTCTTCTCCTGATAGTACTTCAGCGTCTCGGTATGACCCTTGGAGAATAGGTTGCCGACGAGGCCCGCAAGGCGCGCGTAAGCCGTTGATACACCGAGCGGCTTATCCGAAAAGTAAAACGTCGCCATCGAAAGCACGCCGATCAGTGCCCCCACCAGATACGGCGACCATGCACCGCCTTCGTAGTCCATATTCACCTCACTCCTTTTTTTTCGCTACAGCAGATTTCTCAAGCGGCAGCCCCAATTGTTCCCAGGCAGTGATGCCACCGAGCATGTTGTGAAGGCGTGAAAAACCGTGGCGCCTGAGAATGCTCACGGCGAGCCCTGAGCGGTGACCGACACTGCAGTGCACCACGATTTCGCTGTCCTTCGGCAACTGGGGTAAGTTCTCCTCCAAGTAGCCCACGAACTGGTGGATCGCTCCCGGAATATGCTTTTCGTTCCACTCATATTCGTCCCGCACGTCGAGCACGTGCACACGTCCCTCCTGCATCCAGTTTGCCGTCTCGAGAGCGCTCGTCGTCGTTATCGTTTCGATCGGCAACCCCTGCTCGTACCAGGTTTCGATGCCGCTGGTGAGCACCCCTTCCACCGAATCGATGCCGATACGCGCGAGCGACTTGAGGGCTTTCTCCGTATGCTCAGGGCTGTCGACGACGAGAAAGATCCGAGACTTCTCGGTGGCAACCCATCCGCCAAACGCAGGCATGCCAGCGAGCCAAATGTTGTAGGAAGCGGGGATATGCGCCCCAGCAAATGCCTCCGGATCCCGGGTGTCGATCACCACCCCCTCTTTCATGCGCTTCTGAAACTCCTTGGGCTGAAGTACGTGAAAGGTCGGAGGCCACTTGAGCGGCCTGCCAGAGAGCAGGTTGACTTTTTCCATATCGGAGAAGTATGGGGGGCGCGCCATTTTTTCTGCGAGCTTGTGCTTAACGAATCCATGGCGGCTTTTCTTGAAGACGGGATTGGTTCCCTTTTCGATCCCCAGTGTCGAATCATCGCGGTCCGAAATGTTGCCGCCGCACGCCGAGCCCGCACCGTGAGCTGGGAAGAGTAGCGTCTGGTCGCCGAGCGGTCCGATCTGGCGATGAACTGCGTCATATAGGATGCCGGCGTTCTCGCCGGTCTTTTCCGGGTCAGTAAGATCCGTGCGGCCGGTATCTCCTACGAACAGCGTATCGCCGGTCAAGGCGCCCCAGCACTTTTCTCCGGCATCCTTTACGTAAACGGCATAAGTCACGCCTTCTGGCGTGTGCCCGGGTGTCTCGAGCGCTACGAAACGAGTCGTTCCCACTTTAAGTTCTTCACCGTCTTTGAGCTTCACGTCCGTCTTGCCGAACAGTTCGTGGCAACCGCTGACGATCTGCGCGCCCGTCATCTGCGCGATCGAGCTTGAGCCGAACTCGAAATCCTCCTGTCGATGGGTCTCAAGGACGTAGATGATGGATAAATCGTTCTCGCGTGCAAGGCGTAAATAGTCGTCGACGTCACGCCGCGGATCGACGACCACCGCGAGCCCTTCGCCGCAACCGATGACGTATGAGTTGTGTGCGAGCCCCAACGTTTTCAAACGCTGAAAAAACATAATGCGTTCTTCTCCAAACAAATAAGTGTTAAGCCATCAGAATATTCATTACCGCTCTCCTTTAGGCGAGTGTTCGTACGGACTTCTCGCGATCCCATTGCCGCGTCGTTGCAGCAGCGATAAATGCGACTTTGTTATTGGCATCTATGACGCCCGCGTCCTGTTCAACATTTGCTATTTTCAAAAGCGCGTGGCCGCCTTTGTCGACGGCGATTGCCTTAAGATGGCCGAAGGCATCGCGCACGAAATCGATTGCGGCGCTTTCCACCGATAGGGCCTTGGCACCCTCTTCAGAGAGAATAACGGCCACTGCGTCGAACAGGACCGAAGGCGTTCCCGCCAATTGTCCATCCGCCGGCAGCATCGAGCCATCGGCGAGTTTCGCGCCGCCGACCTTGGGCGCGACGATCTTCACGGCCGCCCCCGCGTCGGTCGCAGCCTTCTTGATCTTCTTGATGACCGTGCCATCTGAACCATCTGCGATTAGGATGGCGATGGCGCGCCCCTCAAGGGTGTTCTTCATTTTGCCGATGATCTGCAATGCAGGTGATGGCGCCATTTTCTTCACAGGCGCAGCGGCCGCCGGGGCATCGGGCATCTTGTCGAACGTAAGGCCCGCCGCAACCCGCTTCGCCAAGTCCTCCTCTATGTGTCGCAGGTGTCCCACCATCGCCTCACGCACGTGGATGTGCTCAACCTTGGAAAGCTCAAACACCAACGCCGAGGCGATGTGCGCCTGCTCATACGCAGTTTGGCTGAGATAAAACTGCCGCGCCTGACTGTAGTGGTCGGCGAAGCTGTCGGCACGGATGCGGCCCTTCTCGCCGGTGTCCACTACGGAAGCGCTATGGAAACTCTTCACCGGCGTTTCGCGCGGTGAGTTGCCGGATAAGGAGTTAGGCTCATAGGCAACACGGCCCGTCGGCTGTCCCATCTGCATGTGTCCGTCACGTTGCTGGTTACCGAACGGGCACTTGGGTGCGTTGATCGGGATCTGATGGAAGTTGGCTGAACCCAGGCGCGACAACTGCGTGTCGAGGTAGGAGAACAATCGACCCTGTAATAGTGGATCATTTGAGAAATCGATGCCTGGCACCACGTTGGCAGGGCAAAAGGCAACCTGTTCGGTTTCGGCGAAGAAATTGGCCGGCCAGCGATCCAGCACCATGCGGCCGATCACTTTTAATGGCACCAACTCTTCGGGAATCAGCTTGGTAGCGTCCAGATGATCGAAGGGGAATCTGTCGGCCTCCTCCTGCGTGAAGAGCTGAACCGCGAATTCCCACTCGGGAAATTTGCCCGCCGCGATGGACTCGAACATGTCGCGGCGGTGGTAGTCCGGGTCCGCGCCGGCAATCTTGACGGTCTCATCCCAGATGGTGGACTGCAAGCCGAGCTTGGGACGCCAATGAAATTTGACGAAAGTGGACTTACCTGCCGCATTGATCAGCCGAAAACTATGCACGCCAAAGCCTTCGATCATCCGCAACGAACGCGGCAGTGTGCGATCAGACATGATCCACATCACCATGTGCATAGCTTCAGGCGTAAGCGAAATGAAATCCCAGAACGTGGAGTGCGCGGTTGCCGATTGCGGAAAACCGCGGTCGGGTTCCATCTTGACGGCATGGATGAGGTCGGGAAACTTGATGGCATCCTGGATGAAGAATACCGGGATGTTGTTGCCGACCAGGTCCCAGTTGCCTTCCTTGGTGTAGAACTTGATGGCAAAACCGCGTACGTCACGAGGGGTATCCACCGAACCGGCGCCGCCTGCGACGGTCGATATGCGAGTAAACACGGGGGTCTTCTCACCGACCTCGGTGAGTATCCTGGCGGTAGTGTATTGTTGCAACGAGGAAGTCAGCTCGAAGAAGCCATGCACGCCTGTCGCGCGCGCATGGACAATACGCTCCGGAATGCGTTCGTGATCGAAATGGGTGATCTTTTCGCGAAGGACGAAGTCCTCCAAGAGGGTCGGGCCGCGCGTATTGGCCCGTAGCGAGTTTTGATTGTCGGAAACGGGGAGGCCTTGATTGGTTGTCAGCACAGGGTGATCCGCGCCGGCGACCTGGTGCCGTTCCCCTCCACTTCCCAAGTGGCCTTCTTCGAGCGCAGCGGCAAAACCAACTTTCTTCTTATTGGTCTCTGTGCTGTTGCGGGCTTTTTTTTTCGTTTTCATGATACTACTTCCCTCCTGAAGTCGATCATCTCTCATAGGGTATAACCGCTTATCGATTAGAACCGCCAGTTGACCAGAACCATAGCAGGAGCCAGTTCATTTGGCAGACCAGTGAACCAACTTGTGTTCTCACGGATAACATTAACGAGCCCGATCTGTCCGCCGCCAGGCACTGAATCTGCGATGTTCACTAGACCAAACTGCAAGCCTGTCAGGCGACCCGCGTAGTTCACGGCACCGAGTTGCAACCCCTCCATGGAGCCGCCGGTGTAGTTTACGGCGCTGAGAAGGACTCCGACGAGGGGACCGCCCTGCCAGCCCACGAAGTCGCCCTTCGTGTAGTTGACGAACGACCACTGCAGGCCCTTGTAGTTTTCGGCATAATTCAGTAGTCCGATGCTCAGTCCGGCGCTCTGTCCCGTAGATCCATTGACCAAGCCCACAGCCAACGCTGTTTGCGGATTTTCACCCCAGATGCTGAGACTCACCCCGTTGATCCTCTCGGTTCTGTCAAATACAGCGATATCCGGAGTCAAACTGAGTTGCACCGGCTTGGGACCGGCCATGACTTCAGTCGCTGCCACAATCATCGCTATCCATACGAATGTTGTTTTCATGACTTCAACTCTCCTTTTCTATTAGTTACGGTTTTATCACTCACTACCCGGCACTGTAGAGTAGACCGGACATGGGTGGCCATCAGGCACCGGATGATATATGTATTCGAATTACCTTACTCAAGATCGCTCTTTCTTTCCCGGCTTTCTGGGCTGTGCTGTTTTTTTCTTTTTGAACGTCTCAGAGTCTCGGCCCTGTTTGTTTGCTGTTGCATAGAACACCTGCTTCCCTTTCTTGGCCCCGTACTCTTTCTGGAATTTTTTGATAATCGCTTCCGGCATGTCACCCTCCTTCTTGATCGAATTAATCCTCACCACCATCTTGCCCGCGGGCTTCCCGACAGTCTATTCCTAATGACCGTTGAAATCACCTAGGGTTTATAGACCTCTAATGTAAGTGGTTTGCCTATTCCGCTCATGGGTCATAGCGTCTATTATGGTGATGACTGGAAGTATACAGAGCAGCAATACGAAAGGTTATGAAGATGGCTATAAAAACGTATTTGGCCGTTGGGCTCGGAGTAGTAGTGGGATCCATAGGTACGATCTACGCAGATGAAAATAAGGCGGTTACGAACCTCGTCATTCGTCCTGCGGTTACAAATCTCATCATCCTTCACGAGGGCACGAACTCCGCCACGTTGACCGAGAAAGAAAAAAAGCGGTTGTCGAAAGACCCAGACGTCGATGCAGATAGGCAACAGTACAACGATAAAGGTCGGCAGAGGAAGATAATCAAAGAAGAGGCGGAACGAAGAGAACGCGACAAGGCTCCGTTAAGGAGTCCTTCGCCGTAAACGAATCGCTGAACCCCGAACAAGACTGCCATGGGGCGAAAATGGAGAAAATGATGAAAATAACGGCCATAGTGATTTTAGGTGCACTGTTCGTAAGCAACGCCTTGGCAAGAATCGGCGAAACATCGAATGAGGCTACGGAGCGGTACGGCCACTCTAACGAATCCTTCGCTGGCACCTATTCGAATACAATTGTCCGACTCTACAATAAGGCAGGAATCAAGGTTGAGGCCCTATTCTTCATGGACCATGCGGGGAAGAGCGTCATCGGACAGATTAAATACTCGCTTCCCGAGGAGTTGAGCCAGAGCAACCTCGTTGCCAAGGCGGTGTTCCTGCAATTGCTTGAAGACAATGCAGGGGGGCAGCATTGGGAAATGCAAAACAACTTGCCAACAACGCAAAATTTCCAACGGGAAGGTGCGTTCGCAACCATGACGGCAACCCTGTTGACGGTAACCCTCGGCGAATATGGAGTCTTCCTTGATGCCGAAAAGGCTCATCTTGCAGGGAAGCAGTCTGGCCGAATAGATAAGCAGTTGAAGGACTTCTGACAAATTCCAGGGAGCAATCATGAGAATATTACTTGTGGAAAACTATCTCCCCATACGCGAACATGTGAAGATCATGATCAATGAAACGAAGGATCTGCACGTTATCGCGGAGGTCGGATCGGGAGAGGAAGCCATCGAAATGGTAAAGCGACTCAAACCCGACGTTGTGATCATGGACATCATGTTATCTGGAATGACCGGCATTCTCACCATTCGTCGCATTCTATCAGAACACCCGTCGACCAGGATTCTCGCCCTGTCCGGCTTTTCAGCCTCCACCCTCGCCCAATCGGTTTTCGATGCCGGAGGACATGGCTATGTATGCAAGAACCGCGCTTCTGAGGAACTGATCGCAGCCATACGGAAGGTGGGCAACGGAGAGTCTTACATTAGCAATACGGCGCATGAAACCAGAAGCGGCTAGCGGTAAATGAACGCGATGAACTGGGCAGCGATCTGGTACCCGATTACATGACGGCAGTTCGCGACGGCGCTTTCTACGGTTGGCCTTACAGTTACTTCGGGGCTCACATCGACACACGCATCAAACCGCAGAACCCCGAACTGGTGGCAAAGGACATTGTGCCAGATTACGCATTGGGGTCGCATACCGCCTCACTGGGACTCGCCTCCTCGCAAGGCACGACCTTGCCTGCCCGTTTCGAGCGCGGAATGTTTGTCGGACAGCACGGCTCTTGGAATCGCAAGCCGCGCAGCGGCTATCGAGTGGTGTTTGTGCCGTTCACGGACGGCGTTCCGTCAGGCAGCTCGGTTGACGTCCTGACAGGTTTCGTCAAGGAGAATGGCCACGCGATGGGACGGCCTGTGGGTGTTGCCATCGACAAACGGGGTGCACTGCTGGTGGCTGACGATGTTGGCAACACCATTTGGCGGGTCACGGCGAAACTTTCGTTATGAGGTGCAGCGATAGACGCCATAAAACTTAAGGCTTTTAGATCTGAAAAATAAGGGTGTTCCCGATACCACGGATCCAGCACATCGCCTATCGTGTCGTCATTATAAAGAAGGAGATAAACGATGAAAACATATCTAGGCGAACTACCCTATGCGCAGGCTGCTCTAGAACCCTATATCACCTCTAAGACGATGAGCTTCCACTACGGAAAACATCACCAAGCTTATGTGGACAACCTGAACAAGCTCGTCGCCAATACGCCTTTGGCGGATCAATCGCTTGAAAAGATCATTTCCGATACAGCGGGCGCGGCGGACAAGGCGGCGGTTTTCAACAACGCGGCCCAAGTGTGGAACCACACCTTCTTCTGGCAAAGCATGAAGGCGGGAGGAGGAGTCGAGCCGACGGGAAAATTGATGGAGCGGATCAAGAAATCCTTCGGTAGTTACGCGGAGTTCAAGAGCGCCTTCGTGGCAGCAGGGCTCGCGCAATTCGGTAGTGGCTGGGTGTGGTTGGTACAGGAAGGTGAGACCGTGAAGATCATCAAGACGGCGAACGCGGACACGCCCGTGGCACACGGGCAAACCGCACTCCTGACGTGCGACGTATGGGAACACGCCTACTATCTTGACTACCAGAACCGGCGGAAGGATTTCCTAGAAACGTTCCTTGAGCATCTGGCGAACTGGGATTTTGCAGTATCGCAGATGAAGTGAATAGCGGCTGAAGTCTCGAAAACTGGCATTAACTCTGATAAGAAACACTAAACTGAAAGGCGATGCGGATGAAAAGCAGTAAAGAAATGATCGATGCGTTAAATGGATTGCTCGCGGATGAACTGACGGCAATCAACCAGTATGTTGTGCACGGCGAGATGGCGGAGAACTGGGGTTACAGCAAGCTCAAGAAGACCGTGGTGTAGAGTCCTTATGCGCAAGGAGCGTCCGCCCGTCATTCTGGTGGTCCACGCACTGTCGGCGGCGACGGCCTTGGTGGTGCTCATCGTTCCTGCAGTCACGGGCACGGGTATATAAGGAGATGGCGTGTTCCGAGCGGAGCGGGCTGTCTCCAGAACCACCTCTATGAATTGATCCCCTCCTCGGAGGGGTTAGGGGTGGGTTCTACCTCTACATTGGCCGAGACTTGTGCGCTATAATCATCCATGTTGACAAGGTTTAGCAACGATTCTGCAACACGAGTGTAGTCGCTGATTGAGCGTAGCTAAGGTCTTTCTTTCCAACGGCGAGACGCCGTTGCCACTTTCCTCAGACTTCCTGATCCCGGTGGGACTGGCATTAACCCAGCACCTATAAATGGCCTAGTCTTGTTATAACAGTATTTATGAGGCTTTATCTCATGCTGATGCGCGTAATGGATGGTTTATCATCTTATAACAGTAATATACTTACTTTTCTCTTGTTGAAAAGAAGATGTTGCACCATATTAGTGCCATAAAAGTACAAATTATCATTTTAAAGTGGGGAAATCTGAATGAATACGGTCCTAAAAATGGGTGCGAGTGTTCGGTTTCACCGCCGAAAGGCGGGACTATCGCAGGCTCAACTGGCCCGACTGGCAGGGGTGGGGAAGGCCTCTGTTTTTGATGTTGAAAAAGGCAAGGAAACCGTTCAGATGGATACTATTCTGAAAATATTTTCCGTTTTGAATATGGAACTGGTGGTGAAAAGTCCTCTCGTAGTTGAGATGCTGAAAGCGAGTAGCGCACAGGCTTCAGGCGAAGAGGGGTCGAAATGAAGAAAGCGAACGTTTTTGTAAACGGTCATTTGGCGGGTTGCCTTGAAGAATGGGAGCCGGGTCACCACTACAAATTCCGCTACCAAACCGACTATGAGGGCCCCCCCGTTTCCCTTACGATGCCCACTTCGGAATCTGAATATACCTACAACCGTTTCCCGCCTTTTTTCGACGGCGTACTTCCTGAAGGCATCATGCTGGAGGGGTTGCTCAAGCAGAATAAAATAGACCGGTTGGATTACTTCAGCCAACTGATGACGGTGGGGAACGATCTGGTTGGGTCGGTCACCGTGAAAGCGGTGGAATCATGAACCGCTGCCCGATCACTTATGAAACCTGCGGAACCGATCGCTACTCACTGGCCGGTCTGCGCCGGCTGGCGCCGGGCCTGACCCGACTCCATGACTTCCCTTACAGCGCGGAAACCCAGCGGCGTGAAGCCACCCTCCGCGCCTCCAAGATGTCAATCCAGGGCATACAGCCGAAGTTGAGCGTGACCCTGCGTATCAAGGCGGGCACATTCGAAATCGTGGATCGTGGCGGACGTTATATTATTAAGCCCCAACACGAACTTTATCCTGAATTACCTGAAAACGAGGCTGTCACCCTGGGCATGGCAGGCCTGGTTGGTATCGAGGTTCCCGTGCAAGGCTTACTTTACTGTCAGGATGGATCCCGCTCATTTTTCATTCGGCGGTTTGACCGAACGGGACACGGCCAGAAGCTGGCCACTGAGGATTTCGCCCAATTGAGTGGGTTTAGCCGGGATACGAAATACAACTCCAGCATGGAACAGGTAGTGGAGGTCATCAACCGGTATTGTACGTTTCCCCTGCTTGAAAAGGTGAAGCTCCTGAAGCGGTGCCTTTTCAACTTTCTGGTTGGCAACGAGGATATGCACCTGAAGAATTTTTCCCTCATCACACGGGATGGCAAAGTTGAACTCTCGCCTGCCTATGATTTCCTAAGCACCACTGTGGCCTTCATGGCCATCGGTAAGAAAGCGGGAGATATGGAAGAGATCGCCCTGTCGATCAAGGGCCGGAAGAAAAAAATGAGTCAAACCCTGTGGCTTGATTACTTCGCTGGAGAGCGCTTGGGCCTCAATCAAAATAGTGTGGTGGATTGCCTCCATGAATTGGCTACGGCCTTGCCGGGCTGCCGACAACTGCTGGACATATGCTTCCTGTCGGACGCCCAGAAGCGACTCTACCATGACCTATTGGCTCAACGCGGCCAATTACTAGGTCTGTGATCAGTGAAAGGCCCGCGTATACGTACACGTACGGGCCTTCCTTAGGAGGTCGCGCGCCTGCCATGAGCTCTGTCGAATGGCTATGAGCGCGACATTCACTTCGCCTGCATGGCGCCAATGGCGGGTTCAACAGGCTCACCGCAGGCGGGCTCGTAGCGCCCGCCCTCCTACAACGCATCGCGTTGTCATATATAGCCTGGTTCCCTACAGCCCCTCCCACAAAACACCATTTCTGGGCGAAGCGGGGTATGGCGTTATTTTGGCCAATTACAGAATGATGACATTGTCATCCCATAGACAGCGTTTGATGCTTGTAAAAGCCTGTATTTGCTGATGTTTTAAACTCGTTTGCGAGATTGTGATTGCTGGAATTTACTTCGTAATCATAATCATAATCGTAATCCATTCTGGGGCAGTAGATTACGATTAGACTGCAAGCTACCGTCAACGCACTGGATTGGCGGCAAGCGCGTGACGACGTCCGTCGTTTCATCAAGCCGGCGGAATTGCCGTCTCTTGACCTCTGGTCGCAAGACTATTTCCTGGCTCAATGCCGAAAGATAATCCCATAGAGGGGTGGCAGGAAAGAGATGCTCCCTAAAAGTGTCTTTAATAGTCGCCCCTACGCTACTAGGATCCAAATAGGGCGGCGACGGCCTCTGGCGCATGAGTCTCAACCATTTTCCGCGTGATGGCATTTTTTTGGGCAATTTCAGAATAGAGTAGCGCGCTCGGCCGCGGAACGCGTTCCAGCGCCGGGTCGTCGTGCCGAACCGCAATCAGCCCGAACCGCTTGGAAAAGCCTTCGCGCCATTCAAAATTATCGACGAACGACCAGTGATAATATCCGACGACCGGTATGCCTTCACGAATCGCCCGGTGCACTTGTACCAGATGCTCGATGATATATCGTGGCCGCTGCGAATCAGTGTCGTCTGCGATCCCATTTTCTGTGATGAGGATGGGCTTACCAAAGCGCTCCCATACGGCGCGAATAGTGCGGTAGAGACCCTCAGGGTAAATCTGCCAGCCCATCTGCGTCATTTCAACTCCTGGGGGTGCTTTCATATCATCGATGCGGTATTGGTCGCGATAGGTTCGATCATACTTCAGCGACACTCGCATGTAGTAATTGATGCCGCAATAATCATAGGAACCTCGAATGCCGTCAATGGCCGGCCCGCCATGGATCCAGTGCGGCCGACCGGTCTGAATCGTGTGGTCCCATCCCAGTGTCGAGGCGCGGCGAGACATGAATGCAGCGAAACGCTCATACCAGCCGGCAAGGCCAGGTGAACGCCAGGGTTCAATCAGCGGGTAGGCCATGGCGACGCCGACTTTGGTGGACGTGCCATCAGGGGCGAATGGACAACCCTGATGGATGAGACGGTAGGCTCCTGCGTGCGCCCGAAGGTAGGCGCGCGTCACGGCGCGGTAGGCCCTGAACGAATGGCGCTGCGGAGGAAACCGACCCAGGAAATTGCCCAATATAGCGGGCGCCATGGGTTCATTAAGCGTCACCCAGTAATCGGGAAAAGCGCCCAGTTCATCTACCACAAACTTCACGTACCGGAGGAAGCGCTCTACGGTGTCGGGATTCAGCCAGTCATCCCGGTCGGCGACCCATTGCGGAAGGACCCAGTGGTGCAGGGTGAGGCAGATCTTGAGGCCATGATTGCGCTGCGATTGGAGAATGCGTCGATATTGCTCAATCGCATCGCGAGAGAAACAATCCTTTTGCGGTTCGACGCGGGCCCACTCGATGCCGAGGCGAAATCCCTTGTAGCCCAGTTTCGCCATGAGCGCGTGATCCTCCTCGTGGCGATTCCAGTAATCCATCGCACGCCCGGATACCGTGCCGTCTGCAACAAAGCCCTTCTTCTCCCACGACCACCAATCGGAGTACTCATTGCCCCCCTCCACCTGGTGCCCAGAGGACGAGGTTCCCCAAATAAAACTGTCCGGAAATATTAGCTTGTCTGTCATAATGGCTCAATCCGGCATAGCCGAAACCAAAACGAAGATTTTTGAACAGAAGCACGCAAAGGCCCCAGCGGCGAGTACGCCGTAGCCGTAATTATTTTTGGAATTCAAACACCTGGCATTTTTGCCGAAGGCGTAAACACTCCATCCTTAGCGGCCTTCGCGTGCTTCTGTTCAAAACTCTTTTCTTGTCCTAATCATGAACATATTTCGATTAATTCAATTCTTTCTCGTCTCGCACTAACCCTTCGGCGCTGATCTGGTCTTGAGCGGGGTCATGAGCTTTCTGGTCAAATATCGGGCTGGCTTTGAGCAGGGTCTCCAAAATCGTATAGGCCGCCCGTGGTCGCGCCAGTTGCCGCATACGTTCCTTCATCGTTGCGAGACGCTGCGGCTCGCGCAACAGCACGTCCACCTTGTAGGGCAGTGTGATGACATCCGTCGGAGTCACAGCCACGCCCTGCTCAAGGAGGCTGGACGCGTTAATCGCCTCCTGCCCGGGTATGGGATCCAGAAGAACCATCGGCAGGGCACTCGCCAGGGCTTCTGACAGCGTAAGCCCCCCGGGTTTACCGATCAATATGTCCGAAAGCGCCATCCACTCGTGCATGTTTTCCACATAACCCAAAGCCCGGAATTTCAGATGCGATGGCGCCGTTTCCGTAACGCGTTTGACCTCGCGCAGGAGATCGTCGTTCCTTCCACATATCGTGAAGATTTGCGCCGGGGACTGAAGATGCATGAGCGCCCGAACGCCTTCAAGACTTGATTCCATGCCGAAGGTTCCCGCGGAAAGCAGAACAACGGGTAAGGCGGGGTCCACCTCGAGTTTCAGCCGCAGGGCATCCAGATCCATGGGCTGCGAAAACACAGGGTGAATGGGAATTCCTGAAAGCGTGATCCGGTCCTCAGGAAGGCCAAGCTGGTTCAAATAGTAAGCCGCTTCCTCTGTAGCGACAAAATAGCGCTCAAAATGATGGCACAACCAAAGTGCGTGAACGTGCATATCGGTCACGACAACAGCATGCTTCGTGGAAAGAAGCTTTTTCCCCAGCATGTAGGAAACCATGTCGGAGGGCAGGAAGTGCGTGCAAATAGTGATGTCTGGTTTTTCGGCACGCAGGAAGTCCAGGAGCGGTCGCATCTGCAAGCGCTCTGCGGCAACACGAAACTTTTCGCCCTTCCAGGGTGTATCGCTCTTCTCGTACCACCACCCCCATAGCGAGGGCGTCTTGCTGACCATTTGCTCGTAGAGCTCCGCATACAAGGCCCTAAATACGGACGTCGTGAATTTCAACACGTCAATATGTTTCACCGAGGCAACGCCGGGCAGTCCCGCGCAGGCGGCCTCCAGCGCTGCCGCCGCTCGCGTATGTCCGCTGCCGGAACTCGCTGACAAGATCACGATCCTGGAATCTGTATGCATATCTACTGAAGGTCCGTGAAGATTGCCTCAAACTCAGTAGCCATATTTTTGAAAGCGGCAAGCACCCGCGCGTCGAAATGGTTGGGGTTGCTCCGCCCGTCCCCGCCGACGAGAATCGCGTAGGTCTTTGCGGCATCAAATGCCGGCTTGTAAGGGCGCTTGTTCCGCAGGGCATCATACTGGTCGGCCAAAGTCATGATCCGCGCGGTTAACGGAATGGACTCTCCTGAAAGTCCCCCGGGATAACCACTTCCATCCCAGCGCTCGTGGTGAGATTGGGCAACTTCCATACCCATTCGAACGAAGCCATTGTTCGGATAGCTCGCCAGAACCGCCGCGAGGGTCTTGGCTCCCAGTGTCGTATGGGTTTTCATAATGTCCAATTCCTCGGCTGTGAGCGCCCCAGGCTTTAGTAAAATCCTGTCGGGAATACCCACCTTGCCGATATCGTGCAGGGCACTGGCCTGGTAGATGTTCTCGATAAAAGTATCGTTTATAAGCGTGCCGAACACGCCATCTTCAGCCAGACGGGTTGCTAGGGCCCGGCAGTACCGCTGAACCCGGAGAATGTGGTTGCCGGTATCTTCGTCGCGGGATTCTGCCAACTTGGCAAAGGCGACGATCGTTGCAATTTGCGAGTCCGAGATCTCCTTAACTTGCGCTTGAACCCGATCCTTAAGAGAGAGGTTGAGCGCCCCGATCTCAACCTGCAGCCGCCTTATTTTAAGGTGAGTCTCAACTCGCGCCTCCACCTCTTCAAACTGAAATGGTTTGGTTACATAATCCACGCCGCCCATGGAAAAGGCCTTAACTTTGTCCAATACCTCTGTATTGGCACTGATAAAAATCACGGGAATTTCAGCAAGCCGGGGATCCGCCTTGAGCTCCGTACAGACGGCATAGCCATCCATCACCGGCATGTTGATGTCGAGAAGAATGAGGTCAGGCGGCGCGAGTCGCGCCGCCTGCAGGGCCAGCTTACCGCTGGGGACCGGACGTACTTTGTGCCCATGTTTCTTGAGCAACCCAGCCAACAGTTGAAGGTTGGCAGGCGTATCATCAACGATGAGGATGTCAGCATTCATCTGAGGGGTAATGTGAACCAGAAGGTGCTCCCTTTGCCAACTTCACTGTTGACGCCGATCTGCCCGGAGTGGGCCTCAACGGCCAGTTTGCAAAAGGTCAGGCCGAGCCCACAGGAGTGCTTGGCCCCGCCCTGGTCTCCCGCAACCTGGCCAAACTTCTCAAATATTTTCTGATGGTCTTCAGGAGCAATACCGCGTCCGGTGTCCGTTACCTCCACCCGCACCGCTTCTCCCGACCCGGTAACGCTCACGACGACCTCGGATCCTCCGGGCGCATACTTGACTGCGTTATTGATTAAATTCACCAGGACACGGTGAAGCAGTCCCTTATCCGCCGTAACAGAAACGGGTGCGCCTTGCACCTGAATGAGAATTTTCCGGAAGTCGGCCAGCGGCGCAATATCCGCCGCCGCTTCTCCCGCCATGGCGAGCAGATCGCAGGGCTCGCAAGTGACCGGCATCTGCCCGGCTTCGAGGCGACTGACATCAAGTAAGGCGTTGCACATATCGGTCAATTCCTTCGCCGACACCTGCCCTAGCTTCCAAAATCGGACCGTATCCTCATCTTTCCCTTCCAGTAAGGGCCGCAGCAGATCCAAACAGCAGGCAACCGCCATCAACGGAGAGCGCATGTCGTGGACAATCATATGGGTGAGATTATCGCGCAGTATCGCCAGTTTACTCAAGCTTTCGAGGTTCTCCTTCAATAGCCGTTTCTGGCGACACAGCTCCAGATGGGTACACACGCGCGCTTCAACCTCCTCAAACTGAAACGGCTTGGTCACATAGTCAACTCCGCCGGCGGAAAAGGCCTTAACTTTGTCCAATACCTCCGTATTGGCGCTGATGAAGATGACGGGGATTTCAGCAAGCCGTGGGTCGGCTTTAAGCTCTGCACACACCGCATACCCATCCATCTCCGGCATGTTGATGTCGAGCAGGATAAGATCCGGCGGTTGGCGCCGTGCCGCCTGCAGGGCCAGTTTACCACTCGGAACCGGTCTCACTTTGTGTCCCCGCTTCTTGAGAAGCCCGGCCAACAACTGGAGATTAGCTGGCGTATCATCGACTACGAGAATATCCGCCGTTTCAGAATGCTCTGTGTTGTCACTCATGGCACATTTCCTGACTGACCCAGTAAATCAAGCAATTTCTGATAGTCAAAGTTTGAGGCCAATACACGCAATCCATTCGCAACTTCATGATCGCCGTGATCCACCTGGTTCAGCAACTCCATGATCCTGTCCAGGTCCGCGGCCAGGGTCGCCTCGCGAAGTTTTTCAACTAAAGCCCCAGGAAGAACTGCCAGAGCCTCCTGATTCAGGTGGCCATTGTCGAGAGACAGCTCCAGCGCCATGTTCAGTGTGTCCATAAACTCATCGACCTTGATGGGCTTGGTCAGATAACCGAAGAACCCTGCACTCAGGCCTTTCTGGATGTCGTGCGGCATGGCATTAGCGCTTAGGGCGATGACGGGAATATTCGCCGTGGCCGGATCCGTTAGAAGGATTTTCAGGGCCTCGATGCCACTGATGTCGGGTAGATTGATGTCCATCAGGATCACATCCGGCAGGTTCTTTTGCGCCAGCTTGACCCCGAGAATCCCGTTCACGGCCGTGAGCATTTTTATATCAGGTCGGCGTTCAATGAGCTGCTCGACCAGCTTCATATTGGCCGGATTATCCTCCACATAAAGCAGGCTGCGTATTTTTGTGCCCTTAGGGACTCGCGTCGGCACCGGGGCACTGGGTTTGCCGCTTGCAACCGCAAATTGTGATCGAGCAGCGACCATCAATTCACACCAGAATTCGCTCCCCTTGCCTACCGTGCTTTCCACGCCGACAACGCCCCCCATCAACTCGATCAGTTGCTTCGCCACCACCAGGCCAATACCGGTCCCTTCCTCGCCGCTGGACTCCTGGCCCAGTCGGTTGAACGGCTGGAACAAGAGCGCCAGCTTTTCCGGAGGCAATCCGAGACCCGTATCCTTGATGCTAATGCGGATACGCCCCGGGCTGTTCGCCACACACATCACCTCGACGCTCCCATGGGGACGATTGTATTTGATCGCGTTGGACAGAAAGTTGATCAAAATCTGTTTCAGGCGGGTTCGGTCTGCATGAACATAGAAGGGAACGTCAAACTGAGGAAAGATCATTTGGAGGCCTCGTTTTTGCGCCTGCCCTTCGACCATATTTTTACATTCGCTCATGATTTCCTCTAACGAAACCGACTCCAACGACATGGAGAGCTTTCCAGATTCAATCTTCGCGAGATCCAGAATCTCGTTGATCAGTTTCAATAGATGCCATCCAGCCTGGAGGATCTGATCGATACTTTCCTTCTGGTTCGGCGTCGGTGCCTGGGAGGCGGTCCCCATCAACTGCGCGAAACCGAGGATTGCATTCAGTGGGGAGCGAAGCTCATGGCTCATGCTCGACAGGAAATCCGACTTCGCCCGGTTGGCGCGCTCCGCCTCGACCATAGCGGCCTGCAATTGGACATTCCTCTCCTGCAGCACCTGATCCAGCCGCTTGCGCTCCGTGACGTCGCGCGCCGCCGCGAAGACCCCCTGGAGTCTCCGGTCCCGGTCATAGAAGGTCGTTGCGTTGTAGGAGACCACGGTCTCCTTGCCATCGCGGCTTCGCGCCGTCAGCTCGTAGTTGGTGAGCTTTCCTTCGGCCAACACCTGCTTGATGCTCGCCTCCGCCTGTTCCGGATCGGTAAACGTATTCTTGAAAGGTGCGCCAATCAGTTCATCGCGTGTGCACCCGGAGAGCGCCTCCATCTGCTTGTTGACGTCCGTAATGATGCCCTGAGGATCGGTGGTCATGATGGCGTCGATATTGGACTCAAAAAGAGAGCGGGTATAGAACTGTTGCTCCCGCAGCCGCTGATCGAGTTTCATCCGCTCTTCCTCGATTTGTTTACGCGCCGTGTTATCGGTACCAATCAGCAGATAACCAATGATCAGGCTCTGCGCATCGCGCAACGCCGTGACGGACACCACAGCGGGAAACCGGCTCCCGTCCTTGCGGATATAGGTCAGCTCGTAGATGTCCTCGATCCCGCGTGAGGCCTTAAACACGAGGGCTTCAAAACCGGGTGTAATCGGCGTTCCGAGCTCGACGCTCAATGTCTTGGCGCGCGCAATCACTTCCTTTGGATCGGAAATGTCGGCGGGTGTGATCTTATTCATCACCTCGGCCGCCGTGTAGCCCAGCATGCGCTCGGCGCCAACGTTAAAGATCTGGATTACGCCCTTCGCGTCCGTCGCAATACTCGAGAAGTTCGCGCTGTTGAAAATCGCGCTTTGCAACGCCCCGGCTCTCAAAAGCGCCTCCTCCGCCTGCTTGCGTGCGGTGTTGTCGGTACCGATCAGCAGATAGCCGATGATGACCTCCTTCGCGTCGCGCAGGGCTGTGACGGACACCACCGCCGGGAAGCGGCTACCGTCCTTGCGGATGTAGGTCAGCTCGTAGATATCCTCGATGCCGCGCGAGGCCTTGAACACCAGGGCCTCGAAGCCGGGCGTAATCGGGGTGGCGAGTTCGACGGAAAGGGCCTTGGCGCGTGCAATTACTTCCTGCGGATCGGAAATGTCGGCCGGCGTGATCTTGTTCATCACTTCGGCGGCGGTGTAGCCGAGCATGCGCTCGGCGCCAACGTTGAAGATCTGGATGACGCCCTTCGCGTCCGTGGCGATGCTCGAGAAGTTGGTGCTATTGAAAATAGCGCTCTGCAGGGCGCCTGCCCTACGCAGAGCCTCTTCCGCCTGCTTGCGCGCGGTGTTGTCGGTACCGATTAGCAGATAGCCGATGATGACGTTCTGCTCGTCGCGCAGCGCCGTAACCGACACTACCGCCGGCAAGCGGAGGCCATCCTTGCGGATGTAGGTCAGCTCGTAAATGTCCTCGATCCCGCGCGAGGCCTTGTAGACCAGAGACTCGAACCCCGGCGCAATCGGGGTCGCGAACTCGATACTCAATGTCTTACCGCGCGCGATCACTTCCAGCGGATCAGAAGCGTCGGCCGGAGTCATTTTGCCAAGTACGTCGGAGACCGCGTAGCCCAGCATGCGTTCGGCACCGACATTGAAGAGTTGAATGATCCCCTTCGCATCCGTGGCGATGCTCGAGAAAGTGGCGCTGTTGACAATCGCGCGTTGCAGATCCTTCGATGTAATCAAGGCCTCTTGTCGGAGGCCTTCCGTGACGACATCCGTTTTTACTGCATTCCTTGCGGAATCGACTGATTTGTGTGTGATCTTCGGCATGCTTTTATTTTCCAGCATCTGGTCTTGTCCGCCTATCAGGGCAAAGCTGATAAAGCCCAGCGAAATACCTTACGGGCGCTACTGCGAGAGGGAATCCAGAATTCAGAATCCAGGAGTCAGAATATTGGATTTTACTGTCATGCGGTAAACAAGAACCCACCCCTAACCCCTCCAGGGAGGGGATCTTCATCTGGCTCCCCTCCCTGGAGGGGTTAGGGGTGGGTGATCTATAGGTTTGTTCGAAAACGCGCATTAAGAACTAAACCATGCGCCCCTAGCCCGTCAGGGTTTTGCGATTGGCAGCGTAATCACGGCCGTTGTCCCCTTGCCAGGTGCTGATTCAATCGACAGGCGTCCGCCCAGGCTTTCGAGTCGCTGGCGGATGGCGAACAAACCAAAACCGCCCTGACGCACTTCGTGCCGCGCCAATTGCCCGGTTTCAATTCCTCGGCCATCATCCTGCACCCTTATCTGAACCCCTGTTTCCGTGTTGGAAACGACCACGCTAATGACACACGGCCCGGCATGTTTCAGAGCGTTCATAATCAGCTCCCGGGCTGACTGGAAAAGCAAGCCGCGGATCGTTTCATCCAGAACCGCAGTTAGTCCGCCATCTTCGACATTGACCCTGATGCCATGCTTCTGCTGGATGGTGTCCGCCAGGTCCTTGAACGCCGGAATGAGGCCCACTTCGTAAAGCAGAGGCGGGGTGAGTTCGGACATCACGTTCCGGCATTCGCTGATGGCATCGTCTACCAGCTTCTTAGTCTCCTTCAGATTGTCCGCTTCCTGATTAGTCCTGCCTTCCGCCATAGCCTTCTGTGTGGCCGCCAGTCTCATGCTGGAAAGAGACAGGTTCTGGATGATGGTGTCATGAATGTAGCGGGAGATCTGCCAGCGCGCTTTTTCTTCGGACACTGCCAATCGCTCGGCAAGGGCACGCAGGCGTACCTGATACTGAACGGCTTCATCTTCCATCTCCTTGCGCTGGGTAATATCGGTACCCACGCAAAATATCTCCCTAACCTTGCCGTGCTGATCACGCACCGCGCGATTGGACCAATGCACCCAGACCCGCTTCCCGCTCTTGCCGACATTCTCATTTTCGTTGACCGCATGCCGGTCGGGATCCTCTGTGATCGACAGTATCATGGCCCGCTGATCACGCCCGGCCGAATCTTTTTCCGGGACAATCGTGCCCACTACATTCCGGCCCAGCACTTCCTCCTGCGTATACCCAAAGAGTTTCTGTGCGTACTCATTAAAAAACAGGATGGTATGTTCAGGCGTAACCCGCATGATGATGCTGTTTGCATTCTCCACCAGTTCACGGTATTTGCGCGCGCTTTCTATAAGGGCTTGCTGGTTCGATTTCAGCTGGGTCACATCCGTAAACGTCACCACGATGCCATCCGCCTGCTGGGCCTGGGTTCGATGCGGCACCAGACGGACCAGATAGGACGAGCCGTCCGCATGCCGTACTTCACGCTCCACTGCGGAAGCCGTTTTGGCGACCGCCCGGACATCCGCCATCAGGTCATAGCCAACCAACTGCATTGAAAAGTCAGTGAGCGGCCGCCCCACATCAGAAGACAGAATCTTGAAAATCCGGTTCGCGGCGGGTGTAAACAGCCTGATCCCCAGCTCATTGTCCAAGAAAATGGTCGCCACCTCGGTGGACTCGAGGAACTTGGCGATATCACTATTGGCCACTACCAATTGCTCAACCTTTGCCTGCAACTGGCTGTTGACGGTGGTTAACTCCTCGTTCACGGATTGCAGTTCTTCCTTCGACGTCTCCAGTTCCTCGTTGGACGATTGGAGTTCCTCGTTCGTCGAAATCACTTCCTCATTCGAAATCCGGAGATCCTCATTGGAAGCCTGCAGATCCTGGATGGTCGATTGTAGGTCCTGTTCGGTGACCCGTAACGCCTCCTCGAGCTGGCGGATGATCGTTTCATTCCCGGCCGCCGCCGGCGGACCGGGTTCCGCCGCTGCGAGATGGGCGACATCCTCAAAAATAACCGCCAGGATCGGCTCCTTTTCCGGTCGCAGCATCAGCGGGGCGATCGTGATGCGGGCCAGCGGCGAGCCTTCCTCGCGAGTGATGGGCACAGAACTCAGGATGGCTGACCGACCGGTTGAGAGCGCCTCGTGCATCGCCGTCCGCAGTCGCGCTGAAAGCCCCTGCTTGGCGATATCGAGCAGGTTCAGATTGGGCTCGGCCACCGGCATATCCAGGTACTTGCCAGTCTGACCATGAAACTGGAGCACCTGCCCTTTCCGGTCAACGAGCACGACGCTGGCGGCAAAGTGCTGCAAGACCACTTGCCTGATCACATCCCCAAGATTGGCCGCCGCGGGTTTCTTGGGAGGATCCACGGGGCGAGGCGGCATCATTCTCCTGCCCGGCAGAACGGCACCAGAAACAATCGGGCGGGCCGGTGTGAGACGGCGGAATAGCCGCGCTTTCTTGGAGACCAGGGTGAAAAGATCCTCACGGTCGGCCGCCGACTCCGCCTTGCCCAGAAAAAGATAACCACTGGGATTCAGGGCGAAATTGAACAAGGGAATCACCTTCGCCTGCGCCTCGGTGTCCAGATAGATCAACAGGTTACGGCAACAGATGATATCCATTTTGGAAAACGGGGGATCGGAGATCAGGTTATGTGAGGCAAAAACCACGGCACCGCGGAGCGGCTCACGAATCTGAAACCCCTGTACCTTCGCGAGGAAGAACTTCGCCAGTCGCCCGGGCTCCACGTCGGCAGCAATGCTCGCCGGGTAGAGTCCCTGACGCGCCAGTTGCAACGCATCCTCATCAATATCGGTGGCAAAGACATTCACGATACGGTTGACATGCGCCGCCTCCATCTCCTCCATAAGCAACATCGCCACGGAATAGGCTTCTTCACCTGACGCACAACCCGCCACCCAGACCCGTAGCAAATCCCCCTCCTTGCTCGCCTGAATCAACGGGACAATAGCCTTTTGACGGAACTCCTCGAAGGCTTCCGTATCCCGGAAGAAGGCGGTGACATTAATGAGCAGGTCCTTCTGCAACTGGTTGACCTCATCAGGCTCCTGGTTAAGGAGTTGACTATACCCGGCCAACTCCGACAGGTGGTGCAAGCCCATCCGGCGCTGGATCCGCCTCAGAATGGTACTCTTTTTATAACATCGGAAATCACAACCCGTCCGGGTCGCCACAAGTGCCAGGATGTCTTGAATCCCGTCAGGGTTTCCCGGGTCATCGAGAACTTCGACAGGCTCGCTGCCCTGGAGGTAAGGCTGCTTCAAATACGTTAAAAGGGCTTCCGGCATCCGATCCGGCGGAAGAATATAATCGACCTGGCCCGTGGACACGGCGTTACGCGGCATATCACCAAATTGCGCTGTCTCAGAATCCTGAGTTATGGTCAACCCGCCACCCCCCCGAACCGCGCGTACCCCGAGCGTTCCATCGGAACCCGTCCCCGAGAACAAAATGGCAATCGCGCACTCCTGCCGGTCCTCCGCCAGCGAGCGCAGGAAGAAATCAATGGGCATTCTGATACCGTGCTCAATGACGGGTTTGGCCAGAAACAGAATTCCGTTACTGATCCGCAGGTACTGGTTTGGCGGAATGACGTAAACATGGTTTGGCTCGACCTGAGTGCCATCCGCGACCTGGACTACCTTCATACTGGTGCAACGGGCCAGAATATCCGCCAACAGACTCTCGTGGGCTGGCGCCAAGTGCTGGATAACCACAAACGCCGCACCACTATCGGCAGGCATCGCTGAGAGAAAACTTCGAAACGGTTCAAGGGCGCCAGCGGATCCCCCAAGGCAGGCCACAGGTATTCCGGCGGAGGACTTGCAGGTTTTATCAGGGCGCTTTTTCTTCATAACTTGTTTATCCATCATGGGGATCCAGTTGCATGAGAGTTATACGCTTGGAAGGACAGAACGACAAGCAGTCCCTATAGACCTAACCCGACTGAGCCGAAACTAAGATGAAGATTTTTGAACAACCATTAAGCCCCGGTCGGTTACAGAAGCACGCAAAGAATGCTGTGCTTACCGCCTTCGGCGGAAAAACAATTTCTCACCTTCGCGTCCTTTGCGTGCTTCTGTTCAAATTGCGTTTATTCGCGCAGTGGGATTAGTTAACCGTAAGCAAACGGCAACCGGAAATGAAACCCACCAAAAGCACGCCCAAAATGATGCGATAGATATTCATATTAGTTCTCCCTCAGTCTTGTTTTTTGCCTACCAATACCAAAACGATGCCGCCGACCAGCATGAGCGCTCCGGCAACAGGCGGGATAAAGTGACTCCTTGTCGTCTCGACATGGACTCCAAGAAGATCTATCGGCTGTCCCGGAGTCTTGAAAGACAAACCCGAGTAGGCCAAAACCACAATACCCAGCGTTATCAGAATCACCGCCAACAGTTTATTTCCACTCATATAACCTTCTTTATTAATGATTTTTTACGTTCTTACAAGGAAATTCTAGCCAGAACGGTGCCCTAATTGGAATCGGCAGAACCCTTATATTGCGGGTGGATAAACCTTAGAGGAGTCAGGTGTAGTCGCCTGTGTCCTCACAGGCGTGGCGGAAAGAGCGCGGCTGGGGACAGCCGCTACTACACAAAGAGGGCGCGAAACACGTGTAGGGCTAACGATCGCTGCTGCTGCGCACGTTATACCGAAGTTCGCCTTAGCTCCTGGGCCGCTTGTCAATTAGCGCCGTATAATGAGCCGCACCGCTGGCCTGCATCCAGTTTTTCTCGGAGGTGAGAATGCGTATGATGCACAATCCGGCAATCATATAGAGCAATCCCAAGACCATCAGAACAATGGCGTTGGTGGGCGCAGGCAATAACGCATATAACCCGACATGAAATAGAACGAAGCCAACCCCTGCCAGGGTCAGGCTCACTGTCCGAGCGAGGCTCATCAGGTAGAGTTGACGTGCCGTTCGCACAGCCCGCAGATACCAGATGGCCCCTCGAATCTTGGCAAGGTCGAGCGCGCCTCCCTGCACATTTCTCAATAGTGAGGCCAAGGTGCCGCTAAGCACATTTCTGAAAAATGTCTTCATGAGGTGTTCGCTTTACTTTTTTCGGCCCAGGATATACCCGACGAGAAGCGCCGCCACTGCCGCGCCACCAATATAGGGCCACGGGTTGGTATGCACGTGCTCATCCACTGCCGTACCGGCTTTCTTCATTTTCGCCATCGTCACATCCTTGGCGTGCAAGATCCCCTCGATAGCCCGCTTCTCGTTGGTGGCCAGCGACTCCATTACCGAACTTCCCGTTTCTTCGAGCGCGTCTTTTAGATGGACATACTTGTTCGATATCAAATCCTTGATTCCGTCCTTCTTTTCCCGCGCTGCTTCTTCGAGCAACTTCAAGGCTTCTTCAATCTTCTCAGTACTAGTATGAGTTGAGTTCATCATGACTCCTTTTTTTCGTTTACATCGTCCAGCACGTCACTTTGCCAGCCGCTTCTAATCGGACATTGTTTAGTTCAAAACGATGTATCCTCCACGTAATAAACAGGTTAAGGTCTGTTTATTATTTCACGCCTCTGGCTACAGCCCCTTCACCCCAAGGCAGTCGAGAATTTGTTGCTGTTCTTTGTCGGGTTGGTTGC
>JBBQNS010000006.1:0-62338 GCA_038330175.1 Kiritimatiellia bacterium
CGGCGGACATGTCGGCGAAAATGCCAGGTGTTTGAATTCCAAAAATAATGCGGTTGCGGCGTACTCGCCGCAGCCGCCTTTGCGTGCTTTGCGTGCTTCTGTTCAAAATCTTCCTCTTGGTTCCGGCTAAGCCGGGTTAGGGGAGCCAGCCGCGAGATCGCAGCTCTTTTTCCAGATGTTCAGCCAACACCTTGTGACCTGCCGGCGCGGGATGCATAAAGTGTACACGATAGTCCTCAGGATACTGCGTATTGGATATCCGCTCGAATGTATTATAATACGGAGCCCCCACCTCTTTGCAAATTTCCACAGCCTCGCTTTGCATGGGTCCAAAAACCAGCACCTGAAAATGATGCTTGCGACTTAACTCCATGAGTTCAGTGAAGTACTTCTTCACCCCCTTGATATCGGTTCCGTCCCGAAAATGATCCGGAACGCCGTCATCTTTAAAATCACGGAGATCGCTGATACGGTTCAAGGCGATATCCGCAAATCGGGGCCGGTTAAAAATCAAGTAATAGAGAAACGAAACATTTTTGCGACTCCATTGGCTCTTTTGGGGAATGAAAAAGGGGAAGTTGAAATCATTATCGCACCACCCCACCACGACAATATCCGGAGAAAACGCGAGCGCTCGGCATTTGAGCATTTCCACCTCAAGCTGAGTGTTGTAACCAGGCACGGCAAAATTCAGGACTTCATAAATACGCCCGCCGTTTCGGGAATTAAGAATTCTCCCAAGACCGGCCAGATAAGGAGCATCCTGCTCTACATCCCACCCAAACATACCGGAATCACCCAGCCCAACAATCCGGAACGTATTAGTGCCCTTAAGTTTCGAATACTCCCGGACATCGCGCATTCCCAGGCTGTTAATCTTGACCCAATGATGCCCGAAATCACGCTCCAAACTCGGCGTTAGTTCATAAATCAATCCGGCATGAACACTGCGACGGACAATCGCCGCTAGCGGATGGGAACTGCTGATGGTTTCCTTGGTTAATTTGGAGGAAATGGCGTCTAATCGATCCAACGACTGACTTTCCTGCGATCGCTTGAGAATGACACGCAACCCGATTTCCGCCGCCATAAAACCCAGCACGGTGCTAAACCCACATAAGACAATACGGCCGGTAAAGATGAGCCACTGCCGTCGGCCATAATTCGCGCCATAGCGGAGAATAAACCAGCCAAAACAACCCACAAACATCGAGATAAATCGCGGAATCGGGCGTGAGGCATGAATCAGATGTTGCCAAGGACTCCCTTTGAAAGCCATACAACTCAAGGGGCCCCCTTTAATGGCCATCCCTATCAATACGGCAAGATTTAAGAGGCCTAGTAAAAGCAAAACCCACGCCAGCACGCGCCCCCAACCGGAGCTTCCGAATTTTTGCAACCTGTCATTTATTAAGCTCATGAACCATCCCTACATCTGATGTGAAGATCTATTTCTTAATGGAACGAATGCCGTAAGTCTATGCGTTTCTTTTCCTTGAGTTTTCCGACAATCTCCCGTATACCATGCGCCTGTTTGATTCAAGGATCAGCTAAATCAGGATCCGGATCACGAAGGGAAGGTGACATTACACGTGGCTCAAGTCAAAATTAGACGCGGCGAAACCGTAGACAAAGCTCTGCGACGCCTGAAGAAGATCATGGATAAGGAAGGCATTATGAAGGAAATTCGTGCCAACCGATACTTCGAGAAGCCCAGCGAGCAACGCCGCCGCAAGGCAGCCCGTGCCCGCGCTCGCGCGGCGTACAATATCGTTTGATTCTATTGATGAATCTCCGAAGCTCTCTGGATTTCCAAATTCAGGGAGCTTTTTTTATTCACTGGCGTCCCACAGGACGCCAAGACTGTTAGCCGTTTAGGCTGTAGACTGTTAGGTGAAAATGAGAAACCAATGGTTACAAAAACTATAAATGCCCAAAACTATAATCAGATGAGCCCCCTTGTATTCCCTAAAAGTCTAACAGCCTACAGTCTATTAACCTTTTTTATTAACTCATGATTTTCAGCCTGACAACTCGTTGGAATGCCCGCCGACATGAAACCGGTGAGTCGATGCTTGAGGAGATCCTGGCCCTCGGCTTTGATCATGTCGAGTTGGGATATGACCTGACCCCCAATCTCGTTGAGGGCGTCCGCAATCGGGTTGCCACCGGGCAGGTGAAGGTGGACAGTATTCACGCCTACTGCCCCATGCCCCCGGTACCCTTCCCCTCCCCCGAACCTTTTACCCTTGCGTCTTCTGACCCCCACATCCGAGCCAATGCCATGCATTATCTAGAGAACACAATCCGTTTTGCTACGGAAATCGGTGCCCGCGTCGTGGTGGTCCATGCCGGAAACGTAGAAATGCCGATGTTGTCGAAATATCTAATGGAATTGACCGCAGCAGGCCGACAATACGATGAAGAATATGAAAAAGCCCGGATGCAGTTGATTGTAACCCGCGAGAAAGCGGTGGTCGCACATCTCCCCCATCTCTACGCAGGCATTGAACGCCTGCTACCGTTACTCGAAGAGACCCAACGCACACTGGCTTTTGAAATTCTACCTACCTGGGAGGCCATCCCCACTGAAGTCGAAATGGAGCGGCTCCTGACACAGTACAATTCCCCGCACCTCCGCTGTTGGCTCGATTTGGGGCATGGACAAATCAGAGAAAATCTCGGACTCACAAGCCACGCACGCTGGGCCAAGCGATTGCGCCCTTGGCTTGCCGGAATGCACATTCACGATGTCCGTCCTCCCGCCACCGACCATTTGATGCCACCTGCAGGAACAACAAAATTTGAGTTATTTAAAGAAATTGCCCAAGATGATATTGTTCGTGTGCTCGAACCATCCCCGTCTGTGGCCGCCGAGGATATCCTAGCAGGGCTGAAAATTATCCGAGCCGCTTGGGCACCCGTTGTGAGAGGTAAGACGTAAAACGTGAGACGAGAGAGTGATAGCATGAGAATACTAGTAACAGGTGCTAGCGGGTTTGTTGGCAGACATTTAATCGCCGAGTTGACGGGCCATGAGCATCAGGTCATTGGGCTGGATATCGGAAAGGCTCCTGCTTGGCTGACGCCTGCCACCTTTATCCCCGGCAACATCACGGATGCCAACGCCATTGATAAAATCGTAGCCGATTTAAAACCGGATGCCTGCATTCACCTCGCAGGATGGGCGTTTGTCCCCTCCGGTACCGCCGACCCCTCTAAAATATTGGACATCAATCTCGTGGGGACCACCCACCTACTGGAAGCCTTCCGAAAATCGGCGCCCACGGCCCGCATCCTGTTTGTATCCACCTCTCATGTTTATGGAATGCACGCACGTCCGGCGCCTATTCAGGAAGACGACTTGCTGAATCCCGATACCTTCTACGCAATTTCCAAAGCCGCAGCCGACCAAATTTGCCGACTTTACGCCAAACTATACGGCATGAACATTATCGTCGCCCGCCCCCACAACCATATTGGCCCAGGCCAATCTCCCCAATTTTCCATTGCCTCTTTCGCCCGACAGGTTGCCGCTATCCGCGCAGGGGCCGTTCCCTCCATGAAAGTGGGCAATCTAGATAATCGCCGCAATTTTACCGATGTGCGCGATATTGTATGCGCCTATCGCCTCCTCATTGAAAAAGGAAGCGCAGGCAAAGCCTATAATATCGCCTCCGGGCATGAAGTCAGGGTCGGTGAGGTGCTCGCCCGGCTTTGCGAACTGGCAGGAGTGAAGCCGGACATCAGCCGGGATCCCGCCTTCTACCGCCCTCAAGACGAAAATCCCACTCTCAATACCTGTCGTATCCGCACAGATACCGGTTGGTGCCCGCTCATTCCCCTTGATCAAACCCTGCTCGATATTCTAAACCAGACATGAGCAAAACAGGCCAAACGCTTTCCACTGTCTTGAAGCTCGGTTTTGCCATCGGCGTCCTTGCCTATATTTTCAAGAAGATGGATTTAGCGCAACTTCGCGAAACCCTATTATCAACATCGGGGCAATGGCCCTGGTTGCTTTGTGGTTTTTTGCTCTGCCTGGCGCCTCTGCTACTTTGTATGGCCCGCTGGAAAATGATTCTTGATGCTCAGGACATGAAACTCGGCTGGCGAAAGGTTAATTCCGTTTTTTTCATTGGGCTTTTTTTCAACTCATTTATGATCGGCCCCACCGGCGGGGATCTGATCAAAGCGTACTACACTGCCCGCGAAACCAACCACAAAAAGACCGAAGCCGTTTCCACGATTTTTATCGACCGGGTGATTGGCCTATTGGTTCTGACGATACTCGTCGCGGGAATGATCTTGGTACGCTGGGATTTTTTTATGGGGGATCCGATCTCCCGCGCCTATGCCTGGCCGGCCTTGATCGCGTGTGCCATCTTGATCGGAGGTGCCGTGATCGCCTTCAGCGTACATTTATTCGAGCTTTTCCCCTGGATCAAACGCTGGAACCACATCCGACTCATCGGTAAAGTCCTCGAAACGGTTGAACGAGTCTATAACTCCTTTTACGTGTGCCGCTCTAACCCACGCCTGCTACTCCGCTTGACGCTCATCTCGGTAATCGTTCAAATTTCATTCGTCGGGGTCGCTTGGTGCGTCGGGCATGCGCTGGGACTATCCGTCGGGTTTGTTGACTATCTTTCTTTTTCTCCCTTGGTCTCCTTAATCAGCGCCATTCCCCTTACCCCGGGAGGTACGGGAATCCGTGAATTTGCCTCCGTCCAACTTTGGTCGGCACTAGGGATCGCATCCGATAAGGCCCTGTTACTCGCCTTTATCCCCTATTTATTCATGCTTGTCTGGGGGCTCCCCGGGGGAATTATTTACCTGCTCCAACGCGGAAAGACCGAGAAAAAATAATGATTATTTCCGATAAATCAACACCGCACAAACCATGAATGGGGACGGAGTAGACTTGGCGGTGTGGCTGCCACCCAGATACGCTCCGTCGGCGAAGTTTGTTGAGAAAGGGTCCGGAGCCGAAAAACGGATGCGGACTTCCTGGAAGATGCCGACCAAATCGGCGATATAGGCATCCACATCGTTCTCAGCGCCGATCTGGCTCAGTGCTGGGTCTCGCCTTCATAAAAGGCAATCATGCGGCGGGAAACGCCGAGTTCCTTGGCCAATTCCTGTTGTGTAAAGCCGACTGTTTTACGCAGCATAACCAGCCTGTCGCCGAAACCCATAATATCAGGAACCTCTTGCAAAACCCCCTTAAGGGGTTTTGCAAGAAGGAATTCAGAATTCAGCATTCAGGAGCCAGAATAATGCAATACACAGATGATGAAAGACTTATTCTGAATTCTGACTTCTGGATTCTGCTCTTGCAAAACGAGGTTTTGCAAGAGCCTCTCAGTTATGCTCTTCTGCTTTCTCTGACGAAAGAGACAATTTCACTTGTGGTAATGTCAGTCGTGATGCCTTCAACATCGAGAGGAGATTGAGATTGAATCTCGGGAGATAGCGAGAATGTCGATCCATCCTTTCGCCGGATCAAAACTTTGCCGGATTGTTTTGCTGAATCCAAAACTGACGACAGCCTCTGTCTTGCTTCTGAATATGTGTATATATTCATGAATTTATATCTCCAAAACGTTGATTCCCGTATTTTTTGCTTTGATTTTTAATTTACTATCCAATGTGATCAGGGGGAACTTATGCCGAATGGCACAATCCAGAAAATATGCATCATATGCATATATTTTATTGCCATGCGCCAACTCTAATGAGTGGTTGAAATCCACATCCAGATATCTTATCGGAATGACCTCAAATATACTCAATGCTTTTTGGGCCATGCGAAGGTCGATCCGGTTCTGTTTAAACATGGCAGAGAAAGCGTTTCCCATTTCCCACCGGATGGATTCAGGACCAACCAATGTATTACCCGTAGTTATTTGAATGATTTTCTTTTTCTCCGGTTCATTCAGAATAACGGCAATTAGAGCCGAAGTGTCCATTACAATGTCCATAAAGTTTCCTAACTTTTAGGACAATTGTACAATAGTATCTGACGGCTGATCAATATCAAAATCAGATAACGGGAGGGTGGCCAAAGGCAACTGTACCCTCGTAAGTCTGTCTCACTTTGTCGGTATCAAGCTCGATCATGTCCGACAAATCAACACCGCACAAGGGATACCTGACGCACCGGCTTCGAAGCCGGAAAAAAACGCCATCTGGTGGAATCTGAAAATCTCATGCTAAACGCGTTTAGCATGAGAAAACCATGAATGGGAACGAAGTATACCGGGCGGCGTGGCTGCCGCCCAGATACGCTCCGTCGGCGAAGTTTGTTGAGAAAGGGGCGGCGTTCCGTTACTGTGCGCCGCTCGGCTTGTTCCAAACAATGCCCGAGCGCAGGAACCAGCCGTCCGCCTGCATTGCGAGCGCCAGACGCCACGGGACGCCGATCAGGTCTTTGGGCTTGAGCCCCTTGGGTGTTGGCGGGCGGTAACTCATGGCGCGGCCCGCGTTCTTCTTGTCCGGTGCACGCCAGCGCCGGTCCCCGCTGGTGTAGGAATCGCCGATGTTAAGCCAGAGTGTGCCGTCTTCGCGCAACGTGCGACGGACTTCCCGGAAGATACCGACCAAATCGGCGATATAGGCATCCACATCGTTCTCTGCGCCGATCTGGCCATCGATGCCGTAGTCGCGCAGGCACCAATAAGGTGGACTGGTGATGCAGCATTGGAGTGTGTTGTCCGGAATCTGGGCCAACGCCTGGCGGGAATCCCCCGCGATGATGCGGATGTCACCTTCGTGATAGACTTCCCTGACGCGCATCTTGCGTGCCGTGCCGTTGTCTGTCGGATAGATCGTTTTCATGCCTGCCTCTTAAGTGCTTTGCGCTCGATGAACATGTCGAGCAACTGTATGGCCTGGCGGCGTTCCTTAGTTCCGAGCTTTTCCAACTGCTGCAACTTGCGTTGCAACCGGATACTGGTAGGTTCCGGCGACGCGGTGCGCCGACTATCGCCGTTGAGGAGTTCATCGGCGGAAACGCCAAGCGCCTGAGCCAAGCGCGGCAGAATCGTGGTGGGCGGGTGCTGGGTCTCGCCTTCATAATAGGCAATCATGCGGCGGGAAACGCCGAGTTCCTTGGCCAACTCCTGTTGTGTAAAGCCGACTGTTTTACGCAGCATAACCAGCCTGTCGCCGAAACCTATCATATCAGTTGTGCTCTTTTTATTCATTAGACGCTCCATGTTCTTGCTGACTCAAGTGCACTAAGGGGCTTGTTCATGGCGGCATTTCCCGAAAAGTGCTTTCTTTGATGTACGTTATTCGTACATTATGCCATCACGAAATGCAAGCACTCTTGGAAGCGGCATCGAGGTGGGCGAGGGTTTCCGGCGGCAAGGCACAAAAACCGAAAAATCAGAAGACAGCATTCACTGCTCACGGCTTACTGCTTACTGCCCACTGACTTCTCCCACGCCTCCAGGAGGATCGTCCCGGCCTCATCGAGATCACGGCCGAACGAGATAACGCCTTCCTCATGCCCGGCCATCACGGCCAGCTTCCGCTGAGGAAGATCGCTCATGCGATATAGCCGAAGGATCTCCAAGGCCATTTCAGGAGTTCCATAGGCCACATCAGGCGCTGTAGTGGGAATCGTATTCAAGAGCTGTTTCCAGAAATCAAGATGATGGACGTGAATCACTGCCCCGATCGCCGGATCCGCCTGATAAAATGCCGCATGGGTCATGCACTCTGCTGAGGGCGTGGTGTCCTGCTTTTCAGCACGAAAATCAACAGCATTGCGCGCCAAATCAACTCGCATGATTTCCGTATAGTGTTGCGAACTAAGTTTTTCCAACCCACCCGTGCGAGTGGCCGTAATGACAAACCCTTCACCCGTTCGCACGCTGATATTGCCATATCCGATCCCTTTCAGTTCGCCCTCCGCGTACATTCCGATCAATTGAAGGGCGAAAAGCTTTTCTCGCCAGCGATTGAGTTCAGCGAGAATGGCCAGCTGGAAAACCACGTTTCCTACATAAAACGGGGTAAACTTATAGTATCCTTCTTTCGGTTCCTTAATCATGCCCCGTGCTATATCAGATTGAACGAAGCACATAAAGTCATAACCTCTTCCCGAAGCGGGAAAATATAACCAGTTTTTCCTTGATTATCAGGCTCTCTCCCCTCATAGTGCGCGCGTTTTTACCCGGGAAAAGTTCACGGGTAGTGTATTCTTTGAGGAACTCATTATGGCTGACGACAAAGTTGAATTATCCCAGATTCGAAACATCGGTATTATGGCCCACATTGACGCGGGTAAAACCACGTGCAGTGAGCGCATTCTTTTCTATTCCGGTAAAACCCATAAAATCGGTGAAGTCCATGACGGAGCCGCCACCATGGACTGGATGGATCAGGAGCAGGAACGCGGCATTACCATTACCTCGGCCGCCACCACCACGCACTGGCGCGGACACCGCATTTCGTTGATCGATACCCCAGGGCACGTGGATTTCACGGCTGAGGTCGAACGCAGTTTGCGCGTTTTGGATGGTGCCGTGGCCCTCTTCTGTGCCGTGGGCGGTGTTCAGCCCCAGTCGGAACAAGTCTGGCGCCAGAGCGAAAAATACAGCGTCCCGAAAATTGCCTTCATCAACAAGATGGACCGCACGGGTGCTGATTTCTATGCCGTGGTGGAAAAAATCCAAAACATTCTGGGCGCCAATGGCGTCCCGATCGTTATTCCCATTGGCAAGGAAGAGACCTTTTCAGGCATCATCGACCTGATCAAAATGAAGGAGATCAATTACAACGAGGCGGATCGCGGCCAGACTTGGACGGAAGAGCCCATCGCGCCGGAACGTCTGGAAGAAGCCAAGAAATGGCATGCCTTCCTTGTCGAGAAATGCGCGGAACAGGATGACTCCCTTCTTGAAAAGTTCCTTGAGACCGGCGAATTGTCCGAAGAAGAAATCATGTCCAGCATGCGTAAGGCCACCATTGCCCGCACGGTTATTCCGATCTATTGCGGATCGGCTTTCAAAAACAAGGGAGTTCAGCGCCTTCTGGATGGCGTGGTCGATTTCCTGCCTTCCCCTGCAGACATTGCTCCGGTGATCGGACGCGTGGGCGAAGGCGAAGTGCACCGCAAACATTCTGAAAGCGAGCCCTTCTCCGCTTTGGCGTTCAAGATTGCCGCCGACAAGCACATGGGTAAAATCGTATTTATCCGCATTTACTCAGGCTCCATCACCTCCGGCAAGCCGGTGTTTAACAGCACCCAAAACAAGGAACAGCGCATCGGCCGCCTGCTGCGCATGCATGCCAACCGCCAGGAGTCCATTGATATCGCCCGTTGCGGTGATATTGTGGCTGCGGTGGGATTACAACAAACCAAGACCGGTGACACGTTGTGCTTTGAGGACAATCCCATTGTCCTCGAGTCCATTGAGTTCCCAGCTCCCGTCATTTCTATCAGCATCAAGCCCGAGAGCCGTGCGGATGATGAGAAATTAAGCCACGCCTTGCATTCCCTGGCGGATGAAGATCCGACTTTCGTGGTCAGCTTTGACGACGAAACGAAGGAAACCATTATCGCGGGTATGGGTGAACTTCACTTGGAAGTGCTCGTGGAACGTATGAAACGTGAGTATGGCGTCGTGGCCCAGGTCGGGCGTCCCGAAGTGGCGTATCGCGAGACCGGCACCTGCCTGTCTGACGGCGAATACAAACACATCAAGCAGTCCGGTGGTCGCGGGCAGTTCGCGCATGTCTGTATGCGCCTTGAGCCCCTCTCCCCCGGTGAAGGCTTTGAATTCGTCAACGAAGTCCGCGGGGGACGCATCCCGCAG
Organism: Kiritimatiellia bacterium; assembly: GCA_038330175.1. Lineage (GTDB taxonomy): Bacteria > Verrucomicrobiota > Kiritimatiellia > CAIKKV01 > CAITUY01 > JAABPW01. The sequence goes on from JBBQNS010000006.1 coordinate 9,831, forward strand.
AACTTCATTCCTTCAGTCGAAAAGGGTGTGATCAAAGCCATGCTCAAGGGCCCCATCGCTGGGTTCCCGGTGGTGGATATGCGCGTCGTGCTTTACGATGGGTCGTATCACGAGGTTGACTCGAATGAGTTCGCCTTTATTGAAGCCGCACGTGCCGGTTTCCACAAGCTGTTCCTGGAAAGCAAGCCGCACCTGCTGGAGCCGGTAATGTCCGTTGAAGTCGTGACTCCGGAAGACTACATGGGTGCCGCCACAGGCTCGGTTTGTCAGCGCCGTGGTCGTATCGACTCAATGGATGAGCAGGCGGAATACAAAGTTATCCGCGCCATGGTGCCGCTCAGCGAAATGTTCGGGTACTCCAATGTGGTTCGCACCATTTCACAAGGGCGCGCCTCATACACCATGCACTTTGAACACTACGAAGCCGTGCCGACAGGGCTGGCGGAAGAGATCGTTACCAAGCGCCGCGAAGCGAAGAAGGTCAACTAAGGCTTTCAAAGCGAAAACTGAAAGAGCGGTTGGGGAAACCCAACCGCTCTTTTTTGCGTCTCAACCCGGTTTCGGCCAGTGGTCCCTGGCGGGCTGGGGACGTTCATCCATAGCACCCTCCAGCTTCATCTGATACTCCTCCATCGCCAACCGGCGGCGCTGCCGGATGTGATCCCCTGCAAATTGCTCTGTAACATGCCCCGCCTCAACCTCCTGAGCCATTCGCACATCACACCGGGTCCGACGCATGATTCCTAATATTTTGCGCACGATCACCACATATTCGTCAAGCGGACGGGTTCGCACAAGCATGGACATATCCTCTTCGTCGGTTTTTCGTTCGGCGTTTAGAACTGATTCCAGGATCCGGATGACTACCCGCACATCGCCCGCGTCTCCTCTCAATAAGTCCATTAGCTCAACCGCAAGAAAATGGGCTGCATAGGGCATCATCACCCGTAACTCAGCTAGGGTCCGGCGTTTATCAAGAATCGCCGTTTGAAGCTCTTTGCAACGTCCGACTTGGTCAAGCACTCGCGCCTCTTTCAGCGAGATCAGGCGTTCAGCAATCCCCAAGGCAATCCAGGGCGAAATGTTCAGTTGCCGGCTGAGTTGAATCGCCCGGGTGGCAACTGGCTCTGCGTCCCCGCGACTGCGGGCCAGCCCGGTCAATTTCTCTTCCCACCGGTCAGGGCGCATATTCTCTGTGTTTTCTAAAGCTTTTGAAGTCATGGGCAACATCCTGCGACGCCAATCTTTCCGTGTCGAGACTGAAATAACACTGATACTGAAGACTTGCCCTCCTCCGGAGTATGACGCACAATTTGACCTTATGAAGCGATGGCTATATTTGGTGCCAGCCCTGGCGATGATGGGGCTCATTTTCTGGATGTCGAGCCGTCCTGCCCCTGAGGCGGTTCAAAAATGGCCGATCTTTGGGGTAATCAAGCTAAGTCACCTTGCTGAGTATGGCTTTCTGACATTGCTCTGGGTCTGGGGTCTTAGGCATGCCACTAACTGGAGTTTGCGCAAAGTGGCGATGAACTCCGTTTTGATCACGGTCCTTTGGGGCATTTCCGATGAATTCCATCAATCCTTTGTTCCGGAGCGCACCGCTAAGTTGGCCGATGTATTTACAGACCTATTGGCCGCTCTAGCCGTCAGCAGCTCGATCTTTTTTATCTGTGGCAGGAAGGCCAAACTGTGCTACAAATCCGCCTTCAAAAAAGATGAGGAAGTGCTATGACAGAGATTTCTGTAGTTGTCCCGATTTTTAATGAGGAAGAGAGTGTTGATCTACTCGTTTCCCGCCTTCATGTTGCTCTGAACGATACAGGTCGCTCCTATGAAATTGTATTGATAGACGACGGCAGCAAGGATAAGTCATGGGACAAGATGAAAGAATTGTCACGGAAGTACTCCGGTCTTCACCTGATCCAATTCCGCCGTAATTTTGGACAAACCGCAGCCATGAGCGCCGGTTTTAACGAGTCTCGCGGCGAGATTATTATCACGATGGATGCCGACCTCCAGAATGACCCCGCGGACATTCCCAAGCTGCTTGCCGAGATTGACAAGGGCTTTGACGTCGTGAGCGGCTGGCGTCGTGACCGTAAAGACACCTATATCAACCGCCGACTGCCCTCGATCATTGCCAACTCCCTGATTAGCCATATTACTGGCGTGCACCTGCATGACTATGGGTGCACCTTAAAGGCGTATCGCCGTGAAATCGTTCAAAATATTCAACTCTATGGCGAACTGCACCGCTTTATCCCCGCGCTCGCGAGTTGGGTGGGCGGACAAATATCAGAGGTGGTGGTCACCCACCATGCCCGGCAATTCGGTACCTCAAAATACGGGATCAGTCGCACCTTGCGCGTGGTTCTAGATTTGGTAACCGTTAAATTCCTGATGCGCTACAGTACCCGACCTATACATATCTTCGGTAAGTGGGGAATGGTTTCCGGAGCGCTAGGCTTCATGATGTTGATATTCATGGCCGCTGCCAATCTTTCGCATTATTATTTCAACACTGAATTCTGCTCCGAGCTGATCAAACGCCCATTCTGGGTCATTACCCCGTTTATGCTAATCTTTTTTGGACTTCAATTCGTCTCGATCGGACTTCTCGCGGAGCTTCAAATCCGAACCTATCATGAGTCCCAACAGAAACCGATCTATGTTATTCGCGAATCGATTGAGCCGGCGTCCATCCCTAAAGGCCCTCAAAAGGCCTAATTGCCATGTCTCGTGCACAAATCTTTTTGGGATCCTCAAACTCACTCCCTGCCCTAATCCTGGGGCTGGGTTATGCCGTGATGTTATTAGCAGGAACCCTGATCGCCCTTTACCTGATTTTACGTTCCACGCGCATTCCGATTCAGTGGGCGGGCAAAATCGAATGGCTCAGATCGCGCCCTTGGACTTGGCGTGAAGCCTTGACCGTCATCGGTCTGACCGGCCTCCTGATTGGCCTAGGATGGACTATTGGCACCCTGCTGGACAGACCCAACGAAGGAACCCTCATAATCATTCAGGGTCTGACACTGGACCTTGCCGGACTTGTCGGAATTACCTGGATCATTCACTCCCGCGGATGGCAGTGGCGTGAGGCCTTTGGCATCGCCTCACTCACTCCAAAACTAATTAAATATGGAATACTTTTCTATATAACCCTGATCCCATTTATGTTGATAAGTTCACTTGTTTACCAAGGCATCTTATCGGCTAACGGATACCCCCCGAATCTTCAAGATATTGCCCTGTTACTATCGGGAAGTTTCCCCCTTTGGGCACGGATCATCATTTTCACTTTTGCCGTGGTCGTAGCCCCTATCTTTGAGGAATGTGTATTCAGGGGGATACTGCTCCCCATGGCGGTAAGAAAATTCGGCTTGGGAGCAGGGATTTTTATGATTTCCTTCTTGTTTGCCGCCATCCACCTCCACCTGGGCTCCTTTATTCCGTTGCTCATCATTGCGACTGGATTTTCACTCGCCTATCTTTATTCCCAATCCCTGTGGGTTCCCATCATCATGCATGGGTTATTCAATGGGGTAAATCTCGCCATGTTACTTGTCATACGCCCCTAATTGGAACTTCATCATGTCTATTCGAACTATTGATTGGATCGCGGATTCCCCCGATAGCTTGATACCGGGCGCCGTCATTATGGTCGATCAAGTCCGGCTTCCAGGCGAATTGATTTATCTGCGCACCCGGAGTGTTGAAGAGCTCTGGCAGGCCATTAAAACGCTTCAGGTTCGAGGTGCACCGGCGATCGGTATCGCAGCCGCCATGGGAGTGGCAACGTCCGTCCAAGGCGAACCTGATGCCACTCCTGCCTTGATGGCAAAGGCTCTCAAGGCAGCCGACTATCTGGCCACGTCACGCCCGACGGCCGTGAATCTATTCTGGGCTCTTGATCGGATGCGCTCTGTGGTCCGTTCGTCATCGACCCTCCCCCCCCCTGCCTTCAAGGAACGTCTGGTGCGCGAAGCCATCCAGATCCGGGACGAGGATGCGGCCATGTGCCGGGCCATTGGAAAGCATGGCGCCACACTGCTCAAGGATGGCGATACCGTTTTGACCCATTGCAATGCGGGCAGCCTGGCTACCGCCGAATACGGAACCGCGCTGGCCCCCATCTACGTAGCCACTGAGCAGAAAAAACAGATCAAGGTCTATGCTGATGAAACTCGACCCCTGCTTCAAGGGGCACGTTTAACCGCATGGGAATTAATGCAGGCAGGAATCGATGTCACCCTGATCTGTGACAACATGGCCGCGCATGTCATGAAAACTAAAACCATCAATGCGGTTATGGTCGGAGCCGACCGTATTGCCGCTAACGGCGATGCGGCCAATAAAATCGGAACCTACGGCCTGGCCGTTCTAGCCAAAGCGCACAATGTTCCTTTTTATGTGCTGGCCCCCAGCTCCACCTTTGATTTCTCACTAAAAACAGGAGCAGAAATTCCCATTGAAGAGCGGGCAGCCGAGGAAATTACAATGGGATTCGGACGTCGCACGGCGCCAGAAGGCGTGAAAACCTTTTCGCCCGCCTTTGATGTTACACCTGCGGAATTAATTACAGCCATTGTTTGCGAAAAAGGGTTACTCTTCCCGCCCTTCGCTATTTCGCCCGGTCTCCCTGCTGCGCGGGGCCACTGAAGTCGGGGGGGAAGCCGGTTTCGGGTGCAGGGCGCGGCCACACGCACTTTGGAAGGTCAGAATCAAATCCGCATTTGACTCCGCAAAGGCCGAAGCTCCATAGGCTTCCAAGTACATATCCATAGCCCGATCAGCCTGAGCAGCGGATTCAGGACTAATATTGGCCGTATCAATGGTATTCTTCATATCTGAAAAATCACGCCTTTTCAGATTAATTCCGATCTTTTTCGCCAATTTAGCGAAGGCAATGAATGCGGGATCATTTCGTGTCGCTTCGTCTCCAGGCGTTCGTTCTGAAGGCTTATCCCCTGCTGAAGCACCGCTGGCCTTTTTGTACTGTATCAGCAGAGGACCCAACACAGAATCGGTTTTAGAGAGAAGGTCTTCGGCATCATCATCGTTCTCCCCGGTATTATATGCCGCCACCCCACGAACTAAATTTCCTTCAGGCAGATTCAGTGAAATCATCCGGGCTTGCCGCTCGGCCGGGGCAATTTCCTCTAATCGCAAATTAACCTGAGCCACATCATCCATAGTCTTGACAACTAATTTGCGATCCTGGATGGCCACCAATTTTCCCATCAATGTTCCGCGAACGAGTTGAATGACCACATTCCGTCCAATATCCGGTTCGTACGTCTTCAGGATCTTATCTGGCAAAGCGCAGACATCGAGCAATATCCGATCCATTGACTCCAGCTCAGGCTGGTGCTTTTTTTGTTTTCCCTCTTTCAGCACGGACGAAACCAATTGACTAGCAACGGCATATTTACCCGACAATACACACGAGGTAACCTCGGCCAGGCAATTGGTCCAAGCCCCTTCCGCCTGCACCGCCTCACTTATCGCCGCTTGCTTAGCCTTTAGGGATCCCGCGAGTTCTTTGCGAATACCATCGGTCTCCTTGGCCCACCCCTCAGAGTAATTTTCCAGCCACTCGATCCCTTCTGACAATTTTCCCTCTGCAACAAAATCATCCGCCTTTTTCTTGATGGTTCTCGTTGCCTGTGCGATCTCACGATCATGGTTGACCGGAGCGGCAACAACCGGAGCCCTAGGGGCCGTCTGAACAGGCTTATTGGTTACAATTGCAATCGTCAAATTTTGGATCGGCGCAGATACAACAGGTAATCTATGTTTGAAAAACCACCACATACCACCCAGAACCACCGCGATCACCACCAAAACAGGAGCCACCCGGGCGACCCGTGATTTTTCGGCCACCTTCACTGCCTCCGGGACGATCGTGCTGGGCAGCACTCGCCGCAACATGGTGCTTGCCCCTGCGGGGGGAAGTCCCCGAGCCGACATTGAGCTCTTTTGAACCCGATGCAACTCCTTCAAAACGGCATCCCAATCCGCAAGGCGATGATTCCGATCCTTGATCAGCATCCATTCGATCAAAACACATACCGACGCGGGTATCTCCGGGACGATGTCGCGCGGATCCGGGATCTGAGAAGATAACTGAGCTTCCATCGCCGCACTATCAGGGAGGTCGCGAAAGGGGCGCACCCCGGTCACCATATGGTAGAGACAACACCCCAAAGCATAAATATCCGTACGACAGTCCAGCGGGACGTCCCCTTGAACCTGTTCAGGCGAAATATATCCCGGGGTACCGGCTATTTCATCGGAGGCTTGCGCCGCAGCCTGCGTATCACGGGTCAGCGATAGTCCCAGATCCGCCACTTTGATGGAGCCATCATGATCGACCATGATGTTTTCGGGCTTAATGTCACAGTGGATCAGGCCGGCTTCATGCCAGGCATATTTCAAGGCTACGGCAACGGCCTCCACTACAACCAGGGCATCCTTGTAGGAAAGTGTTTTTTTGCGCGAGATCCATTGTCCCACGTTGTACCCGTCGACAAATTCCATCACCAGACAGCAATGGCCATCCCGTTCACTGGCGTCATAAACATGAACAATACCGGGATGTTTTAACTTGGCCGCCGTTCGGGCCTCCTTGATGATCTGCTGAATACTCTGCGGGTCATGGCTGAGCTTGGGCGGAAGAAGTTTAATCGCCACAAGACGATCCAGAGAGAGTTGGCGAGCCTTCCAGACCTGCCCCATGCCACCTTCGCCGACCTTTTCAATCAGGTCAAATCCAGCCAGTTTAACGTCATTCATAAAACCATTATTTCAAAAGAATGCCAATGGTTACGCCTAAAGCCACAAAGCATAGGTAAACCAACGAGGCGGCTGGCTTAATCACAGCGAAAACCAGGTTAACGGGGGCATCCCCTTTGGTAAAAATCATGATGACCACCGATAAAGCAATCAAAAGCAAGGCTATCATTACATTTTTTGTCATGCGTGCACTCCTCTTTTCGAAATCGTTTCGCTTAATACTAACTCAGCAACCGAGAGAATTTTTTGAAGATCAGCCAAACGCCCTTCCCCTTCCCGTCCACAGGCAAGAGCACCGGAGTCAACCTCCACAAAAGTCACCCCACGAGCTTGCAGTGTGGACACATTGGCGCGCGTGGCCAGATGGGCCCACATATTATCATTCATCGCAGGAGCAATCACCAGAGGGGCTTTGGTTGCCAGTGCCGTACAGGTCAACAAATCATCCGCCAACCCATGCGCCATTTTTGCGATCACGTTGGCCGTACAGGGGGCCACCAGCATTAAATCAGCCCGATCCGCATAGGCAATGTGTTCCGGGTGCCACCCATCGCTCTCATCAAACAGGCCCAGCCCCACTGTATTTCGGGACAAGGTTTGGAACGTTAACGGAGTGACAAACCGGGTTGCCGATTCCGTCATAACCACTGAAACAGTCCAACCCTTTTTCTGCATCAGGCGAAGCAATTCAACCGCCTTAAATACGGCGATAGACCCCGTCACACCCAATACAATATGTGGGCTCGCACTCTGTTTATTACTCGTTACCATAAGTGAGGGTTGAGCGTGCCAGTTTCCTGCACTTTTGTCAATTTAGACGGAAAAGCCAATGAACATGATCAAGTCGCGCATAACACAAAAAACGGGAAAGGGGGTGGGTGAATCGGACTCAGCAGGAATCATGGATCAATTTTTTCGTTCGAGCTGCTCATAAACTTGAGCCCAAATCTGTTCCTCTTCCAGGCCCCGGATCTCCGGTACAAAGCCGAACTTCAAGTAGAGCCGGATGGCTTGAAGCCGACCCGTCGAGGTGACAAGGTAAGCCTGGTCGTGGCCCAATGCCCGAAGCTGGCCGCAGGTGCGTGCCACAAGTGGCGAGGATAGGCCCCTACCCTGCCAATCTGGGTGAATTGCGAGCCAATGGAATCGGCCAAAAGGATGCCCCTGGTAATTGTCATCAAACCAGGCCGTAGCGGTTCCAATTGCCATCCCCTGTGGATTGAGGAGGAATAATTGTCGTTCGGCTAGGAGAACAGGATCGTTTCCAAATTCCTTGCGGAATAATTCGAGCGTTATCGGATCACGCTCAGCGGCCGATTCGATCCGGACCCACTCTTGTTCATCCCCTTCCGCATAGTGGCGCACCTGAAAGCCCGGTGGCAACGGATAATCAGGGAGATTCGCCAAGGTCTCGCGGCGCATGATGACGTATAAATTCTTTTCGATAATGTTCATAGAACTATTGACGCCGCACGTTTTGCGGGGTTCTCAGGTCTTTTCCCACCTTTTTAATAAGGGAATCATCCCACACATGCATCGTCGTGCCTGTTCCTCCGGCATAATCTTACGCTGGATCAAAATATCGGCGCATTTTTCGATCATCTCGTCCCGCGTGATCGCAGGTTCAGTAAACACTCCGTCCTGGTAACAATAGGCACAGTATTCAGTCGACCGGGATCCATCGGCATTAGTGCCACAAAGCTCTGATTTTGAAAGTGGCATCGCACAGCTTTGACAAAGAAATCCCTTTATTTGCATGATGAAACACGCGTTACGGGGTGGCCTGATATTCGAGAACGCTCTCCAAATCCTTGTCACCACGCCCGGAAAGACAGACCACGATCGAACCGTCTTTCCCAACTTCCTTGGCCCGCTTTCGCGCCTCGGCAATGGCATGACTGGATTCCAGCGCGGGGATAATGCCTTCCAATAACGTGACATCATAAAAGGCGGCCACCGCTTCCTGATCGGTAATGCCGGAATAGACCACCCGTTTGAGGTCAGCCCAGAGCGCGTGTTCGGGGCCTACGCCGGGATAATCCAGGCCTGCGCTAATAGAATGCGCATTTACGATCTGGCCATCTTGATCCTGAAGCACATAGGATTTGCTGCCGTGCAGAATTCCGGCCCGCCCGGCTTCAATGCTCGCCGCATGTTGCCCGGAAGAGATGCCGTGTCCAGCGGCTTCAACTCCAACCAGTCGTACTGTGGCATCACTGATGAAGGGATAGAACATTCCCGCCGCATTGCTGCCGCCACCCACACAGGCAATCACCATTTCGGGCAGACGGTGCTCTTGCTCCAAAAACTGCTCCCGGGTCTCAATCCCGATGACACTTTGGAAGTCACGCACCATTTGAGGATAGGGATGCGGACCCGCAACCGTTCCGATGACATAAAAAGTAGTTTCAACTTCCGCGACCCACGCACGCAGCGCTTCACTCATGGCGTCCTTCAGCGTTTTAGTTCCGCTACTCACCGGCACAACGCGGGCACCCAGAAGCTTCATTCGCTTGACATTGGGTGCCTGCCGCCGGATGTCTTCCTCCCCCATATAGACATCACATTCCATGCCAAAGCGCGCGGCCACCGTCGCCGTGGCAACACCATGCTGCCCGGCGCCCGTCTCGGCCATCAACTTCTTTTTACCCATCCGGCGCGCCAGGATAGCCTGTCCCAGTGTGTTGTTAACCTTATGAGCGCCGGTGTGATTGAGATCCTCGCGCTTGAGAAAGATACGGGCGCCGCCAAAAGCCTCAGTCAGTCGCGGTGCAAAATAGAGCGGCGAAGGTCTTCCCACATAATGCTTGAGCAAGTCACGAAATTCGGCATCAAAGGCGGGATCCGCCTGAGCCGCACGATACGCCGCTTCCACCTCGATTAAAGCCGGCATCAAGGTCTCAGCCACATAGCGACCGCCATAAATCCCAAAATGTCCCAGTTTATCCGGACCCGATTTCAAATCATTCATGTTGGCACTTCCTGACTTCATTCGATACTTCCTGCAGCCGCCCGTGCATTCGCAATAAAAGCGGTCACTTTATGAGCATCCTTTATTCCTGGAGAACGCTCCACCCCACTTGCGACATCCACCCCGATCGGTCGCACCTGCCGGATGGCCTGCGCCACGGCTTCGGGCTCAAGCCCGCCTGCCAGCATCGCTCGGTGCTGGGTGGCAAAATCGTGCCCCGTCGCCCAATCAATCTTCAAACCGGTTCCCCCATAGTCTGGCGAAGCGACGTCCAATACAAAGCGATCCACCTTCCAGCGATCCGGACAAGGCGACCACACACCTGACACAAAGCGCACGGCTCGCCACACGGGAACCCCAAGATCCGAATAATTTTCCTGCGCCTCATCTCCATTCAATTGCACGGCGGCCAAGCGGCAAGCCGTAACAACCTCTTTTATCAAAAGAGGGTCCTCATTCACAAAAACACCGACTGGCCGAGCATGATCAGGCAACTGAGCCACCAGCTGCGCCAAAGCCTTGGGCGTGATGTGGCGAGGCGACTTGGGATAGAGCACAAATCCGAGGAAATCCGCCCCCTGCTCCAAGGCCCACCGCGCGTCATTCACGTTGGTCAAGCCGCAGATCTTGATCGTAAACATAGCCACTCCGCTCCTCAAACTCTCCTGTTGAAAAAAACGCACTTCGCATCATACAGGTGTCCGTAATGCTTTCAGCGCTTTACCGGGAGACGTCTCCCGGAGTAACGATTCACCAATCAAAAATCCCTTATACCCGGCGTCCTGCAAGCCCAGGATATCCTCACGCGTTTTGATACCGCTTTCGGCGATAGCGATCCGATCCTTGGGGATGCGCTTCGCCAACTCATGTGCCACCGCCAAATCCGTTTTTAAAGTCTTAAGATTCCGGCTATTCACCCCGATAATGGCTTCTTTACAGGCTAGAGCTAACTTCAATTCCTCAGCCGTATGCACTTCAACAATGGCTTCCAGTCCCAATTCCAGGACCTCTTTGTAAAGCAATTCCAGTTGGCCCGGGGCCAAAGCGGCCACAATCAGCAAAACCACATCGGCCCCCCAGGCCGCGGCCTCCATCAACTGATAGACATCCACCATGAAGTCCTTGCGTAGCACCGGAACCTTAACGCATCGGCGCACAACCTTGAGATCGGCCTGTGATCCCATAAAATAGTTAGGCTCGGTCAATACTGAGATCGCGGCCGCTCCGCCTGAAACGTAAGCCTGAGCAATCGCAGCAGGATCAAAGGACGTCCGTAACTGCCCTGCAGAAGGACTCGCTTTTTTTATCTCGGCAATAATCCTGGGCGCGGGACTAGTCCGCAATGCGTCCGATAAACTGTGATAATCAACCCGCTGTTCGATAAGACAGAAAAGTTCATTTACGGCCACCGACCGTTTGGCCGCCGCAATATCCTTGCGTCGATCACGAACAATGCGTACTAAAACATCCTCTTGAGATTTTCCAAGACCGGTCATAAGACCTCACCTTTTTGAAAATTTGCCCGATACGACACCCCCCGGCGGGAATACTGGGAAACAGGCCATCCTTTTTACTCTCTCAATCAGGATAAGAAAAGAGAAGAGTTTGAGCCAGACCCTTGTGCCCCTCAGAATTTTGTTTTACGCCCTATTTTACTAATATCGAGGCTCTTGGAAAACCCTCAGAGAAGACGGTCGTGACGGAGCACGCCCCTCCAGAAGATGATGGAAACGGCCTGTCTTGCAATATGGAGGGACGACCTCCGTGTCGTCTATCTTCTTCCCCACAGTCTGCACGCCAAATTCACATCCACGCTATTGGGAACACTACACCTTGATACGACCAGCTATCCAAGTCGTGCACCAAGCCCTTGCGTACGGGATTCATTCGCACATAGAAAAGCTTCTCTTCATAATGTTCCTTCGTACGCATTTGCGTATCCCAAAAATCCCGTTGCCAGAGTTTAGGCGACCCTCCTGCCGGATTCCCATCTTCTGGAGGGACGACCTCCGTGTCGTCCATCTTCATCCCGGTCCCGGTCGCCACGGAGGGCGACCCTCCAGTCGGATTCCCGTCTCTTTGGAGGGACGGGCTCCGTCCCGTCAATTCTTGTCCCACATTGCCCTCGATTTCCATTAACTGGGGTGGACTGCCGATCAAACTTGCCTAACACCCAAAACAGGTCCATAGTCATAGTCCATAGATACAAATAAAGGAGCCAAAACTATGAGCGTCGTGATGGTAACGAAATCTGAATTCAAACCGAAAGCCTTCGCCTACTTGCGCCGGGTTGAAAATGGAGACCATATTTGTATTACCGACCATGGCCACCCCGTAGCAGATATCCTTCCACATCGATCAGAAGACGATAAAGACCTGGCTGAATTGCGTGGCTTGGTTCTCAAGTATGTCAAACCTATGAACCCTGTGGACGTCGAATGGGAGGCCAACACATGATCCTCTTGGATACCCACTCCTGGATCTGGTTCATTGACGCGCCCGAGGTGTTAGGAAAGCAGGCGGCAGCAGCGATCGAAAAAGCGCGCCTGGACAGGGAGGTGATTCATATCTCCTGCATCAGCACGTGGGAAGTTCACATGCTTGCCGCCAAGGGGCGTCTTTCGATGGCCGTCGCTCCTGCGTTATGGGTAACTCGATGCGAGCGCCTGAGTTTCATCCGGTTCCATCCCGTGAATAATCCCATTGCCCATCTGGCCGTCACGGCCTGCGCCACCATGCATGCCGATCCAGCCGACCGGATCATCGTGGCGACAGCGCTCTATCTCGGTGCGTCCGTCGTGACGCGCGATGACAAGATCAAAGGGTGCAGTATTGTGAACTGCATCTGGTAGATGCGGTCATTCTGGAGGCACGGGCTCTGTCCCGTCCAGCTCAGATCCTGTGTCTGCCCAGCCGTTTCTTCCAGTCGGCTCTGCGCACAGGAGGCTGGTTTTCGGAAAAACTTGCCGTCTGCCGCTCTGTCGGGCATTATTTCCACCCTCCACATGGAAATTTAGGCTTATTTTGAGATTGGAATGAACGCGTGATTGCTACAACAAAGCTTACCAAACGATTTGGACCGGATATTTTATTTGAAGAAGTCAGTGTTCAGTTTACCCCGGGCAACTGCTATGGCTTGATCGGAGCCAACGGCTCCGGGAAATCCACCTTTATTAAAATTCTGGCAGGCCTTATTCCGGCCAGCCAGGGCGAAGTCATCATTGGCAGGGACTGTACGCTGGGGTATTTGCGCCAGGAACATGCCGAATTCGACGAGGTCTCTATTCTGGACACCGTTTACATGGGTAACAAGAAGCTTTGGGATCTGCATCTGGAACGGGAAGCCCTCTACTCCAAAGCGGATCTTTCCGAGGCTGAGCACGAACGCAGTGGTATGGTCGAGGATGAATTCGGCCAGGCAGGCGGTTACACCATGGAGGCTGACGCCGCTAAACTGTTGGCCGGCCTCGGTTTCGCCGAAGATGTCTTCACCAAGGAAATGCATACGCTGCAAGGCGGTTTCAAACTCCGCGTCCTACTAGCCCAGGTTCTTTTCGCTCATCCCGACGTGCTACTACTGGACGAGCCTACTAACCATCTGGATATGGACTCCATCGAATGGCTGGTCGATTTGTTGAAACGGTATGAAGGCACCGTCGTCGTCATCTCACATGATCGGTTCTTCCTGAATCAGGTTTGCACGCATATTGCCGACCTGGATTATCATGAAATCCGCCTATTTAATGGAAATTATGATGATTTCACCATCGCCAGTCTGGAATCTCGTGAGTTGCGCGAAAAAGCTAACAAGAAAATGGAAAAGCAGATTCACGAGCTTAAAACCTTTATCAGCCGGTTTAGCGCCAATGCCTCCAAGGCCAAGCAAGCCACCTCCCGCCAGAAGTTATTGGGTAAAATCGAGTTGGAAGAAGTTAAGCCCAGCTCACGGGTTTCGCCCTACATTCGATTCACACCCAAACGACGGCTGGGTGACAAAGTCATCCATATCGATCATATTTCTAAAAGCTATGATGTCCCCCTTTTCAAGGGTTTCTCCTGTGAAATCGGGCCGAAAGAAAAAATCGCTATTATCGGCAAAAACGGGGTCGGCAAGACCACGCTTCTTAAAATTTTGTGCGGTCTCCTTCCCCCGGATTCAGGCTCGGTGGTAATGGGCGATACCGTTGAACTCAGCGTCTTCCCCCAAGATCCCAGCGAAGTGCTTGATCCAAGCTGTCAGGCCTTAACCTGGCTTCGTAAGTTTGCGGACGACAAGGATGCTTCCGAGACCGAACTCCGGTCGTTCATGGGCCGAATGCTGTTCAGCAAGGACGATGTATTCAAGCCCATTCAGGTTTTGAGTGGTGGCGAAAAGGCACGGCTAATTCTCTCTAAAATGATGCTGGAAGGCGGAAATGTGACCCTTCTGGATGAGCCGACCAATCATCTGGATCTAGAGTCGATTGAGGCGTTGAACTTTGCCCTTTCCAAGCTCGAGAGCACCGTTATTTTCGTTTCGCACGATCATCGGTTGATCGGATCCCTGGCCACGCGAATCCTCGAGATTAAAGACGGCAAAGTCTTGGATCGGTCTTGCGACTAAGCCATCGCGGTGGCCTGAAAACAAAAAACGGGAGGCTTTCGCCGCCCGCTAAGACTCAACCAGGCCCTGTCCTGAATGTCGCTAAGATGAGGGCCCTTACGCGCAAAACCCACCCCCGCTTCGCGCCCCCTCCGAGGAGGGGATCTCGCGTTGCCGATCTCCGCTCAAATATTTTCTATAAGGGAGCCTCTTGCAAAACCCAGCGGACGACACGGAGGTCGTCCCTCCATCTTACAAGACAAGCCATTTCCATCATCTCCTGGAGGGTCGTGCTCCGTCACGACTGTCTTCTCTGGAGGTTTTGCAAGGGCCTCAAGAGTAAGTTCTTTGTTACGCCTCTGCCCTTAGTTCCCAGCCAAGGTGGCCTTGAGATCAGCCTCCACGGTGGTGATGGGTTTGATGGCAAATTTCTCCACCAACACATTTAACACGGCAGGTGTCACAAAAGCAGGAAGACTCGGTCCAAGCCGGATGTTCTTGATGCCTAAATGCAACAGCGTGAGCAAAATGCAAACAGCTTTTTGCTCATACCAGGACAAGACCATCGACAAAGGCAGGTCATTAACCGTGCAATTGAAGGCGCCCGCTAATGCCCCGGCAATCTTAATGGCCGAATAAGCATCGTTACACTGCCCGATATCCAGCAATCGCGGCAAACCACCGATGCTGCCGAAATCGAGCTTATTGAAACGAAACTTACCACAAGCTAGCGTGAGCACCATACAGTCTTTCGGAACCGCCTGTGCAAACTCGGTGTAGTAATTACGACCTGATTTGGCGCCATCACAGCCACCAATCAGGTAAAAGCGCTTGATCGCCCCCGTCTTGACCGCGTCAATGACCGTCCCCGCCACACCCAGCACCGCTCCGTGACCGAAGCCGACGAGAATGGTCTTTTCCGGCTCATCCGCCGCAAATCCCGGCGCCGCCAGAGCCGCCGCAATCACCGCCTTGAAGTTCCCATCAGCAATGTGGTCCACACCCGGCCACGCCACGAGACCGCTCGTGAATATACGGGCCTTATAGGTGTCCTTGGGCTTCTGGATACAGTTTGTGGTCATCAGGATGGCGCCCGGGAACTCATCAAATTCCTTACGCTGATCCTGCCAGGCCCCGCCGTAGTTACCCGCCAGGTGTTTATACTTCTTCAGTTCGGGATACCCATGGGCAGGCAGCATTTCGCCGTGCGTATAGATGTTAATCCCCTTGCCCTCGGTCTGCTTCAACAGCAATTCCAAGTCCTTGAGATCATGGCCGGACACCAGAATGGCCTTTCCCTTAACAGGCGTGATCCGTACCGGTGTAGGAACAGGAGTCCCATAGGCGCCGGTATTGGCCGCATCGAGCAATTCCATGACCCGCAGATTCACTTCACCGGTCTTGAGCGTATAGCCCAACAATTGGTCCATCGTCGGGTTCGTCTTAACAAGGAAATCCATGGCCTCATGCATGAAGGCATAGACGCTGACGTCTTCCTTGCCCAAAATACGGGCATGCTCTGCATAAGCGGCCGTGCCCTTAAGGCCGAGCAAGATCAGATCCTGCGTCCCGGCGATATCCGCACCAAGAGCAGCGGTACGCTTCTCAGTCGAAATATCCTCACCCTGCTTGATCAAGCCCTGAAGATCCGCGGCAGGTGTCCACAACGCCGATCCTTTCAAGATCTCAACCGCCACGCCCTTCGCCTTGCAAGCCGCCTCGTATTGCTTGTGAATGCTCTCTTTGACACTGGCGCCCTTACGCAGGATCCCTTCAAGACGCTTCGGATCGAAATTAACGTTGGTCACCGTGGTGAACAAGGCCTCTATCACGAAGATATCGGTCTGATGATCGACCACGCCCAGTTGGCAGGCGCGGTGCGCATACTGGCTGATCCCTTCCGCCGCATAGACCAGAAGGTCCTGGAGCGCCGAAGTTTCAGGATCTTTTCCACACACCCCAAATGATGTACATCCGGTTCCTTTGCCGGTCTGTTCACACTGATAACAAAACATGCTGCTCATAACGATGCTCTCCTCTTTGTTGTTTTCTAACTTAGTCATTCAAAACAGCGCTCATTATGAATGCTCTGCAACTTTTCACCTTGATGCATATCAAGGTTTTACATTTATTCTGCCGATGTTACAATTCAACGTTTTATGACCTATTCAAAATTAAATCCTGAACTGACTCCTTCAATCGCCCCTGTCACCTTGGAAGATCTGCTGACTAAACACTTCGGATTCTCAACCTTTCACGCCGGCCAGCGGGAGCCCATCGAGGCGATACTGAACGGGACAGACACCGTGGTCGTCATGCCCACCGGTGCCGGAAAGTCGATTTGCTTTCAATTGCCCGCCATGATTCTGGACGGGATCACGCTGGTAGTCTCTCCGCTGATCTCCCTGATGAAGGACCAGGTGGACGGCCTTACTGAGCGGGGTCTGCCAGCCACCAGCCTTAACTCCTCGCTTTCTACGGAGGAAGTGGCCGACCGGATTGCAGACCTGCGTCAGGGCAAAACCCGCCTTGTGTATGTCGCGCCTGAACGATTCCGTAACAAAGGCTTTCAAAATTTGCTAGCCGATCTCAAGGTCGCGCTCATTGCCATCGATGAAGCACATTGTATCAGTCAGTGGGGTCATGATTTCCGGCCCGACTACATTCGCCTCGGCTCCGTCGTTAAACAATTTCCCTACGCCCGCGTGATGGCCTTAACCGCCACCGCCACTCCTGAAGTCCGGACTGATATTGCCAAACAACTCGGATTGGGACTCGATGGCCGCCCTGCCCCTCAGATATTTGTACGTGGGTTTCGCCGCGATTCCCTGCGGCTCGTCGTCAGCCATGTCTCCTCACATACCGACAAGATGCGCCGCATTGAAGGGGTTCTCTCACGCTACCCCACAGGCATCATTTATTGCAGCACCCGCAAGCAAGTCGATCGGGTGGGTGTCATGCTGGGTGAGAATAAAATCAAACATCTTGTTTACCATGCCGGGCTTACCCCAGAGAAACGGGCCGCCGCCCAGGAAAAATTCATGAGCGGAAAGGTGCCGGTCGTCGTGGCCACCAATGCCTTTGGCATGGGAGTCGATCGATCCGACCTCCGGTTTGTTATTCACTGGGATGTCCCGGGCAGTATCGAGGCCTACTACCAGGAGGTGGGCCGCGCCGGCCGTGATGGCCAGTTATCCCATTGTGAACTCCTATACAACTACGCCGATGTCCGCACACAGGAGTTCTTCCTCGATGGTTCGAATCCGGCGCCTGCCACCGTGCTGCAAATCTGGGCCGAAATCTATTCCCTGCTCAAAACCGGCGGAGCTCAAACCTGCTCGCTGGACGAATGGGCAGAGCAAATCCGGTCCTCCGACAACAAAATCACCGTCCACACCTGCATGGGTCTGTACGAACGTTGTGGTCTGATTGCGCGTGAAATCAAGTCTGGATCCCGCTGCTACACCACCACGCTGATTGAACCCAGCGATCTGACCCGTCTCAAGGAGGCCATGCCGACCTTGGAAGAGAAGCGGCGCCGGGATCTGCGCAAACTTGAACTGATGCTCCGTTATGTCAGTTCACGAAGTTGCCGCCATCATTTTATTCTCGACTATTTCGGCGACAAAGAAGCCATGGGCGCCGCGTGCGGACACTGCGACTATTGCGGCCTTGATAACGCCATTCCGGCGCGCCCCCCCACTGAAACCGAGTGGCCCCTCATTCAGAAACTGCTGAGCGGAGTGGGCCGCTTGGATGGCCGATTCGGGCGCAATACGATCATGGCCGTTATGATAGGCTCCAAGAGCAAGGAGATTGTGGATCGCAAACTGAACGAGGTATCCACTTACGGAGCTTTGGCAGAGACTGACCCCAACTATCTAAAGGCCATTTTTGATGAACTGGTAAAGGCCAAAGCCATCACCTTGAGCCCGGACACCTATGCTACAGCCTCGTTAACTCCACTGGGCCGCGAAATCGCCTGGCGTCGTAGCTCGGTGAATTTAAGATGGCCGGTTCACCCCGTTCGCCTCTCCGGCAAAGAACCCGATTCCGGTCGCAAGTCCTCGCGCGGGCATTCAAAATTCAGCCGCAAAGAGGCGCCTCTTGAGAATTTTGACCGCGTCCTCTCTGCCGTTGAGGAGAATCTGTTTGATGAGTTGAAATCCTGGCGTAAAGATGAGTCTTTTCATCAAGGGACACTCCCGTATCTCATCTTTAGCAATAAAACTTTAAAACTCATCGCAATGAATCGTCCCAAATCGCATGCGGAACTGGAACGTATTTCAGGAGTCGGGCCAGCAAAACTCGAAGCCTATGGTGCGGATATACTGCGTCTCACGGCGAGATGACATCCTCCGGAACCCGCCGCCCCTTCAGCAGTTCCTGATACCGCTCCTCCACGGACTCCCGGAAATCATCGCTCCCAATTGATTGCTGCGCCCCCATGATTGGCTATTTCACGACCGGGACGATTTCAACTAGGTGAGGCTGAATGACGAGGGTCTTCTTGATGGCGTCGAACAACTCCTGCATTTTTACCATGCGTGCCTTAAAAGCAGCCTCACGTTTCGCCTGAATGTCAGCAGGCTTAATATCCATAAAATCGGGAATTTCGACCTCAGCGAGCGTCACCCCGCGGAAGATCTTCTCGTGAAAGTAATCATTCTTGGCCTTGATGGCGGCAGATACGGCTTTCACCTGGTCGGCAATCGGCCCCTCAGCCAGGATCGCTGCGGCGATATTGGTTCCGGCGTTCAGCGTTTCACTGGAAAACTCGGCGATTTTCTTCCCGTCGATGCAGATTTCATACTGGCCGGGCTTCAAGCCTGATACTTTCAGGCGATAATCATTTAAGTCCTCCAGAATGGGTGTCCATTGAAGGATGTTCTTGTTGGCAGCAGCCGGGAAGAACGGTAAGGCGTTATCCAGTTGCTTGAACGCAAGCTTGCCGCTGGCATCCATTTTTAGATCATCGATCTGGCAATTGACATGGTTGATCACTTTGACAGAGGTTGCATCGACATCGATGGAAGCGATGACCGTGGGAAAGTTCATTCCCTTGAGGATGGAATAGGCCATGATCGCCTGACCAGCGGGCCCGGGATGAACGGGGTCACCAATGCCGCTTATGCGGTTCTTGGGGTTTGCGGCACGGGCTTTGTCGATGATCGTGATAAAGGGGTGGAGCTGGTCAATGAACAGTGCATCCCCGTTTGTGGCGGCGATCTGCTTGATGCCTTCGGAATATTTCTCCAGGGTTTCGTTATAACCTTGTAGCGCAGGGCCTTCTTCGGCTTTCTCTACAGGACTCGGAGTGCACCAAGCCACACGAATGTTATTGGATTTGGCCTGATCGGCGATTCCTTTCAGCCCCCCCATATAGGTGTTGAATCCGGAAGCGTCGAACGCCTTGTAATTTCCGTCATTCATTCCAAAATTAACGGTCAAGGCGGTAGGGGTATGGGGCAGAACATCGCGCTTGAAGCGGCTGTTTCCGCCGGTGGAACGGTCGCCTCTGATGCCCACATTGAGGAAGGTGAGGGTCCACGCCGGAAAACGGGTGAGGGTCCAAGTTTCGACATAACTGCTGTAAAGATACTGCTCGGTAATGCTGTCACCCATCATCACCACCTTGTCGCCATCCTTGAAGAAAAAATCAGCAGCGCTGAGGGTAAGCGTGGTGGTGATGAGCGCGAGGGTGAAAAAGGCGGATTTGAAACATTTACACATAGTTGAGTCACTCCTTAACTGCATACTCCCAAGATACTACATTGATTCCCGAAAAAAGTATCGCCATTGGCCAATATGTGCAAGTTGTTAATAAATCCGGATAAAAACACACACCCTGTTGCCACAGCCCGAGATGGCGCAGGATAGCCTTCAAGCACGGCGTACTCGCCGTCGCATCCGACGGTTTGTTGGGGTCATTTCATTTCCGTTTCTGTCGGTTTCTTGCTTCTCCCCAATGTGGGAGGCGCGCTCCGTCGCGGCGATTCTTGTCCAGCCAGGGGCCATGTTGAACCTATCGCGGCACAGAGTGCCCCTCCTACATTGAATCAATTCTCATTCCCCAACACTGGCGCTTTGGCTGCGGCGCAGCCGATAGCCAAGAGCGCCAGATTGTACGCTTCACAGCGAGATGATAGAGCCCCTTGCAAAACCATTCGGACGACACGGAGGTCGTCCCTCCATCTTGCAAGACAGGCTGTTTCCATCATCTTCTGGAGGGTCGTGCTCCGTCACGACCGCCTTCTCTGGGGGGGTTGCAAGAGCCTCGATAGTCGAAGATTGCCTCATACTAAGGGTTTTGGCATACTTCCCGCCATGCCCCACCAAGTCATGAACGTAAAAGAAATTGCAACGTACCTCCACGTTGCACCGGCACGGATTGAGGAACTGGTAAAACAGAGGGATATCCCCTTCCAAAAACAGGGCGAGCGCTTCGCGTTCAGACGCGCCGAAATAGATGCCTGGGCCTCCCAGCGCATCCTTAAATTTTCTGCTCCTAATTTGGCAGATTACCACTCCCAAACCTCTGCCAAGGTTAAAGAGTTTTCAGCTGATTCCACAACTTTGCCTCAACTCTTGACGAAAGACCGCTTGAGCTGCGGCTTGACAGCCAAGACCCGTTCATCCGCCATCCGAGCCATGGTAGCCATGGCCGTGGCCACTGATCTGGTTTCTGATGGGGCCGAATTGCTTACGTTGA
This sequence comes from Kiritimatiellia bacterium, assembly GCA_038330175.1. GTDB lineage: Bacteria > Verrucomicrobiota > Kiritimatiellia > CAIKKV01 > CAITUY01 > JAABPW01. The sequence goes on from JBBQNS010000006.1 coordinate 30,897, forward strand.
TTGAAGAACGCGAAGCGCTGTGCTCAACGGCGCTCCCCGGCGGCTGGGCCATCCTTCATCCCCGCCATCATGACCCTTATATGTTTGCTGAATCGTTCCTGGTGGTTGGCCGTACAATTCAACCCATACATTTCGGAGCCCAGGACGGTCACCCTACGGATATTTTCTTTTTGCTTTGCTGTCAGGATGATCGGCTCCACCTCCATACCATCGCCCGGCTTTGTACACTTTGCATGGAAACGAAGTTATTGGAAACCCTGCGGCAAGCCCAGACGGAACAGGAAATGATGGACGTCATCCTGACGGCTGAAGAGGAAATCATTCGCCGCCTGTGAACCATCCCGTTCTCATTCATGAGCCTTCCCGAGAACGTTGGCTGGCCTTTGAAAATCCTTTACAGGTTTTCTCAACATCGAATCCTGCTGAAGTCGTGCCCCTTCTCAGGGAAATCGAATTTGCAGTTAATAAACAAAAGCTCTATGCCGCAGGTTTTGTAAGTTACGAGGCGGCCCCTGCCTTTGACCCCGCTTTGACGGTTCATCAAGATTCCGGAGCCTTTCCCCTGCTCTGGTTCGGGCTTTACCGGGATCCGGGTCTCTGGGCCCCAGATGAGCCGGTTCCCCATCCAGCTGGGCCCGCGCTGAACTGGACCGCTTCCCTTAATCGTGAAGCCTATGCAGAGGTAATGGCTCGGCTAAAGCAATACCTCTATGATGGCGAAACCTATCAAGTGAACTATACCCTCCGGCTCGCCAGTCCATGTACAAAAGATCCCTTATCTTTATTCAGAGACCTGATTCGTGCCCAGGGTGCGCATTACTCGGCCTTCATTGATATCGGGAATTTCGCCATTTGCTCGGCTTCTCCAGAGCTTTTTTTCCATCTGAACGGAACCCATCTGGAATCGCGTCCCATGAAAGGAACTATGCCGCGAGGCTTGACGGCACAAGCGGATCGTCTAAATGCACAGGCGCTTCAGGACTCTCCAAAAAATCGGGCTGAAAATGTGATGATCGTGGATATGATCAGGAACGATATGGGCCGGGTGGCGGAAAAAGGGTCAGTTAGTGTCGATCAACTTTTTAAGATCGAACGTTATCCAACTGTCTGGCAGATGGTTTCCACCGTCTCCTCCCTGACAAAGGTTTCGCTATGCGAAATTTTTACTGCTTTGTTCCCCTGTGCTTCTATTACCGGGGCCCCTAAGGCTAAAACCATGTCCCTCATCACCCGCGAGGAAACTTTACCACGCAGAATCTATACCGGCAGCATCGGCTATATGGCGCCCGATCGGCAGGCACAATTCAATGTTGCCATCCGCACGGTCCTCATAGATAAGACCATACAAACGGCAGAATACGGGGTGGGTGGTGGTATTGTTTGGGACTCCGTCAGCGGGGATGAATACGATGAATGTTTAACCAAAGCCCAAGTACTGAGCGCGCCAACTACAGAATTCCAATTACTTGAAACCATACTATGGACGCCGGACGGGGGTTTCTTCCTGTTGGAGCGGCACCTAGATCGGTTGGCAGAATCCGCAGGATATTTTGATTTTATCCTGTCACGGGAAAAGGTGCAACATGAGCTACTTGCCATGGCGTTATCGCAGACGACCCGGATCCGGCTTCTGGCTTCACAATCCGGGAAGATCACACTGGAATCATTCCCCTTCGACCCGACGGCAGCAAACAGCCCGGCCCTTATTAGGTTGGCAGAAAACCCGATCGATAGTTCTGACCGGTTCCTGTATCACAAGACGACCCGACGGCAAGTCTATGAAAGTGCCAAGTCACGTGCTAAAGCGTGTGACGATGTCCTGCTCTGGAATGCCAAAGGGGAGTTAACGGAATCCACCATTGCCAACGTGGTTGTGGAACTGGATGGGAAACGCCTCACTCCGCCGGTTTCCTGCGGACTGCTGGCAGGCACCTTCCGTTCTGAACTACTTGCGCAGGAAGAAATTCAAGAAGGAATTATCCATCTTGCCGATCTCCCGCGCATCCGTAAGTTATTCCTAATCAACTCCCTGCGAAAATGGCGGGAGGCGAAGCTGGTTCAATCCGTTCAGGCCTGATTTGATCAGAATCTGTGAGTATTTGGTGAGTCTGGCATCTCCTTATTAACCTTCAAACGGAAGGCCATTTACCGTCACCCGTGTGAAACTCTGCCAATCATCATTACGTATCACTCGCCAACGGACCGCCGGCGGGACGTCTACAGAAATGTGCAATTCATCGGCCTTGACCCGCCAACTGACGTGCAGCGAGCCATGCGGCGACGCACTGGCGCCTTCAGCCCATTCCAAGTCGCAGGGATGCGGACTAATCACCACTTCTGAGGATCCGGGCGCCACAGGCTTGATTCCCAGCACACTGCGGTTGAACACATACACCGGTGCCGATGACCAGGCGTGGCAATGGCTGCGGGTCGGAAATTTGGATTCCCATCCGCGGAACGTCTCCCAGCAGGTGCTGGCCCCGCTGTCAATCATGTCACGCCAGAGTCGCCGAATCATTTCAACGGCGTGGCGTGCATCTCCGACTTTTTCCAGTGCTTCCATGACGTATTGCAAACCAAACGGACTACCAATTTTCACCATATCCGCCGGCGGATTCAGCAAGTTGCCAAGGGCGCAAGCTCGGGCCGCATCATCCGGCAGAACGTCATATAGCAAGGCAAGTGCGTTGGTGTGCTGACTGATCTTGGGACTAATGGTTCCGTCATCGCGAACGGCATCGGGATAGCTGCCCTTGACGGGATCCCACAAGGCCAACACCGCCTGACGAACCCGACCGCGCCAACCGTCAATCCAAGCCACATCCTCCTGCTGGTTAAGCAAGGATGCGGCCTGACGGGCTGCATCCAGTGCACCCACCATAAACAAAGAGTTATGCATGACCGTCTTGTGAGCCTGGTCGATCGGTGCCCAGTCAAATAAATTCCACGCCTTGATCGAAAGCAGGCCGCCGCGTTCGGTGCAATACGATTCCATGGCACGCAGATTCTGTTTTACCGCAGGGTAAATCTCGGCCAGCCCGGCGCGATCGCCACTTGCCAGATAATATTCCCAGACGTTCTGCACCCACAATAGACTCCAGGCGGTAAGAATCATGTCCCAACCACTCGGCACCTGGCAGATGGTTATGGGGAGATAATCCAGCGATTGAGCCGTCAGCCGCAGGCAGCGTAACGTGAGGTCATCCGCACCAAAACAGATATCATTATAGAGTGATTCATTACGGGCATCGCCAACCCAGAGAGTCTGCTCATACAACGGACAGTCCGTGTAGGTATCTTCCATACAGAGACGCAACGTGTAGGCGCTGATATCCCAGATACGGGTCATCATCGGGTCAGAACAACGGAAAGCGCCACGCCGCTCCACCGGGTAAGTAGCCAGATCAATCGACACGGTGCGAATCCTCACAGGCCCGGTCTGGTTCCGCAAGGTAAGGAAAAGATAACGTCCGGCCCGTCGCTTCTGCGAGACGAACGTGTTGAGCCCCGCCTTACAGATGTAACGAAACCCATTGCGGTTACCGTGGGTATGCTGCAGTTCGGCCCCAACCCGGAATTCGATCAGGTTCACATCGACAACCGTGCCTGCGGCCGCCTCGAGCTCAAACTCGACCCACCCTACCAATTCCCGCCCAAAATCTAAGCACAATTCAACGTCACCCGCTGACGAGGGAAGAACCATGATCCACTCATGATTTGCCGACAACAATGCCGCACCATTTGTGAGACAGGCTTGGGCATCCTTTACCACCTGCCGGAAACGAAAGGGAAGGAAACTGTTGGCGAGGTACATCTGCTCGGACGGAACGGCCTGATATCGATCCGCCGCCACCTGCAAAAACGAAAGCGCATCACCACACCCTTCAAAGGCAGACACGCGCTGCGAAAACTCCGGCGGACCGGCATCATGGGTTGTATGAGAGCCATTGGAAGGAGGGACATAGCCTTCGGCGAGATTGATCAGCGCCCAAGGATTGGGATCTTCCTTCGCACATGGATTGCGCCAAGTCACGCCCGTCACGTCATCAAACGCCAAGCCAATATCGTAGCATCCATGTCCATAGAAGTCGTGAACAAGAGCGACGAACAAATTCTCACCCGGCTGGAGCCGCACCACACCGTCGGCAATGATCTGCCCTCGGCAGGCGAGCCGAAAGCCACCGGAATCCGTATTTACCCGGATTTCACGCTCCCGGTCTGCGATCAAAACCGTCCCCAGTACGGCCGCGAATGGCATAATATTGGCCGTGCGATCCTGAGGATAGCACAAACGCTTGAGGTCGAATGTGACACTATGCGCGGGTGAACTAACGATCTTTGCTTCTTGAAGACATTGCGGAAAAATGGGTTCACGTGTCAGGAATCGAACATCACGTGGACGAAAGTCCTTCCACGGCCCACCGGTGGCGGCATGATACTCGTGGGCCTTGGGCCAGTCACGATCGTTCAACTCCAGACAAACTGCTAAAGGAAATTCTTGTGAGGCGTCATACCACTCCGTCGCCTCCTGTTGGATACAGCAACGCGCCGTATTAGCCCGATGAGCTGCACTCACCTGAGCCCGCCAGGAACGGTCGCTCTTGACCCGCAACATCCCACCGCCGGAAAGCTGCACATCCAGCTGCGCCAGCATTCCGGCTTCCTGTGGCACTTTATGAAAGTTGCTGTACCCATAGTGTCGCGCCACAACCGCGATCACATTCCGCCCCGGCTGCAAGAGATGAGTGACGTCGAGCTCATCATACTGATAATGATTAGGCCAGCTGCGGCAAGGGCCGTCTTCAATCCAACGCCCATTGATAAAAAGACGATACTGCGAGTCGGCCGTGATCGCCAGCTTGGCCGCTAAGAAACCCGTGAGCCGGAAGGTCTTTCGGAAAATCACGGTTTGATTCTGCGGCCGCCGCTCCGCCACGTCCGCCCAGATCCATTTCGCAGTCCACTTTGGAAGAGAATGATTATCTTTCATAGTGAGTAAAAATAACGATTACATCTTCGCATATCCAGTTCCTTATTAAAAACTAAAAGAGAACTCAAGTATCCCGAAAACAAGATAAGAGCGAGCAGCATAACCAAAATCCCGACGAGTGTCAGACGGCGCTTGTTGAGATTTCTCGGTTTAGTCATACCAGGAGCCTTTTTCATACCTTCTTTACATACCACTTCTTGATCCGTCCCTGATTCTCATGGAAAGGTTCTTCACCCATCCCGAAAAGAATGCTTATACTGTTAAGGCTCTTGCAAAACCCTGCGGACGACACGGAGGTCGTCCCTCCATATTGCAAGACAGTCCGTTTCAATCATCTTCTGGAGGTTCGTGCTCCGTCACGACCGTCTTCTCTGAATTTTTTGCAAGAGCCTCTGTTAAGCATTATGAGCATTCCACAGAAATCGTAATCGTAATCTCCTCTGGGATGCTTAGCATTGGGCTGAAGAACAAGGATTACGATTATGATTAAGATTACGATTAAGACTTGGTTCCGGCTATGCCGGGTTAGGAGGGGTAAAGCTCGTGATATATCGCGCGCAAGCGCTGCTCCTACATATTGCCAAATATCCGAATGAAGGCCCCCTGTTTTTTTCGCGCATTAGGCTACCTGATCAGGTAGCATGGGCGGTGTAAGGGAAAACACATGATGAAAGCGATACAGAGAATAGGCATTGGGCTGGCTTTAGCGCTACTCGCTTCGGGCGAAATTTTTTCAGCCTCAGCTGAAGTCATAAAAATTGGGGACACGCCTGAAACCGTCCTTCACGAGCTGGGCAAACCCCAAGGTCGCATGACGTCCGGCACGTATGACGTCTTCATCTACGACCGAGGCAAGGTGGAGTTCCAAAAGGGGCTCGTGACCACCATCGAACTTATCTCAGCTGAAGAAGTGCTGGCACGGCGTATCGCACAGGAAAAGCACCAACAGGAAGCCCACTTACGCGCTGAACAAGCCCGAGAAAGCCGGAAGGCCGCAGGGGACAAACTTTTAGCCGAGCAACTTGCCGACTCTTATTTCCGAAAACAGCCCGCTAGCGAACAACTCACCTATTGGGAACTTTTCCAAAAACAATATCCGAAAACCGATATTGGGACCACCTACATCGATTTAGCACGTCAGTATCAAATGGATCTGGAGCAAGCTCAAATTCGGGAGCAATTGGCTGACCTCCGGCAGCGAACGGCCGCCGCAGAAGCGCGTGCCTTACGTGCCGAGCAAGCGGCGGAAGAGGCCTACCTGAAAACACCGACCATAACCTACATTCCCGTACCATGGGTTCAAAGTTATTCGCCCTATTGCCCCCCCTCCCCTATCTATAATAGCCAGCGCCAACACTGCGAGAATGAGCGGGGTCAGCGGCGCTTTGATTATGATAAACCGACAACGCGCTATACGCGCCCGGTTACTGTTACCACGGCAGGTGCCATTCCCCCCACCACCCGAAAAATCACCACAGCCAACACCATCCAGCTCCCCCCTCTCTCAACAACCACCGGCGCGACCATCCGGGCACAATCCGGCGCCACCTTCAGACATTGATGTTCTCATAACACACCGGGGATGCATGACAGGCAATGTGCGGTGTACTCGCCACAGCCGCATTTGCGTGCTTCTGTTCAAAATCTTCCTCTTGGTTCCAGCTACGCCGGATTAGGGGGTCGGATGTTCATCCTCTTATCCTGCCGAACGTTGGTTTTCACGCACGGCGCGATTTAGCGACGTAGTGTGCGAAACCTGAAACCTGGTTGGGATCATTTGAATTTAGTTTTAGTCCACAGCCTTGATTTCCTCAAATGTGGGAGGCGCGCTCCGTCGCAGCGATTCTTGCCCCGTTCAGACATCAGGCTGAACCTGTCGCGGCAGGGGGTGCCCCTCCCACATTGAATCAAGTCCTATCCGTTATTATTTCAATCTCAGTTCCCAACGTCAATGCTGAGGATGAGGCGCGGCAGCGCCGATAGCTTTCTGCGTTTTGTTCGATGCCGTCTTTTGTTTTTTCGTTTCGAGATCGTCGTTATAGATGTCGATTCCGCCCCATCCAAGAAGAAAGTCAAGACACTCACCGGGATTGAAGCCGAGGCGAATACTCCACACACAGGCAAGTACCACCTCTACTTCTGTGTAGTAGGGCGGATTGAGTTTCCAGATCCGGGAATTCCCTGGTACCGGAACTGAGAGAAGACCGATTGAACTGGAAGCAAACCATTTGTCCATGTCCCATCATGAGCTCCTGTAGCGGCGATATCGGCTCCGGAAAAACAACATGGATTTACAGGATATCCAGGATGATTCGAGAAGTTTTGAATTAATTTTGTTATCCTGAAAATCCTCTAAATCCATGTTTTGATCTCTTTTCTGCCTGTGCGAACGTTAGGCGTTCGGGACATCGAGTCCGACGTCGACAGGCAGCTCGTCAGCGCCATCTGTTGGCATTGGCTCCGAAAAGACCGTCTCGGGCGCGGGCGACATCCTTAATTGAGGTGGGTTGACTCATGCTTATACTGTTAAGCATTGATTATTATTGAAGTCATGGCCGAAGGGAAAACCAAAATCCTCGCCTAAGCGAGCCGATGTCGCCTTGAGATCCCCAATGCACCCTGTATTCACGCGGCTCAGCAAGCTTCGCCCTCCAGAAGACATGATCGATAAGAGGGAGCGGACTCTTCTGGAGGGCGAAGCTTGCTGAGCCGCGTAGGCAGGACGAATCATGTGAGTTCATCATGGACGGAATGTCGTTAGGCGCGGATATCGCGCGCAAGCGCTGCTCCTACAAGTTACCGAAGCCTCTTCTTCCTCCGAGCCTGAGGCGTTGCCGCTGGCTGGATCCTTCAGCGGCGGAAGATCACCTCGGTCAACGTTACTCAGTCGTCCTCTCCCTCGACGACCACCGGCATAACCACTCAGGCACAATCCGGCATCGCCTCCAGACATTGCTGTTCTGCTTACCGGACGGGGTCTAACGTTGACTTAGGGGCTTCTGTTTTCTATTCTCTATGACCTATGACGACTGCATTACCGACCAGTTTAACGGGCTTACTGAAGCGCACCGGGCTCCTCTCTGAACCCCAGGTCGTCTCCTTGCTCCAACACGTTCAGCAAAATGATCTTTCCATTACCCGCGCGGCCGTCGCCCAAGGGTTTACCACTGAAGACGCGTTTCTCGAATCGCTCGCCTCCGTTCTGCATATTCCGTTCCTACGGCTTGGCACCTTGTCCATCGAGACCTCCATTCTTGAAAAACTGCCAACTCGCACCGTTTTCCAATACAACGTCATTCCTTACGCCATTGAAAACGGGGCCTTAATGGTCGCCACGAATGATCCCTTTGACACCGGTCTGGTCGATGCCCTCCGCCTGGCCTCCGGCATGCGCGTTAAGCTGGCGCTAGGCCTTTTGAATGACATCGCCAGCGCCACCAAGAAATTCTACGGCGTCGGCGCGGACACCATGGAAAAGTTGATGCAGGACGACCACCGCATTGAAGTGGCGCCTGATGAATCCCTGATGAAGACCGATTTGGGCGAACTTGATCAAGAAGCGTCCATTGTCCGGTTCGTCAACCAGATCATCTGGGAAGCCTATCAGGAGCGTGCCACGGATATCCACATGGAGCCGATGGAAACACAGCTCCGCATCCGCTACCGGGTAGACGGCGTTCTGCACCAAACCCCGCTGCCAGCCCGGCTTTCGCGGTTTCAGGCAGCCATCATCTCGCGTATCAAAGTTATGGCTAACATGGATATTGCCGAAAAGCGCCTGCCTCAGGACGGTCGTATCGGCATGCGCATCCAGGGCGAGGATATCGATATCCGCGTCTCTACCCTGCCGACCGCCTACGGCGAAAGCGTCAGCTTGCGTTTGCTCATGCGCGGCAAGGAATTTATCGGCCTCCGCCAGTTGGGGCTGCGTGAACGTGACGAAACCATTATCCGTAAGATCATCGAAAAACCGAACGGCATCATCCTCGTCACCGGCCCGACCGGTTCAGGAAAATCCACTTCGCTTTACGCCTATCTGCACGAGATCAATACCATTGACCAGCGCATCATCACGGTTGAAGACCCCATTGAGTATGAAATGGCCGGCATCAACCAGTGTAACGTCAAATCTGAAATCGGACTGACCTTTGCCAACGCCTTACGTTCGATTCTGCGTCAGGACCCGGACATCATCATGATTGGTGAAATTCGTGACTTCGAAACGGCAGAAATTGCGATTCGGGCCTCCCTGACCGGTCACTTAGTATTCAGCACCTTGCACACCAACGACGCCGGTGGCGCGGTGACCCGCCTTCTCGATATGGGAGTGGAACCCTTCCTGGTCGCCTCTTCCCTTGAAGCCGTGGTTGCCCAGCGACTGGTGCGGCGCCTTTGCCCGGCCTGCAAACGCCCGGTCACCAACCCCGATCTTACGCTTCTGGCCAGTCTCGGCTTCCCGCTCGACAAGATCGCCACGGCCGCCATGCACGAGCCCGTTGGCTGTGAAAAATGCCGCATGACCGGATTCCGCGGCCGAACCGGCCTTTACGAATTACTGGCCATCTCCGAGGGCATTGAGCATCTGATTCTCCAACGCTCCTCGTCCAACGCCATCAAACAAAAGGCGGTTGAGGAAGGCATGCAAACGTTGCGCGACGACGGCTGGATCAAAGTGCTGGAAGGCATCACCACCGTGGATGAGGTGGTCCGGGTGTCGGAGGACGCCGATTGAATTTCAACTACATAGCTAAAGACAAAACCGGGCAACGAGTCGAAGGCTCGATTGAGGCCAATGACCGCCTGACGGCGTTACGGCAAGTTGAGAAAAAAGGATTTATTCCGGTATCGATCACACCGGAGACCGCGACCGCCAAGCCGAAGGCCTCCGCTTCCAGTTCCACGGCACCGGCCTCCAAGCTGAGTGCGTTTTTCAATAAGACCCCCCAAATGAAACCCCGGGAAGTCTTGATTTTCTCAACCGAGCTTAGCGACTTGCTTGCTTCCGGCATGAATCTGGGCCAGGCCTTGTCCACCTTGGCTAATCGAAAAACCGGCAGCGCCTCAGATGACATCATAAGAGACCTCCGGGATCAGATCCTTCAAGGAACCACGCTCTCCGACTCTATGTCCAAACATCCCAAGTCATTCCCATCCCTCTACATCAGCATGGTCAAGGTCGGTGAGGCCAGTGGCGCCTTGGCCGAGATCATGTTGCGCTTAGTCGAACACTATGAGCGAGTGCAAGATCTAAAGGAAAAAGTAGTGATGGCCCTAGTCTACCCAATCATCGTACTGGTGATGGGGTTTGTGACCATGATCTTTTCAATGGTTTTTGTGATCCCGAAATTTTCCGCTATCTTCCTGGAAATGGGAAGCACGCTTCCGCTACCGACCCGGATGCTGATAGGACTGAGCCAGGGTTTGCTCAAATATGGCTGGCTAGCAGCAGGACTGTGTATTCTGGGAGGCTTTCTATTGAATCGTTACCTGAACACGCCTGAGGGCAGGCAGCGATGGCACCGAACGCAATTGAAAGCCCCTTTCATCAAGGGCATTGTCGCCTCGAGTACCTATGCCAATTTTGCGCGCACCCTGAGCACCCTTTTGAGTAATGGCGTTCCCGCCCTGCAAGCCTTGACTATTGTTGAGAAAACGGTTGATAACGTCGTGATTGCGGCCGAAATCCGTAATGCTCGCGACCGGGTAACCGACGGAACCACCATTTCCGGTCCTCTGGCGGCAGGCAAGGTCTTCCCGCCCCTGATGACGGACATGTTGGCCATTGGCGAGCAGACCGGTGACATGGCCAGCGCGCTCAAGCACATCGCCCATCGATACGAAAACGAATTGAATCGGAATGTAAAACTTTTCACCACGGCATTGGAGCCCATCTTGATCGTGGTGGTGGCCCTGCTCGTCGGGTTCATTGCGGTTAGTATTGTAATGGCTGTATTCAATATCACCAGCGGTTTGGGTGTCTAAAAAGGAGAAAATATGAAAATGAATAAGTTCGTGTCAATGCTGTTGCTCAAGTCCGTAAAAAACAATTCACGCGCTGGTTTTACGCTCGTGGAAATCCTACTGGTCGTGGCCATTCTCGGGATTCTGGCCGGGGTGGCCGTGGTCAATCTCAAAGGCCGAACGCAGGCCGCGAACATTACGGCGGCTCGTACCAGTATCCATGCCATTTCAACGGCGATCGATACCTATGAAGTGGATAATGGGGTTCTGCCGCCAAGCCTGCAAAGCCTGCTGACGAAAGGCGCTGAACTGAACTGGAATGGCCCCTATCTGAAAGACGGTCGTATGCCCAAAACCCCCTGGGGCGAAGATTTTGTATACGGGCTCAAAGGGGATGTGTATGAACTCAAAGCCCACAAACCCGATGGCGAGTTCATTACTAACTAATTCACTGGCGGCCCGCAGGACGCCAAGGCTGTTAGCCATTTAGGCTGTAGACTGTTAGTTCCTTGTGGCCTGCATCAATCGTAACTTGATCATGATTTGTACAAGAAAAGAGTTTGAACAGAAGCACGCAAAGCAGAGAAATATTTATTTCGTCGGCATGTCCGCCGGAGTCCGGTATTTCCGGACACAGGTGGAAGGCGATAAAAACATTTTGCCTGCCCTGAGCCTGCCGAAGGGCCTTTGCGATCTTCGCGAGCTTCTGTTCAAAAATCTTCACTTTGGTTCCGGTCGATCCGGTTTCACCCTTGTTGAAATCCTGATGGTGCTCGCCATCATGGGGATTATGACGGTTGTGGCGATGCCGTCCCTCGTCAAATCCATCCGAGGCAATCGACTGCGGGTGGGCACCCGCACCATCGTCATGGCCGCCAACTATGCCCGCACCAGTGCTATTCTCAGAAACCAGGAAATGAAGGTGACCCTCGATAAGGAAAATAATCAAGTGAGCGTGGAACCACTCCGGTCTGCCGCCCCGAGCCTTCCAAGTGATCAGATTTTCAAAACAGACACGCCAGCACCTATTTCCGAGCCCGCCCTCAATCCAGATACCGCTCCCGAGCCGCTGGCGAGTGCCACCCCTTTCGCTAACATCACCCGCAAACTGGATGCCGTCCAAATTGAATCCGTTTCGGTCGAGGGCTCGAAAAGCAGCGCCAAAGGTGATGCCACCATCATCTACCAATCCAATGGCCGTTGCACCCCCTTTGAAGTCAGCGTCGTGGACGAATTCGGGAGTAGCATGAATGTTGCCGTCGATGCCATCGGCTCTATCAAGGTCACGCAGAAAGGAAATTAAAGCATGACCCAAGCTCAAAAATCAGGCATGACGCTCATCGAGGTTCTCATGGCCCTCGCCATCCTCGCGATTTCGGCTGGCGTATTAATGACCGCCACCTCGCGCTGCCTAGCCGTCGTCAGTAATGCCAAGAATTACTATGAAGCACGGCGCATTCTGGAAACCGGCGAACTTGACTACCCGCTCCTGGTGGTGCAAAAGAAAAACGAAAAGGAACTGAAAGCGCTCAATCTGAATGTAGGACCCATCGAATATCCCCGCAACTTCAGCTATCAACGTACGTCCGAGCGGGATCCTGATAAGGAGGATCTGATGATTGTGAAAAGCCGTGTCTCGTGGTCGGCAAAGGGCAATCAGGCCTCTGAAGAAGTGACCAGCTATTTGTACTACACGAATGACGTGTCGTTGTGATGAAAATGAACTACCGGCCATCCATATTAAGCTTCCCCTGGGAGGTCGCGCGCTATGAGCGCGACATTCTCCGGCGGCCTCGTAGCGGCCGCCCTCCCAGAGGTGCCGACGGCTTCACCTTGATTGAATTGCTGGTCGCCCTATCCATTATGACGCTGGTATGCGGCGCCTCGTTCATGCTCCTGTCTACGGTCAGCAAGGCCTGGCAGCGAGGTACGGCCATGAGCAAGGATCTCCATGCAGGCGACTTTGTCATCGAGCAGTTGGTGGGTGCCCTACGTTCCGCCCGTTATCGTGACGGAAACGACGGCCTGATTCTTAAAAAAAGTGGGAGCGGGAAAACGGCTTCCGACAGCATCTCGTGGGTCAAGGAAGGCTCTGACCTGGTGGGAGTCAATTCTTATATGGCCAAGACCTTCCATCATGTCCGCTTCTTTATCGGACAGGATAAAAAAGGCATTAAGGGAGCGGCCTATACCGCGTGGGGCGATGAATATCTCCAGCCAGAAGACTTCGATCCCGAATCACTCGAGCCGGAAGTGCTCTCGGACCGAATCGTAGGGCTCGGCATCCGCGTGGCGACCAATGATTTCGAATCTGAAAAAATTGAGTGGCTAGACGACTGGGAGGGCAACTGCCCTGCGGGGGGCGACCTTACCAACCATCTCCCTCGCTTTGTTGAGATCACCCTCTATCTGCAGCCTTTGGACGAAGGTTTGGAACCGCTCGAAATGAAGCGGCTGGTCGATATTCCCATTGCGCGGGAGGGAATCCGATGAAACGCGGGTCCGCTTTAATCATTGTGCTCTGGGTGGTCGCCCTGCTTTCCGTGTTGATCGGTGGGTTTGCTTTTGACATGCATGTGGAATCCAAAATTGTTTCCTACCTGCGTAAGCGGCTGAAGGCCGAGTATCTTTCAAAGGCAGGCCTGGAATACGCACAGGTCCTTTACCTGCATAGCCAGGAAGTCACAGGCAAAGCGGACACCGAGGAGATGAAAAATAAATATTGGTACGATGCCGCGAAGCGCTTGCGCCAGGGCTACGCCGTGATGGGCTTGACCATCAAACTCGGGGAAGGCAACTTCGTTTTGGATATTCTGCCTGAACCCGCTCTGCGAAATGTTAATGCGCTCAAAGATGAGGATTGGGAGCGTATTTTTAAGTTAAGCGGAGTTCCCGAAGAACGCTGGAGCGAGCTGATCGACTGCCTTAACGATTGGCGGGACCCCGACGATCAGCCCAATTTAGATGGAGCAGAAACCGATGACTATTACGCTCGGCTAGATCCTCCCTACAAGGCGCGGGGGCATAGCGAAACCGCCTCCAGAACGACCAAGCCTGCGGCCCCCAATAAATTGATCAACCTGGACACTATAGAAGAACTCCTTCTCATTAAGGGATGGGATCATGCCATTCTCTACGGAGGCTATTCCGTAGAAGGGGACACCAATACGGTCGCCATGACGGGAATCGCAGACCTCCTGACCGCGAGCCCGGATGCCGGCGAAACGGTGAATATTAATGCCGCCTCGAAACGGGTCTTAATGACCCTACCCGGTATTGACGGCCCGCTGGCCGATGCCATTATGGCCGAACGGGAAAAAGGCGGTAGACAAGGTTTGACAGGAAGCGCGCAAATAAGCGAAGATTACTTCTTCACGGACGTGAATAATATGTTTAGTCGGGTTCCCGAGCTATCCAAACTAACGCCCGAAGAGCAACAGCGCCTGAAAATGCTGGGGGGGACCGCTTCCTCTGTACTTCGGATTCGGTCATCGGGGGTCGTTCACGGGGTCGAATACCGGATGACCTCCACTCTCGGAGGGAGCACCTCCGGAGGTAAGATTGCGATACGTAAATAATCGATCATTATGGCTAGTAAAGTCCTAACAAGTTTAGCAGTCCGGTCCCACTCCCTGGAGTGGACGGTTTTGCATAAGGTTGGCGAAAAACAGTCCTCAACCCCATCCCGTTCGGTTGAGTTGGAATTAGGTGAAAAATCTAAGACTCTATTAGAGGGACTCCAGAACGAGCGCGAGCGCTTGGTTAAAGAGATCCGCACCCAATGCGGTCGCATTCCCGCCCCGGTCAGCATCGGTATCCCCGCCTCGTGGGTATTACTCCGAATTGCGGAATTGCCCTCCGGCAGTCCTGACGAAATCAAAAGCATGGCCGAACTTCAGATCGACAAGTTCTCCCCTTTCCCGCTCGACGAATCAGCCTTCTCTTATGAATTGCTTTCTGAACAGGATGGCCGATGCCGCCTTCTGTTAAGCGCCATCCGAACCGATACCATCAACCTTCTGGCGGATGCCTTAAAAGCGGCCGGGATCGAACCTAAATGGGTTGATATCAATCTTTTGGGTTGGTGGAAATTGCTTCAAGATGCCGGTAAAGTTCAGGCCGCCGGTATTCAGGCTTTTATCATTCTCGAGGACTTCACCTGCGACATTATTATTGCGTCCAGCGGGGTTCCCCTCGCGATGCGCTCGTTGAGCGGAATGACCGACATGCCCGCCGAAGAAGCCAACGAGGACATTGCGCGGGAAACCGCCTTGACCCTTTCCTCGCTGGACTTAGATCACGAGGGAGGCCATCTGGCAACGTTCTCCATCTGGCACCGAGCGGAAAGCCCCGAAGCCCTCATCAAAATATTTGCCGATCAATTCCAAATTATGGCTCATGCCGAATCTCTGGAATCTCTTCCTCCGCTTGCCGAAGGCTTACTCCGGCGGACCGCCACCCGAACGATCGGAAGAATGGATCTCGCACCTGTAACCTGGTTGCAAACCGAGACCGCGATCCGGACCCGGCGGCGAGTAATCCTGTTTTCGATTATCGTGGCATCCGTTTGGCTCGTAGGAATGTTGGCCCTTTTCGGCGGTCTTCAGTTCCAAAAAAACCGCATTGAGACGCTCACTCAGGAATTGGCGGATCTCAAGGGGCCGGCCGAGAAGGTCAGGGCTGTCCGCGATCGGACTCAAAGTTTGACTAAATATATGGATCACTCCTTCTCGGGACTGGAGTGTTTGCGGGAAATCAGTGACCGGCTCCCTCCCGGGATCACCCTGAAATCCTTTACCTACCATAAAAACAAAAATCTGGAGATGACGGGTGAGGCCGAAGAATATGCATTGATCGCCGATTTCAAAAAAGATATCGAACGCTCCAAACTATTTGTTGCCTCAGAGCTGTCGCGAACCCGGCGGACCCGTGAAGGGAAAGAGGAGTTCAAGATTGTCTGTGTCCTGCCGGGAGGGGAAAAACCATGAAGATTTCACCCCGCGAAATGGTTTTGGTGTGGGTTACCGGCGTTGTCGCATTTGTTGGCCTGACCTACTTTCTGGTTGATCCCCAAATCAAAGAGTGGACGGTGCTGGCAGAAAAGCGATCTACGCTCGGGCGGGACGTGGATAAGCAAAAATACCTGATCGCTCAAGCCCCGAAATGGGATGCTCAACTCAAGGAGTTGAAGAAAAAGCTGCCCACTCATCCACAAGGCAAAGATGTCAGCACAGATCTGCAAATCCTGATTGAGCGCTTGGCCAAGGCCAACGGCCTCAATCTGATCAACCGCGATGCCGAAAAAGAGACCCTTAAAGGAAACATGTATGAGGTGGCGATCAATTGCAAATGGGAAGGCAAACTTTCCGCCCTGACCCGTTTCCTCTTTGCTCTACAAAAGGAAGATGTTATTTTGGACATCAGCCAGTTAAGCATTGCGCCTAACGAAAAAATGGTGTTGCGAGGGGGGTTCACGGTTTACTGTTCGTACTCCAGAGTCCCCCCCGCCGGTAGTGAAAAAGAATAACCGAAGTCAGAGGCTAAAACATGACGTCTTTTCAGCATAGTATTAAATGGATATTAGGGACACTAGCACTTTCCGGTTTCCTCTTTCAGTTACCTGCGGTGCAAGCCCAGACATTCCCGGCGATGCCATCAACCGCTCCCGTAGCACCCGTTCGGGCGTCCGGGCTCAAAACAGATACCAATCGCACGGTAGAATTGAAATTCAATCAAGCCACGCTGGACATGGTGCTCCAATACTATTGCTCCGAACTAACCGGTCGCACCCTGTTGCAGGCACCCAACGTCAACGCCATCATTACCCTGCGCAGCCAGACGGAATTGACGATCCCTGAGGCCATCCTGGCGATCAAGGCGGTACTGGCCATGAATAACGTGGCGTTAATCAATCAGGGGGATAAGTTCGTCAAGGCCGTTCCCATCACCTCTGCGGGGCAGGAAGGCTTGGAAATCCAGACCAATCAGTCTGAGCAGGTCATCCATCCAGAAACCGATGAACTGGTAAGCGAAGTGGTTCCCCTGAAATTCATTGATCCCGCTGAAGCCCAAAAAGCCATTACGGGCTTGATTCATTCCTATGGCAAAATCCTCCCTCTGGAACGGATCAACAGCCTCATGATTGCGGATACCTCCGTAAACATGAATCGTATCAAGGATATCTTAGCCCGCATTGATCAGCCACTCGACATCAAAGAGTCCATCCACATCCTGCAAATGCGCAATTCAAAACCATCGGAAATCAAGGCGAAGTTGGAAGAGATCATTGCCGACCAGAAGGACAAAGAGAAGCAGCCCACCGTTCGTCGCTTAAATACGTCGGGTGCGCCCGGCGTTGACACTACCCCTGCCCCGGCCCCTATTCCCGGCGTGATCCGTGCTCGTAGCGTTGCGGCGGCGGCCAAAGCCTCGGAGACCAGCACCCCAGAAAGCGATTCAGGCGATGACCGGATGATCCGAGGGAACGTCAAAATTATCGCGGATGACCGAACGGGTACCTTGATCATTATTACTCGGGAGGAAAACATGAAGTTTTTCGAGCAGGTGGTTACAGCCCTGGATGTGGGAACGGCTCCAGATGTGACGATTGAAGTACTCCGGCTTGAATACGCAGATGCCGAAGAGGTTGCTTCTATGCTGAATGCCTTGATCGGCGCGGCGGCTAGCCCAACATCGAAAAGTTCCGCACCAAAGAAAACCAGTTCCAATAGCTCGACCTCACCGGATGGCGCCCCAGGCGCTTCAACGACGGCTCCCGCGCGCGAAGAACCTCGCAGCTTCCAGTTGCAGGAATTTATTAATCAACAACGGCAGTTGTCCTCAGCCAAGGGAGCCGACACGAAAACCAAGGTTGGTCAACTTTCTGCCGAAAATATCAAAATCCTAGCCGATAAACGCACCAACGGCTTGATCCTCATGGCTAGCAAAGCCGACATGGCCGCGCTAAAAGACATCTTGAAGAGCATGGATATCATGCTTTCGCAGGTGCTGATTGAAGCCGTGATCATGCAGGTGACCCTTGATAAAAGTTTGGAACGGGGCGTGGACTGGGTACAGCGCTCCATGATTGCCTATAATGGTCGCAATAACGGGCGAAATGCAGAGTTCGGCTTTGCTGGCGCTGGCGGCGGGGGTAAAGCGACCCCCATAAACGCCACCACCATCAATTCCTCAGCAGGCATCGGTGGTGCTGGCGGTTTAACTTATTATTTTACGCAGTTTGGCCTCAACATTGATGCCGTGCTTAAAATGTCGCAAAGTGATAATCGTTCAAAAATCATTGCCTCCCCGGTAATCCTGACAACCGACAATAAAGAAGCTAAAATCGACGTCTCCGAAGAACGTTATTTCTACAAGGGCGTCAGTTACACCGGGTATAGCGTTAGCGGAACACAACAACAAGCAGTCCCCAACGTCGAATCCCGTAAAGTGGGACTCACCTTGACGGTGACCCCACGCATCAACGCCAAAAAATTTGTAGTAATGGAAATCGCGCAAAAAATTGAAAATATCAACGGTACGCAGACGATTGATAGTGGGGCCGCTGGTGGCGCCAATGAATGGCCCATTGTTGCCTCCCGTGAGATGAATGCCTCCGTCTCTGTGAGAAGCGGGGAAACTATTATCTTGGGCGGACTTGTTGAAAACAATAAAATTCAGAATAAGAATGGCATCCCCTTTCTCAACAAAATCCCCTTCCTTGGTTTCCTTTTTGGAGCCGCCAATGATACGGGAAAACGCAGCGAGATCGTGGTGTTCATTACGCCGTATGTTCTCGATTCGCCGGAAGAAATTGAAACGGAATCCGCCCGCCGCAAAGCCGCATTAAGTGCCGACTCCGAGGGAATGTGGGAAAAAGGCTGGTCGGATAGTAATTTGGCAGATCCCCCCAAAAACAGCAGGGGCTGGAAAAGTCTTTTGAAATAACGATACGTTTGAAGGAGTCCTCATGAAAATCATTTACTTGTTTGCGATCACACTGACCGCCTGCCTAGGCACCGGTTGCAGTTCTTTAAAAGTCATTGAGGGGAATGTCGCTCCCCCAAAATGGGTGGCCGATCCCGCCCTCGCCTCAAACTGTGACCCGACGAACTACATCTATGCCAGTGGAATGTCCACCTATACTCTAGTCTTGGAGGAAGGCATCAATGACGCACGCCATGATGCCATCCGCAAGCTAGCGGAACGGGCTGGCGTGACCGCCGAAGACATTTACAGGGTTAGCCGCAGTGATAAGTACAGTTCGACGGAAACGGGAATGCCTAACGTCCCGCAGATCATTCAAAACTCCCACAGGGCCGTTCAAACGACCGGTAAAGTTGAATCCAAAACCACGCTGACCCCTCAGGCCACACACACCACCCAAATCCGGCTCCATGACGTGGATCAGGCGTTGATTTGTTATACCGTCTGGCAATACGGGCCCAGTTACTGGGCGCGGAGCTGGTACGGAGACACAGCGTTACGGTTCTATGATGTTTACGTGCTGATGCGGTGCCCGAAAGCCGAGTTCGAAGCTGCACTCAAAAAAGAACGCACGAATGATGGCTACGAAGTGACACCGTTAAAGCCCTAACCCGGCATAGCCGGAAAGAGCAAGATTTTTTAACAGAAGCACGCAGAGCACGCAAAGCCCGTTCGGCAAGCTCAGGGCAGGGCGCCATCCGGCGGGTACGCCGTATGACGCGGTGAATATTTCAAAACGCCATGCAGGGTTGTGTATTCCGCGAAGCGTAACCCAAAATCCTTCGCGATCTTCGCGTGCTTCTGTTCAAAACTCTTTTCCGCGTGAGTATTAACTGACGCACTTGGAATGCATGAAGAATTTCGTCATGCGCCCTTCAATTCGGAAGGGACTAATTTAAGCTTTTCTTCCTCGATATCTCCCTTTATTCTAGCCGGACTTTACGAACAAAGGGAATATCATGAGCGATGTAAAAAAAGCGATCATTACTGGAATTACGGGGCAAGACGGTTCATATCTTGCAGAATTACTGCTACAGAAGGGCTATGCGGTCACCGGCATTGTTCGCCGCTCAAGTTCCATTAGCCGAACACGCATTGACCATCTTCTCGACCGGAACCTAAATCTACGCTTGGAATATGGTGATCTGGCCGATAGCTCTTCGCTCCGACATGTCATGACCAAAGTCCAGCCGGATGAAGTCTATAATCTTGCGGCTCAATCCCATGTGCGCATCTCTTTTGATCAGGCGGAATATACCGCTGATGTTACCGGCCTGGGCGTGCTGCGGGTGCTTGAGGCCATTCGTGACTATAATACAGCTACTGGGGCCAAAGTTCGGTTTTATCAAGCATCCTCTTCAGAGATGTTCGGTGCAGCCAAACCTCCTCAAAGTGAGGCCACCCAATTCCACCCCCGCAGTCCTTACGCCGTCGCGAAAGTCGCCGGATTCTGGCAAACGGTGAACTATCGGGAATCCTATGGCATGCACGCCAGCAATGGCATTCTGTTCAACCATGAAAGTGAACGGCGTGGTGAAAACTTTGTAACCCGTAAAATTACCCGGGCGGCAGGACGCATCAAAGTGGGACTCCAAAAGGGGCTAGCCCTAGGCAACCTGGATGCTAAACGCGACTGGGGCCATGCACGGGATTACGTGGAGGCCATGTGGTTGATGCTCCAACAGGATGAGCCGGATGATTACGTTGTCGCCACTGGTGAATCGTATAGCGTTCGGGCATTTCTGGATGAAGTCTTTGGCCAGCTTGACTTGAACTGGCAGGATTTCGTTAAGATTGACCCGCGATTCTATCGCCCGGCGGAAGTGGATTACTTGCTGGGTGATCCTAGCAAGGCCATGAAAAAGCTCAACTGGAAGCCAAAAATCACCTTTAAAGAACTCGCCAGGCTCATGACGGAGTTCGATCTCGAACTCGCCCAGCGCGAAGCCCATGCCGCTTCGTTTACCGGAAAAATTTAAATCCGGGACTCCCAAACGGGTGCTTAAAAGCCGATCCTAAACCGGATCGGCTTTTCCATATTTTTATTCCATTTTTGTGGGCCGTCGCTTACGACGTGCGGCGGGACGATGTGATCGCCGACCTAAGCCCAAACGGCACGCCGCAAGCGACGGCCCTACAAAAAACGAAATTACGCCCATTAATATCGAGCTTGCGGTTCTAGCTTGGTTCTGGCATTTTCTTAATATTAAAGTGGTTTTTATAATCTATCGAACACGGGTTAATAGACTATAGACTGTCAGTAAAAGAAGGAGTGTATTAATGCGATTACATTACATGTGCAGTAATTGTGGTGCGGAAATGGATGTTTCCGAACACGAAATTAAAAATCTGGAACAAATGACAGGCTTGTTCCAAAAACGATTACAATGCGCCATCTGTAATGCGTTCATTGCCATTCCCGATGCCCGTCTGAAAAACCGCTCTGAAATATCCGGCTATCGAATCGTCGCACGCGAGGAAATGGACGGCCCCCGTGAGATCTATGCCGCGGAACACATTGAGACGCATCAAAAAGTGGAGTTACAAGTACTCCATTCGCCTTCGATTGAAAATGGAGAGTCCGCCCGAGTCTTCCTAAACGCCATGAACCGTTTTATGAAGCTCAAGCACCCCAACCTGATTCACATTCAGGATGCCGGCCGGACGAGCGATGGCATCTATTTTGTGGCATGGCCAAGGGTCAAGAGTAAGTCATTGGAATACACTATTTGGGAGAAGGGCGCTCTGGAGCTTAAGCCCGCCCTGCATCTAACCGCTCTGATTGGACAGGTCTTGGAATGGCTCTGGACAGAAAACGGGCTTATCTATGGACATTTTTCTCCACGCCGTATCTGGATCACACCGGACAAAAATATTAAATTATTTAATCCGATCCTGACACCGCTTGTGAAGGATGAGCCGCCTTCCTTTCCGCTGGATACCATGATGGCGGGTATGCCTGGTTTCATGAGCCCCGAGCTATTAAGCGGATCGAGCCAACTCGACTGCCGTAGCGACATCTACGCACTGGGCGTTACCCTCTACAATATGCTGACGGGATCTGCTCCCTTCAGCGGCCTGAATTCTCAACAAATCCAGGAGATTCAGTCCACGGCGTCACTGCCTGACCCCAGAACCATTAGGCCTGATCTCCCCACCACGGTCGTTAATTTCCTGAAATCGGCCTTGGCTCATGATCCAAATGACCGACCCCAGGATTGGCCCACGTTCCAGCACCAACTCGCGAACCTGCAACAGGATCAACCCATGACCCTGTCGGCCTCCATGTCGCACCATTCGGTGCTCATCCAACTTGAACCGTCCATGGTTCCGCCTCCTACGAAAAAAATGGTCTTTAAACGCCACAGTCGTAATCCAGTCACCATTATTGCGCCACCTGCTCCTAAAACTAACCCTTTACGGGCTTTCTACGGCATTCTAGCTGGCGGGTTCATCGCCATTATCGCCTTCATCATATGGCTTACCGCAAGCGCTCCCCCCACTCCGACTAAGCCGGCACACCATATTAATACCGCCGAGGCAGCTCTTCCCCACGCCACAACGGCGCAGGTCGGCCCACCTAATCAGACTCGCTCCACTATAGTAACCACGCCTTCACCTGCGGGGGACCCTTTTGAAGCCCTTTATAAGTCTACCGTTGAGCTACAGAAAAAGAACCCCACAGATTATGATGCTTTGCTCAAAAAATATGACGAGCTCCTGATAATGACCGAGACAATCAGGTTTAGTTGGCATAGCCGGATTCTTGAAGAACGACGCGGGATCGAAATGATGAAATCCTTTGCCTTAGAGAAGGCCATTGAGGAGATCCGCAGCAAAACCACTGACTTCTCAAAAAACCTTAACTACACCGAAGGGATCGTCTGGTTAAACCATTATCAAGGTCCTTTCTCGAACCAAACAAGCGACCTACGTGGGCGCCTTGCCAGTAATCTCACGGTACAGGAGCAGCAAGGTGCGGAAAAGTCGCGAGCCCAACAGCAAAAATTACAAAAAACGCAGAACGAGGAGCTTACCGTGCTGCGACAAACATTTCTCGCTACGGTATCTAAAGCTATTCTGGAGAATAATCTGGAACAGGCCCGGCAACTCATCCGGAACTGGAATACGCCTCATAATCTGGAATGGACAAAAACTCAGCAGGATGAATTGCTTGGTGAGATTGAGCTTCTCAACAGTCTTCCCGAAAAGATTATGGAACGTTACAAGACCCTTATCGGCAAGACTATCACGCTTGAACTCATCAGCGGGGCAATGAAAGGGCAATTAGTTAACGTTACAAACCAAGAGCTCACGATTCAACCCCTCACCTCCGACGGGGAAGTGATCACCTTGCCGGTCTCCCTCTCTAAAATTCTCCCTAAGGATGTTGCCCGACGGCTTGCGGATGCACCTGCTGCAGAACGTCACTTATTGCTGGGCTTTTATGCCTTGCAACATAACGACACCAAAACAGCGCTTGCGTGTTTAACCGTTATGACCAACAGCCTCATGGCTTCGGCGCTGACGACTCACATTGAAAAGATCAATAATCAGATCCGTGAGGAAGAAGCACAAAAAGCGCTGAATGCGATGATAACCCTCACAGGGCTCAGCGTTAAACAAGACAACCCGGAATCAATTGCCACTCAACTCGGGAAGACCCTCTTTAGTGACGCCCAATGCTTGAAGATTAAAGACGCGTCTCAGCGTTTCACGGAACTCCACGGACGCACCTTGACAGGCCAAAAAGCGGGTCCCATTTTGGCTGCACTAAATTCAGCTTCCTCAATCATGCGGAAAACTGACTTAGAAACTGTAGATGCAGTCATGGCCTCCTTCAAAACCTTGAAAGCAGGTGACAAACCATTGCTGCTTACTTACCGATTAGATGAAGGTCTCGTTTGCCTCGATTTGTCCGAAAATAAAGCACTGCCCGATCTTTCCTCCCTAAAAGTCCTGCCATTCAAAGAGCTTTCGTTACGCAAGTGCGGAGCGTCCAAATTGCCTGTGCTGGAAGGGTTCCGTATTATGCGGCTGGATTTAAGCGATAGCGCTATCTCCAATCTGTCAGGAATTAAGGAAGCCTCTATTGATGAACTAGTTCTGTCCGGCACCCCAGTGGTCAATCTCCATGCCCTGAAGTCGTTATCTCTTCATGTTTTGCAGGCTGATAACTGCCCGAGCTTGTGCGACCTTTCCGGCCTAAACACAACGAGCCTTACTAGCATTGTTTTGACCGGATCCAGTGTGTCAGATCTCTCGCCCCTCGAAAATGCTCCGCTGATAAGTGCCAATTTTTCAAAATGCTCTTTGATTAATGACCTTAAACCCCTTGCCAAGTGTCCCCTTACGGAGTTGACTTTCGCAAGGTGTAATCGCATCTCCATGATCTACGCTTTAAAAGGGCTTCCTTTACGGAAGCTCGACATCAGCGGGACAACGGTCAGCGATCTAGCGCCCCTCACTGATATGCCCTTGGAATCGTTAAATCTCGCAGATACGAAAAATATCACAGACCTGTCGCCGCTTGCCAGTAACACGCATCTTGTCAGTTTAATCCTGCCAAATGATTCAATTAATGCCAACTGCCTTAGACAGCATAAAACAATTGGGGCTATCGGGTATCCCGTCGCGATCGAGGCCGCCAGATTCTGGCAAAGGAACCCGTAAAAGGCCGAGAACACATTGATTCTGGGCCTAACAGTCGACAGCCTATTAACCCTGCATCCAGCGGGATGCTAACGTGCCATTTCCATTAATTGCTGGATTTCTTTGGCCCAAATTTCCTCATTCGGCGTTTCCAATACCAGCGGCATGTTCTCGAACCGTTGGTCTTGCATAATGCATTTGAACACGTCGAGTCCCAAAAGCCCGGCGCCCAGTGACTCATGCCGGTCCACGTGCGAATTGAGCGCCACCTTGGAGTCGTTCAAGTGCAAGCCGCGCAGGTACTTCATGCCTACCGTTTGTGTAAAATGATCCATTGTTTTGAGAAATCCGTCGCGTTTGCGAATGTCATACCCTGCGGCAAAGGTGTGCATGGTGTCGAGACAGACACCCACACGAGCTTTATCCTCCACGCCATCAATGATGGCCCGGATTTCCTCGAAAACAGAACCCAGGTTGCCCCCGCTACCCGCCGTGTTCTCAATTACAATCGTTACGCCCTTCGTCTCGCTCAAGGCTAGGTTGATGGACTTAGCCACGCGCTCGCAGGCCTCCTGCGAGGTGATCAGACGTAGGTGGCTGCCGGGATGGAGGTTCAGCTTGTCGAGGCCGAGCGCCATACAGCGGCGCAGCTCGTCCATCAGTGCGGTCATCGACTTCGCGTGAGCGGTGGCATCCGGATTCGCCAAATTAATGAGATAACCGGCATGCGGCAAGACCTGCGCCGCAGTATAGCAATCGGCCTTCATCTGCGCCTTGAACGCCGCGATGTTAGCTTCTGTATAGGGTGCCGCTGTCCACTGACGCTGATTCTTGACGAACATACCAAAGCCGGTGGCCCCCAGCGCCTTGGCATTGATGGGAGCATTCGCGACCCCACCCCCAATTGATACATGCGATCCAATAAAATACATGACGCCTCCTCTTCTCTACGTGGATATCAAAACATTCAGGCTATTGTTCCAAAGCCAACTGGATCACAGCAATGATAAACGATAAAAACTCTGTTCTACCGAAAAGCCCATCACATGGATATTCAGGATAAGAAATCCAGTAGAGTCTAAATTTTGTGAATTAGACCCTGCTCGAAATGCCTTTTGGTAGGGACACCTCGCCCTACCTATAAAAGTTTTTTAATGAATCCAGCGGCGAGACGCCCAATGCCACTAACATTTCGGAGCACGCACTCCACTACCGTTCGCATGTGGCATCCTTTCTCTGATCGTGCACAACGCAACTGCCCAGAAATTTTACATGGATATACAGGATGTTCAGGATAAGAAATCTATCAGCCTGTCGGGCTTCGCGCCTGTGGTGGGGGGGGCTACCGGCGGAGACCACCGGCTCCAGGATAAAATTTGCGTCAGCAATCAAGCGTCACGTGCTGCCCATTGCTCAATTCACTGAGGATAGCCCGCGCTTTTAATCATTGGAGCCGGCGGTCTCCGCCGGTGGTGACGGTTGAGTCCAAAGGCTGCGCAAGCCCGACAGGCTGCTAGCAGGGTTCGGTTTATATCAATTATCCTGAATATCCTGAATATCCATGCTCGAATCTCTTGATTTATTGGCCGCACGTAGTTGCTTTAAGTGGTTCGCTTCCTATTAAATTACATGCGAAATGTTAGTGGCATTGGGCGAGACGTCGCTGCCACTTTTAAGAATCAGTGCGGGGTAGGTTAATTGGCACTCAGTTCGCGGGCTTTCTTTCCACAGCCTGTAGGGGGTGGGTGTTACATGGATAGGTCGCTATTTTATTATATATACTAGTTTTTTTATTAACTATATATTATCAAGTATATGGCGTGTGATTCTTTGGGAATCAGATCCATCCAATTTCAGGAACGTTAGCGTGTAGTCATTGAAAGAGGTACTTATAAAAATGAAAAATATTGCATGTGTCATGTTGCTTGGAATCTTTTGCTTACTTGGAACGGGGTGTGCAACCTCTCGAACAGTCGCGATGTGCTATGGGGCTGACGGGAATTCAATGTCACAAAGGGGTTTTGTTACTATTCGCGATATCAGACATGCGAACTATGTCCAATCCCAACTATCTGAAATAATGGGGCCAGATAAACGATCCATGTTTGTAAACCCACGATCCCGCTATGTTGAAATTGAAATCTTTAGCGATATGAAACGAGAGGAAGCAGACGCCTACGGTAAAAAAATCGAAGAATTCCGAGCAAAGCATCCCGAAGTGTATCCCATCAAGTTGATCGTATCCGTTCTTCCTGATGAACCAGCAAACTGATATGGCATATTAAGGAAGTAGGGCAAGGAATTTCATGCTAGCCAAAGTCTATAGTGGTGCGGTTTACGGCGTGGACGCGTATCCCGTTGAAATTGAAGTCAATGCCGGACACGGGGATCCCAGTGTCGTCATTGTAGGCCTGCCTGACGCCGCCGTAAAAGAAAGCAAGGACCGAGTCCATACCGCCATCAGCAATTCTGGCTTCCGGCCCCATATCGGGCGAACTACCATCAATCTCGCTCCCGCCGACATCAAAAAGGAAGGTCCTTGTTTCGATCTTCCGATCGCCATTGGAATTCTAGCCACCCAGGATCATCTCCCCCCAGAGAAACTCAATGAGTTTGCGATGATTGGAGAACTTGCCTTAAGTGGCGAGGTCAGGCGCGTCAAGGGGGTGCTTCCTATAGCCTTGGCGATGCGTAAATCCGGACGACGCGGCCTTCTGGTTCCTGTTGATAACGCAGAAGAAGCCGCCGTGGTGAAAGGCTTGGAAGTCTATCCGGTTCATAACCTGCGGGAAGCGGCCGATTTCCTGGCAGGGAAAGTGCCCATCTCCCCCTATCATGTGGATCTGGATCAGACCTTTGCCGTTCCCATGGAATACGAAGATGACTTCATCGATGTCAAAGGGCAGGAATCCGCCAAACGAGCGGCCGAAATCGCGGCTACAGGCGGGCATAATTTGCTCTTAATTGGCAGTCCTGGCACCGGGAAATCCATGATTGCCAAACGTATCGCATCCATTCTCCCTCCGATGACGATCGAAGAAGCCCTGGAAACCACAAAAATTCATAGCATTGCGGGCGTACTTTCATCGCATCAAGCACTCGTCGTACGACGCCCTTTCCGCTCGCCGCATCACACTATATCGGATGCCGGTCTTTTAGGTGGCGGGAGTCATCCCATGCCTGGAGAAGTGAGTTTAGCGCACCGTGGCGTTTTATTCCTAGACGAGCTCCCTGAGTTTCATCGTAATGTGTTAGAGGTAATGAGACAGCCCCTAGAGGATGGTCATGTCACTATATCCCGGGCGGCCGCAACGGTCACATTCCCCTGCCATTTCATGTTGATCGCTGCCATGAACCCCTGCGCTTGTGGGTATTACGGGGATGCCAAACGGGAATGTCGCTGCAAGCCAAACCAAATTCAAAACTATCGCAATAAAATTTCAGGTCCACTTCTCGATCGAATTGACCTACATGTCGAAGTTCCCACCATACGGTATCAGGATCTTTCAGGACTCACACCAGGCGACAGTTCGGCCACCATTCGCGCTCGGGTAATTGCCGCTCGAGAAATTCAGCGGGACCGATTTAAAGCACTACGCCGGATCCACAATAATGCGGGCATGCGCTCAAAGGACATTCAGAGGTTCTGCCCGCTTTCCAGTGACGCACAAGATGTCCTTAAAATGGCCATCAATGAGCTCAATTTCAGCGCGCGCGCCTATGATCGGATCATTAAGGTAGCGCGCACCATCGCGGACTTGGATAATCAGGAACATATCCAACCCCACCAAATGTCAGAAGCCATTCAGTATCGAACACTGGACCGACAGTTGTGGGCGTGAAAACTCAAAGATAGGCGGCCAGCTTATCTTGCAACTGGATCTTGCTCATGGCGCCAACCATTTGCCCCTTTACTTGACCATCCTTGAATATCAAGAGAGTGGGAATGGACCGAATCGAAAATTGGGTAGCCACATCGCGGTTTTCATCAACGTTGACTTTCGCGATACGGAGTTTGCCAGCCATTTCGACCGAAAGCTCGTCGAGAATAGGCGCAATCATTTTGCAGGGGCCACACCATTCAGCCCAGAAGTCTACCAACACGGGTAACGTCGATTCCAGCACGTCCGTTTTCCAGTTAGCACCTTTAATATAAACAACCTGAGAATTAGCCATAAGAAAATCTCCTATCGAAAATATCGAAAATTAACCACCCGCCCAAAGCTCATCCAACCGATGGATAAGCTTGAGACACCAACACATACAACATCACACACATCATTACAACAGCAGCAGCAGCAATCACCACAAACGACCAATGCGGCGCAGCCACCTGTTCCGAAACAATCCCTGCGGCTTCGGGTTCATTGCGCGAAATACTTACGGTGCGGGGAGCCGACATGGAGGCCCCATCAGCCCCTACTCCATCAGCCCGCCTAATTTTGATCGTTTTTTTCTGAGTTTGCTGAGCTTCAGCAGGCGCATTCTCTTCCTGAGGAATATCCACACGGGCTGTGCGGCTTTTTGCACCTACATCCCCAACCGCAGGGGCTTCAACCGAAGCAGGCGGACGTAGGGTAACCGGCTGCGAAAGAGTAGGGCGCTTGATTTTAATCGTCTTGGGAGCGGAATCTCCCCCTGCCGCGGCCACTGAATCCAACTGCGGTAGAACCGAATCCAACGAAATACGGGATGTCTTTCGTTTGGCATCATCAGAAACAAGCATCCCCGTCATGGCCTTACCGACAGAAAACAACGGTTCGGCAGAAACCTGCCCCGTCATAGCCGGCGCCAAACGAATCGTCTTGGAGGCCAGCCCGGCTCCGAAAACCGTCGCAGAAGCACCGGGCTCGGCCGTTACCTGGTCCAAAGTGATACGAGCTGTTTTTTTCTTATTTGAGGGCACCCCCATGTCCTGATTCAAAGTCGGCTTACTCTCCAAACTTAAAGGAGGATTAGACATAGTGACTTCTGGTGCACCGCTCTCTGCACTCTCACTCTCATTTTGTTCCTGTTTCTTAATCGTTAATCGAGGGGGAATGGAACCCGTACCGGTATTCGTTTCTTCGCTCATAGAACCTCGCTCTCTCTTCGAAATTGATATGCTTAACCGCCAGCGGAGTCAAACAAAAAGGGGCCGGTTTTCAGCACCTTAAACCGCCATGACTTCTTTTTCTTTGGCAGCAAACGAGTCATCTACCCTCGCAATGTGAGAGTCCGTTTCTTTCTGAATTTGGGCCAATCCCTGATCCCGTTCATCCTCTGTAATTTTGCTATCTTTCTGAAGGGATTTGATTTGCTCATTGGCTTCGCGCCGGATATTCCGGATCGCCACGCGTCCCTCTTCAGCCATTCGTTTGGCAACCTTCACCAGGTCCTTACGGCGTTCTTCACTAAGCTCGGGGATAATAATACGAATGACCCGACCATCATTCTTCGGGGTCACGCCCAGATTGGCGGCGAGAATCGCCTTCTCAATTGCGGGCAACGCAGTGGGATCGTAGGAATTGATCACAATCATCCGCGCTTCCGGAGTAGATATTCCTCCTATTTCGCGGAGCCGTGTCAGGGTTCCATAATAAGGGACCATTATATTTTCAACCAAATTAGGGGAGGCTTTACCTGTCCTAAGCCCAGAGAATTCTTGATGCAAGAATGTCAGGCATTTCGTCATCTTATCATCAGCTTCCAACAAAACATCATCCAGTGATTCCATACATCCTCCTACTCTGTAACAAGGGATCCGATCGGATCACCAGCAACTACTTTTCCAAGATTCCCGGGCTTAAAGAAATCAAAAACAATAATGGGGATTCCGTTCTCCATGCAAAGCGAGAACGCGGCCGCGTCCATCACCTTTAACTGCTTCGAGATGGCTTCCTGATAACTAATACGCGTATAACGCTTGGCTTTGGGGTTTTTGACAGGATCGGAGCTATAGATCCCATCCACTTTGGTGGCCTTCAGCAACGCGTCCACATCCAATTCACTGGCGCGTAAAGCCGCCGCCGTGTCCGTGCTGAAATAAGGGTTTCCTGTGCCGCCACCGAAGATGACCACACGCCCCTTGGAAAGATGGCGCAAAGCACGCCGCCTGATAAACGGTTCGGCAACCTGTCGCATCTCAATGGCGGTCTGAACACGGGTATCCACACCTTCTTTTTCAAGTGCATCTTGAAGAGCAAGAGCATTGATGACGGTGGCTAACATCCCCATGTAGTCTCCGGTATTGCGGTCAATCCCGCGGCTTTCACCCACATGCCCGCGAAAAATATTTCCGCCCCCTACAACAATCGCAATTTCGACACCCGTCCGCCGAACCGCCTTGATTTGACGGGCAAATCCGACTAGGACTTCCGGATCAATACTAAGTCCGCTTTTCTTGCTTTGCAGCACTTCCCCGCTAAGTTTTAGAAGTACCCGTTTAAACTTACTTTTTGGGGGGTTCAAACCTGACATTTATTAACCTCGTTAATCGAATTGCAAAAAATGGTTCAGTAATCTGTGTGAAGATACGTGAAACAGGGAGGACTGTAAAGAATGAACCCATGAATTGGCGCGCCCACGGGGAGTCGAACCCCGCTTACCAGGATGAAAACCTGGTGTCCTAACCGATAGACGATGGGCGCTTAGCAATAGGAAGGGGCGCAATATATCAAACCTAGAACAGAGCGCAATCACAAAGGGAGAAAAAACAGTAATTTGCATTTTGCCCTCGATTGACAAAGTAAACGCGCCCCCGGCGAAGCCGGAGGGGCGCGTTCAGTCTGCCAAGGAGAAGGGGCGCGGTTAGTCCGCCGATGGCAGGGCATGGGAACGGGTGGATCCTTGGAGGCTTTCCTGCCCCTTCCCC
>JBBQNS010000007.1:0-57797 GCA_038330175.1 Kiritimatiellia bacterium
GCCCCTAGCTGGGTGTGGGGGTGCGGGGGTGTGGGGGTCTCCGGGCGGAGCCCGCCTCCTCCATATTATCTGTGTATAGCCCGTGTTTTTAATCTTTGGCGCGGGGGGTCCCCGCCGGTGGTGACTGCTGAGCCCAAAGGCTGTGCAAGTCCGACACGCTGCTAGAGGAGACGGTCGTGACGGAGCACGCCCCTCCAGAAGATGATGGGACTAATTCATGATCAATCAATTTCGCGTGTTTTGCGTATTTCGTAGTGGCCGCAACTTACGTTTTTAGATTGAATCATGCACACAAAGGGAAAATTCGTGATAGGCTTCATTTCAGTGGCGCCACGCAGGACGCCAAGGCTGTTAGCCGTTTAGGCTGTATGCCATTATGAGAAAATGAGAAAATAAGGAGTCAGAGTGAGCTTGTCAACCAGCACATCAAAAGTCCATTTTAAGGCCAACACGACGCCCGTTATTGACATCATGCAGGGCGCTGCACGCTGGGAGACGAAAGTTCATAAACATGGACTCGTCGCCTTAATCGATGTGATGCCGCGTCTTGTCCCTTCAGGGAAAACTGCGGATTCAGCGATCGTCCAGGCCGCCCGGGTCTCTTACGGCGAGGGAACTAAACAAATCACCGAGGACAGGACTTTAATCCGGTATTTATTGCGAAATCAACATACCAGCCCCTTTGAAATGGTTGAGTTCAAGTTTCACCACGTCATGCCGATCTTCGTTGCCCGCCAATGGATCCGCCATCGCACCGCCAGTCTGAACGAATACAGCGCAAGATATTCGATTGTAAAAGACCGTTTTTATCGCCCCAGTTCTGCCACCCTCCGTAAGCAAAGCAAATTAAATAATCAGGGGGGGGCGGAACCCCTTGACGAAATGACCGCTCTTGAGTTTTCTCAATATTTGGATTCTACCGAATTACATTACAAAGAATATCAGCACCTTCTGGATAAAGGATTATCCCGCGAGTTAGCACGCATCGGGCTCCCTCAAAACCTATACACTGAATGGTATTGGAAAATTGATCTCCATAACCTTCTTCATTTCTTACGTCTCCGCATGGATTCGCACGCACAATTGGAGATCCGCGAATATGCCAAGATCATGTTCGATATGATCAAGCCGATTGTCCCTCTGACGATTGAGGCATTTGAAGATTACCAACTCGGCGCTGTTACGCTTTCAAAACAGGAAGTGGCAGCCCTTCGCACGGGCTTGCCGCTCGTCAGTGAAAATAAACGTGAACAAGGCGAATGGGCAGAGAAAAAGACCCTGCTGGGGATCACAACTAACTCACCGTGATTTTGGCTTGCACCAGGATGGCTTATTTTCGGCAGCCTTTAGTGAAGGCTTCAGGGAAGCGGCTTGAACAAGGAGAAACAACCCATCATAAGGATTGCACCCTATGGCCTTACACAAAAGGACGAATTCGGCCAAATCTATCCTTCTATCCCCATGCTCAATCCTTGCAACCCAAGAGTGATGCACGCCTAGTCGCTCCCCGACTTCACGCATGGTCAAACCACTTTCCTTACGCCGCTCTCGCAACCAAGTAAGGGCTGCACGGTAATCTTGGCTATATATACTTTTCTCCACGTGAGAAAGTTACCGCATAGCTCGTTTGTCGCCAAAACCGCGACAGTCTTGAACCGGGCTCACAACCAATTTCCGCAACAGAAGAAAATCCGATTAACTCAACCGAAATTCATAAACCGGCCTTTGGGGCCCGTCAGGGCATCATCCCATTTTTTAGGTTTTGTGGCGCCCAAGGTCGCAATTTTTTTAGATGACATCATCGAGGCCGCACCTTCCCGCCCCACGACGGGGAGCGTGGTGATATCGAACTCCTGCTGCCGGATCGCCGTCGCCTCTGGCACATCGTACTGAACGTAGAGGGTGGGCACCTCCTGATCCGTAAAAAAAACAATGTGCGCGCCGCGTGGTATGCAGCGATATTCCCGATTAGTAACCAAGGTGCTGGCCAACTTCTTGATTCGGGTAAACCCATCTTCATGATACACAACCGTCAAGACCCGGTCCCGGTCGAGAATCGCACTGTGAATCAGCCCCGTATCCACAAACAATTTTTCAGGCGGGGGGACAGCCTTATACCGACCGTCTTTCCACACCAGCAATACCTTGTCGAGCGAGGAACACGCAAACAGCGGCGCACCAGCGATTTTATAGCCCAGATACCCCTTGGCTTTGTCCCAATTGAGCGTCAATTCAGAGGCAGTCAACTCCCGCACTTCAACCGTCTTGAATGGGATAATCTGAGTTTTACGCGGGAAGCTAGGTCCGTACTTTTTTTGAAGTTGGCGCAAATATCGGACGGCATAACCCACCAGGTTAGCCATATTCTCACGCGATTCGGCCAATTCAACGCGTAGCGACGCCATCTCCTGCTGGTTTTTGGACACATCAAACAGGGAAATGCGCCGGATGGGTATCCCTAGCAGCAACTCAACGTCTCCATGGGTGATATCACGCTGTAACTGCGAAAGGAAAGGCTCTAAACCCGTTCGCACAACCTGCTCCACTTCGTCGTGAGTCACACACGCTTCAATAGGCGTGTAAAGCCGGTTTTGAACAAAAATCTGCACCAATGTCTTGCGGTGCAACTCTTCCGTCAATCGTTTCTGCTGAACCTTCAATCTGCGCTTCAGCAACTCCAACAAACGCTCCGTATTGTAGTGGAGCACCTGCTCCACATCCATTTCGGTCGGTCGGCCGCCCCGAATGACCATAATGCGACTCGCCACCTGAACTTCACACTGGGTGAAAGCAAAAAGGGTTTCAACCGCCCGCGCGGCGTCTTCATCAGGTTGGAGTTGAATTTCCACTTCAACCGCTTCCGCCGTATAGTCGCTGATGCTTCGCAGCTTAACCTTGCCCTTACGAGCCGCCTCTTCGATTGAGGCAATCAGAGAATCGGTATTAACCCCAAAGGGCACCGAACGCACCACCAGAGTCTGGGCATCACGGATCTCGATCGTAGCCCGAACACGAACATACCCCTTCCCTTTGTCATACCCGGACACATCCATCAAGCCACCTTGCAGGAAATCCGGATACACCTCAAAAGGCCGTTTCTGGAGAATGGCCACCTGGGCTTCAAGCAGTTCGTTAAAGTTGTGGGTCAAAATGCGTGTGGACAACCCCACGGCAATGCCTTCCGCGCCCAAGAGGAGCAGGAGCGGGATCCGTGCCGGTAACGTCACCGGCTCTTCTTTTCGCCCATCATAAGAGGGAATGTAGTCGGTCAGGTCGGAATCAAAAAGCTCATCCCGAGCGAGCGGCGTCAGGCGACACTCAATATAGCGGGAGGCGGCGGCGGGATCGCCTGTAAATAAATTTCCGAAATTCCCCTGCCCCTCAATGAGGTATTGCTTATTGGTCAGCGTGACGAGCGCATCTGCAATCGAGGCATCCCCATGAGGATGGAATTGCATGGTATAGCCGACAATATTGGCGACTTTGATGAATTTTCCGTCATCATTTTCGATGAGGGAATGGAGGATACGGCGCTGCACCGGCTTGAGGCCATCCTCAATGTCAGGGATCGCCCGGTCCCGGATTACGTAAGAGGCGTAGTTCAAGAAGTTCTGGTTAACCAACCGCTTGAGGGGGCCATCCTCCACAGCCCCGATATCCCGCACGACCGTACGCCCCTTCGGCTCACTTTGAGCCTCTGAAGGGACAGGCGCCACCAACTCCTCATCACCGAACAGTTCCGGTTGATCACTCACAAGGTCGCCCCTGTCGTCAGGACACACAGGAAGGTGGGCCTCATATTGCCATGCGCCTTGATGAGCGCATCATAAAAGTAATCTTTGACATCTAATAGTCGTCCTGATTAATCATAAAAATAAATGCCTTTTCAAGGCGGAGAAAGTGCCAAAGCCGTACCGGAAACGCAAGCTCTCTTCGGCTCACCCATCAGACTCCACAACCAGATTATCCATAATGTATTGCCTGCGTTCAGGGGTGTTCCTGCCCATATAAAAGCTCAAAAGCGCAGGAATACTATGCCTGTTTTCCACCAGCACCGGAGTCAACCGCATGTGCGGTCCGATGAATTGTTTAAACTCACCGGGCGAGATCTCGCCCAGCCCTTTAAACCGGGTCACCTCAGCGCCCCGTCCGATTTCCTTCACCATCGCATCACGTTCCTGTTCGGAATAGCAATACACCGTCCGCTTGGCATTCCGCACACGAAACAGAGGTGTCTCCAGAATGTACACATGGCGTTCATGTACAATCGGCTCAAAGAATCTCAGAAAGAAAGTGAGGAGTAAATTGCGTATATGGAGCCCATCAACATCGGCATCCGTAGCCAGAATCACCTTGTTATAGCGGATACGCTCGACCGACTCCTCCACATCCAGGCTCCGCATGAGGTTGTAAAGCTCCTCATTCTTGTACATCACATCGCGATTCAGTTCACAGGTATTGAGAGGCTTACCGCGTAGCGTGAATACGGCCTGATTGGACACATCGCGACAACTGGTGATGGAGCCGGCCGCCGACTGCCCCTCGGTGATAAACAACATCGAGCCTTCACCCGTTCCTTCGCTCTTATCGAAATGGATCTTACAGTCTTTCAACTGAGGAACTCGAATGGAGGTCGCCCGGGAGCGCTCGCGCGCCATCTTCTTGATGGACTGCAGTTCCTTGCGTAACTTAACGGTCTCCTCGATCTTCTGAACCGCTTTTTCAGCGGCCTTAGGGTCACGGTGCAGCAAATCCACCACCGCTTCCCGTACCTGCTGCACCAGGTCGCTGCGGATCTCCGTATTGCCTAGTTTGTTTTTCGTCTGCGATTCGAAAACGGGATCCTTAAGGCGGATGGCCATGGAGCCAGCCATACCCTCGCGAACATCATCCCCTTCAAACTTGCCTTTGGAATATTCATTGAACGCCTTGACCAACCCTTCGCGAAAGGCACTCAAATGGGTTCCCCCGTCACTGGTGTATTGTCCGTTTACGAAGGACAGGAATACTTCCTCAAACCGATTGGTGTGCGTAAAAGCCAGTTCCAAGGTCTTGGAGCGAAAATGCAGAATGGGATAAAGAGCCTCGTCGTCCACTTCATCCTCAACCAAATCCTTGAGGCCATCCTTTGAAATAAAAACCAATCCGTTCAATTCGATTTTTAAGCGAGCATTCAGATAGGTATAGAGCTGGACCCTGCGTTTGAGATGATCCGCCAAGAAAACAACTTTTCCGAAAATTTCTGGATCCGGCTCGAACACCACCAAAGTCCCGTCCGGCTCCTCCGTCTTCCCTTTGGATTCGTTAGTCAGCTTTCCGCGCTTGAACTCGGCGGCAGAAAACTCGCCGCCCCGGTGACTACACACCCGGAACGCCACCGAAAGTGCATTGACCGCCTTGGTGCCCACTCCATTCAATCCCACGCTGAACTGGAAAACATCATCGTTATATTTGGCGCCGGTATTGATGCGCGACACACATTCCACAACTTTGCCGAGCGGAATGCCACGCCCATAATCACGAACCGTCACCCGCGTCCCCTCCACCGCCACCACCACACGCTCACCAAAGCCCATGATGAATTCATCGATAGCATTATCCATCACTTCCTTGACGAGCACATAGATGCCATCGTCATAATGGGTGCCATCCCCAACGCGCCCGATATACATCCCGGTCCGCTTGCGGATATGTTCAAGCGACGAGAGCGTCTTGATCTTGCTCTCATCATAATTATGTTTTTTTGGCGCGCTCATATAGTTGGAAGGCCGCGCATTGTAGTGATTTCAGGAAGAATTGCAAAAAATTGTCTTGTCGACAGGGCACACAAGGCTCGCAAAGGCCCCCAATACTCAGAACGACACGCAATAGCCCTACGGGATCTACTTACCAATCAATTTCCTCTTTTTCTCCAGATACTCGCAGTAGTGACGGTATGAAATGTCCGGTGGCACCAAATGGTCCAGGTGTGGGATGTACCCTCCTTGCTCGAACAGAGGCCTGATACGGTCTAATTCTCTGTCAATGGCTACGCCTCCTTTCGCAATTGCTACCTTGGAAATACCCCCGCGAAGGCGTAATTCCATTCCAAATTCGTCCCGCCATGCGTAAGGATCCAATCCCTCGGTCACTTCGACAGGGAACATGATATTGACACCTTCTTCAAGCCAGTTGGCTACGATGTCATGAGGATTGCCATCGCTGTCAACCATGCTGATCGTGCAACCACGTTTTTTTGCAGCCGTCATGACCCGGTGATAACCGGGTTGCAGAAACTCCCGAAAGATGGCGGGACTTACCAACGGTCCATTTTTACCAGCCATATCTTCCCACCAGTCCACGCGGTCGATAAGGATATCGGCTGGCAATGCCTCGATCTGACGAGTGGCCAGCTCAGCCCAGTGTTGCACTACATCATAAATCATGTCCGGATAGTCGTAGAGCGCGTACGAAAGGTTCTCTACCCCCATTAGGCTCCTTAACTGTCCGTAAAAGCCGCACACCGAAATATTCATGCTCTTACCTAGCGTTTGCGCTTTTCTGATATCAACTATTTTCTCTTCGGGTACAGTCCAAATGGGATCGTCCAGCTTGTATCGCTCCTTCATTTTAATCCAGTCATCCGGAATCGTGACGGGAAATGACAGGAAGTGTGGTATCGAGCTATTGTCAGAGTCATTCAGATAACGTTCGGCGACAGTGCCGTCACTTCCCCGCATGATAACGGAGGATTCCTTGCGCTCGAGAATCTGTTCCTCAAATCCCGGATTCATACGCATCGTGATAGGGATTTCGTATCCTTCAGGCTCAAAACCAAAGAAGTCATCAAGTTTCTTTAAGAACATTTGGTTTTGTTCTTCTTCAGTGAGCTTCAGTGGTAAACCCTCTCTGACCCAACGCCGGATAGTCTGTGGCCAGTATCCAAACTCAATATCCGGCACGCGATCCACATCTTGATAAGTAAACGTCCTGTAAAAGCGATCTTGTATCTCAGCACGCACAGGGTTCATGGTTCGTTTCTTTCTTTAGCGGACAACACACAGCGTTTTATTCCTTGTACGGCGAGTATAACTGGCCGATCTTGGAAATCAAGGATGTCGAATCGCATAAGGGACAAAACCTTATTCCATAATGAACGTGGTAGCAGCAAAGGGTCGGGATTCAACCGTAATATCCCACTCCCTGAACAGGTGGACGGCGCTCACTACCGACGGGCTCTCGCCAGAGTCATTAGCCAGATCGTCCAGATGATCGGCGCGATGAACCTACCCACCTCCCCGTCATTGCACTGCGGAATAGGAAATTGAGAAGGCTTTTCCTGAGATCGAACCGCCTAAAACGCCGAAATTGATTGCATAGGCGCCACTGGCATAATCCAGCGTACCGGATGCCCCGTGAAACACTCCCCCCCCAATATTGAAAGAACCACTCAAAATGCCCAAACCGTCATCAATAAACTGTCCGTCTACACCTCCATTGATAAAAAGATGCAGTGATCCCGGCTTCACTGGCGTGAGATTGCATTGTCCCGCGAAGGAGCTGGCTGGGATAGTGCCCTTGTCTTCGCCGCTGACATTATACTCCGATCGTTGGCCCTCAACATACCCTCCACGTACTGCCCAAACGTAGCATTCATTCGTCAGGCTTTTGCCGCTCGATGCACCATCATAAGCACTTAGGGCCCACGCCAAACTATCACTCGCGACATACGCGGAGCTTGACCAATAGACGCCTGATGACTGGACTCCGGCAAATGGGTCACCCTCTAACAACTGGTCCGCGCCGACCGTATTGGGAAGTGCGGGGGCAAAATATTGACAAGCAACAAGGCTCTCCAACTCACTCTTGTTTGGTAACCGCCAGTCCGAATAACCACCGAGCCCTTCCGATCCATCAAGGCCTACACAATAGGCTAGTGCATTACTCCACACCATCGGCAGGGCCGTCGGATTTCTTACCCACATCATTCGAGTCAGATTATCGACAATACAGTTTGATGCCTGCCCGGCCAATACCGAAAACCGAGGTGATGGCCATGCCACCCCTTTCTGTAACGCCCCGTCATCACCCGTTCGATAGGACGCGGTTTGCCCTGTCTTGGCGATCGCCGAGGGGATGGTATTCAAAATACCGAGGGTGCCAAAGATCGAGACCCCATTAGCAATATTGATCGCGGCCAAGTCCGGATCAACTAGCGTAAGATTCGTGCTGGCATAATTGCCGGATGTGATCTGGGACGTATCAGGCGAAAGAGCCTGCGTGACAGCTACTTTCTGGTAGATTTCCTCGAGTGAATGCATGGTCGGCCCGGGCGCGTTGGTTGGATCAAGACTCCCGGCCGGCCATGACGTTTCCCGCGATCACGAACCCCACCGCGACTCCAGCCCATTTCCTAAACTTTGACCTCATCGATGTTCTCCTTGCTGATCTTATTAGCATCAAACAAACAGCCCAAAACTACTATTTTAAAAACCAGCTTGAATGCAGGAGCAGTAACTAGAGGCTCACTATAATATCTATATGAGCACTGTAATATTCAGCATGGGTGATGTCTAGCAACAAGAGTTGTCTTACCAGCCCGGCGAACTTCACACAACCAGACAATGGGAGCCTCCCGCTATGCCTATGTCTCGTAAGGAGTTCAAGGCCGCCCTTTCAAAAATGTCTCGCTCGGAATTAATCGATATTATTTGCGACATTTACTACGGCCACGAGATCAACCGTTGTGATGATCAGGTCATAGACACGGGGTGCTCATGCAACTGCAGCTGCGAATCAACCCAAACAAAGTCGACCAAATCGCCCAAAGTCGCCAAAGAGAAGCTATCGGCCAAAAAGAAATGATCTCAACAGGTTAGGCAAAAAGGATTTATGAAATTCTACAAAGGCGTCGACTTCGAGTTTATTAATCTTTGAGCTCTACGAATTAAGATGAAAAAAGGCTTCCTTGGGTCGAGCCCCCACCCCCGCTTAGCGCGCTCTTTCCGCCACGCCTGTGAGGACACAGGCGCCTACAGGTGCTTCGCTCTCTCTTGTGTAGCAGCGGCTGTCCCCAGCCGCTGTCTTTCCGCCGTGAACTCCAGCGCGCTTAATGGTTAATCTTCTCTTGGATTCTTTCCTGGCAGGTGTACCCTCTACATGAGTTACTCATTACGGTCTTACTCAACGTCTTTCTATCTCGCCGTGTAGATCAAATATAATCCGCCAAGCAACACCAGTACGCCACAAATTTTCTTAAGTATTACGGAACCTCTGGAGTGCTCGGTCCAATCAAGATAATGCTGTACCACTTCCGTAAAAGTGCCTGCCAGCACAATGACGGCGCAGTGCCCGAGGCCAAAAAAGAATAACAGGAGAATTCCATAGCCAAGGTTCGTCGTCGCCAACTTAAAGGTCACGGCCAGCATCGGAGCCATATAGGCGAAAGTGCAAGGACCTAATGCTATGCCAAAGACCAACCCAAGAACAAAGGCGGCCAGCATCCCTTTCTGTTTCATACTCGGTTGAACCGCATTCGGTATCGGCAGTCGCAGGGCATCAAGTAGATAAAGGCCTACAAGGAAAAAGACCACCGCTACGGCATAGTTTCCCCACCGCCCGACATCACCCATTATTTTGCCAGCTGTCGCCGTAATACCGCCTATTACGCCAATCGTAACCAAGATGCCGACAGCAAACAGGAGGGAAATCCCAAACGCCCGACGGGTGGTGATACGCCCCTGCCGGTCTATGTACCCGACAATCACTGGAATACTGGCCAAATGGCAGGGACTTAACAGGATGCTCAACACGCCCCACATAAAGGCAGCACCCATCGCAATGCCAGCCGAGCCATCCACTGCATGAGAAAGCACTGTGAATATTTGTTCCATTCTATTGTGTCCTAACCCGGCATAGCCGGAACCAAGAGGAAGATTTTGAACAGAAGCACGCAATTGCGCCAGCGGCGAGTACGCCGCAGGCGCAATTATTTTTCCTTCGTGTTCTTCGTGAGCTTCTGTTCAAATTCTTTATCTTGTCAAAATCATGACCATAATTCGATTGATTCAAGTCGTAAGGGACTAAAGTTTCAGCTCAACGCCCAACTCGCCCCACTTCGCTATAATATCTTCTTTAGAGAAAAACCCCATGTGGCGGAAGCGTTCTTTTCCTGTGGCATCATAGAAAATTTGTGTCGGAATCATGTCAATCCCACTAGTCTTCCCTAAGTCCGGATTTTCCCACACGTCGATAAACTGAACCTCCAGCTTCCCCGCATAGGTCTTTTTCATATCCTCAAGAACCGGAGTCATCATCTTGCAGGAGGCGCATTTTCCGGCTCCGAAATCCACAAGACGCGGCAGAGCGCTGACTGCCGTCGGCGATGTTTCAGAAAAATTGGTAGTCGCTATTGCGGGTACCGCTGTTGGCGGCAACACGCAGGTTCCTGTCCCACACGAAGCGACGCCTTTCCGAGCCTCTTTGGCAAGCAATACCCCTACTATCGCCAGGGCAAGCACAATCCAAATCCAGCGGTGTGAACTCCCGCCTGTTCTGGCTCCACACCCACAAGCGGAACCCTCACCTTTTTTATCTGCGGTCGTCATCGTCTTCTCCTTTTCATGCTCTATTGCTTTTTTACATAACGGCATTGAACACATAGCCCACAATCAGAATGCCCAGCGCCACAACACCAAAAAAGGTCAGTAGCAATTTTATCGTGAGCACCTTGCGCAAAATCACGGCTTCCGGTAGCGAAAGTCCAATGACGGCCATCATAAACGCCAGCACGGTGCCTAAAGCCGCCCCTTTTTCCATCAATGCTTGAACAATGGGAATGATCCCTGCGGCATTGGAATACATGGGCACCCCCAGGAGCACTGCCAGGGGCACAGACCACCAGGCGCTCTTGCCCATAAACGAGGCGAGCAATCCCTCCGGAACATAGCCGTGAATTCCGGCGCCAACTGCAATACCCAGAACAACATAAACCCACACTTTACCGACAATATCTCCAACAGCCTCCCAGCCAATTTGAAGCTGTGCGTCCCAATTCAATTTCGTTTGGGTCCCAGAAGCCGCAGTCTCAGTCTTATAGACCCACGGTTCGACCCATTTTTCCAGATGTAACCGGCCTATGATCCAGCCGGCGATCATCGCAACGCCCAGCCCCATCCCGGTATAGATCAGCGCCACTTTCCAGCCGAAAAGTCCGAACAAGAGAACCAAGGCCACCTCATTGATCATAGGGGACGCTATCAGAAAGGAAAAGGTAACCCCCAGTGGCACGCCTGCTGTGACAAACCCTATGAACATCGGTACCGCTGAACAGGAACAAAATGGGGTGACAATACCCAACAACGCGGCAAGCACATTGCCTGCGGCTTCCCGCCTACCCGCCAGAATCTGGCGGGTTCGCTCCGGCGTCACAAACGAACGGACAATCCCGACCACGAACACCACCAGCACGAGAAGCATCAGCACCTTCGGCGTCTCAAACAGAAAGAATTCAACGGCACGTCCAAATGGCTGATCCGGCGTTAATCCCAGAAGCCGATGAGTCAAAAAGTTAGCTAACGAATCAAGTGTCAGATACAGGGCCAGCCAGACAGCAAACCCTAAGGACACCCCCAGAATTCCCCGTCTCATGCCGTCGGTTTTCATTTACGTTGGGGCCTCTTTTGAGCGAGAGCTCGAACTTGCTCCCCGGTTGTTATCTCCAGCACCTGCTCGGCACAGGTGATAAACGACGAAACGCAGGGGCAGCGCAAACTGTAGAAAATTTGCACCCCACGCCGTTCATCCTTTACGATTCCCACATTCTTGAGAACCGAGAGATGCTTCGATACCGTCGAAAGGTCTGTTCCAATATGTTCCCGAATGTCGCACACACAAAGCGGCTGCTTCGCCAGCTCATCAATAATCAGGAGCCGTGCCGGGTGCGCCAGCGCTTTGATGATTTTTGCCCGCATCCCGTAAATTGTTTTTTGCTTGTCATTCATACTTGGCTATATTGCCAAATAAGCAAATAGATATCAACCTAAAATCATTATTGCCATATCCTTCGCCCGCCTGCCATAATCCGCACCATGAAAACGACCAAATCATCAAAGACCGACATGCCCATGTCTCGCAAAGAATTCAAGGATGCCATTTCCAAGCTGTCTCGCGAGGAATTGATTGAGATTATTTGCGACATCTATTATGCCAATGCCAGTAGTGGTCAAGGCAAGCCCATGGATGACGAACATTCCTGCAACTGTGGGTGCGAACCAACCCCCTCGAAATCAGCTAAAACGCCTAAAGCCACCCAAGTAAAAAAATCAGTCAAAAAGAAATAACCTTTGCTCTTCCTTGCTCTTCCATAGCCAGCGTAGCCCCGTTCGAGTGCTTCTCGGTTTTAAAAATGAGGTTCTGGGAGAATCATATTAATGACATCACGCGAACTAGTTAAAAAAACTCTGGAATTTTCCAATACCGGCCGCGTACCCCGTCAATTATGGACACTCCCCTGGGCGGATTCGCATTATCCGGGCGCAGCGGACAATTTGCAGGCGGAATTCCCAGATGATCTCGTTTCAGTACTGGGTTATTATCGCGAAGCGCTACATACCCAGGGCGATCCCTACAAGGAAGGCATTTATGTAGATCCCTGGGGCTGTATCTTTGAAAATCGGCAAAGTGGCATCATCGGCGAAGCCAAGGAGCCCATTGTCAACGACTGGAGCGACACGGCTCGCGTGCATTTTCCGGTTGAAGCCCTAAGTGTCGATATTAGCAAGGTTAATGAATTCTGTCGCAAAACCGATCGCTTTGTTAT
This sequence comes from Kiritimatiellia bacterium, assembly GCA_038330175.1. Lineage (GTDB taxonomy): Bacteria > Verrucomicrobiota > Kiritimatiellia > CAIKKV01 > CAITUY01 > JAABPW01. Next base: position 12,800 of record JBBQNS010000007.1, read on the forward strand.
GGCAGGTTGCTGCCCGCGCCCCTTCGAGCAGTTACAGTTCATGCGAGGCACGGAGGCTTTGTATGTGGACTTGGCGTTGGAAGACGAGGGGCTCGAGGCGTTTATCCGCAAACTGCATTCCTTTTATATCAAAGAGCTTGAGCTGTGGGCGCAGACAGAAGTGGATGCCCTGCTTTTCATGGACGATTGGGGCAGTCAGCAAAGTCTGTTGATCAACCCCGAAACCTGGCGAAAAATTTTTAAGCCGTTGTACGCTGATTATGTGCGGATTGCCCACGGCAGCGGCAAGAAGGTGTTCATGCATTCGGATGGCAACATTCTGCAGATCTATCCCGACCTGATCGAAATTGGCGTGGACGCCGTCAACTCCCAGATATTCTGCATGGGACTAGAAAATCTGGCTCCGTTTGCCGGAAAAATCACCTTCTGGGGCGAGATGGATCGGCAGCATTTGCTAGTGGAAGGCACGCCGACCCAGATCGCCCAGGCGGTGCGGGACACGAAACGCCTACTGTCGGCACAGGGAGGCGTGATTGCCCAATGCGAGTTCGGCCCCGGTGCCTCCCCCGAACGCGTCCGCGCGGTATTCGAGACTTGGCAAAACGGTTAAGGAGACTTCAATGACGGGTAAAGAGCGAATGTTAAAGACACTGCACTTTGAGCAGCCGGATCGGCCGCCGCACTTCGAAATTATGTTCGAACTTGAAAAGGAAGCCTTCGGACTGGAGTTTCCCGACCGCAACACTTGGAGTGGGTGCTCGGGCATCGAGAAGGAGCGCAAGATCGGCCAGTGTATGGAGATCTACCAGAAAATCGTGGAGCGTTATCAGTGGGACGCGTTGGCGGTGTTCTGGCCCTGGAGTGATCCAGATGGCGTTGTCGCTGCCAAAAAAGTCTTTGGCAATGAGATCCTGATCGGGAGTATTGTGGGGGGTACAATCTGGTCTATTGAAGGCATTCAAGACTGGACTGAATTTGCCGTCACCTTGATGGATCATCCCGAGGAAATCCACCGTACGGCCAACGAGAAAACCGAAGTGGCCCTGGAGACCTTCAAAAAACTGATTGATGCGGGGGCCGACTTCATTCATCTGGTTAATGATGTGGCCTTCAATGCCGGCCCGTTCATCTCGCCCGCCCAATTCTCCGAGTTTATCACGCCGCAGTTGAAACGGCAGGTCGACTTCATCAAGTCGCAGGGAGTAATTCCCTTTGTTCACACCGATGGCAATATTGATTTGCTTCTAGACGACTATCTGTCGCTCGGGGCGGCCTGTTTCCAATCGGTAGACCCGATGGCCGGAATGGACATCGCCCAAACCAAAAAACGGTGCCATGGCAAAATGGCGCTGATGGGTAACGTCCAGTGCAATCTGCTTCAGGACGGGCCTAAAGAGGTAATCCGGAAATCGGCGCTCTATTGTCTGGAAAACGCCTCTCCCGGCGGCGGCTACATCTTTAGCACCTCCAACACGATCTTCAAGGGCATGCCCTTGGAGAACTACGAATATATGCTCTCAGTCTACCGTGAGTTCTGTAAATGACACCCAAACAACGCATGCTGGCCGCTTATCGCGGTGAACTTCCTGATACAGTGCCGGTCGCCCCGGAATTCTGGTATTACCTTCCCGCCCGACTCCTGGGGGTTGATATGGTTCGCTTTGAACGTGAAATCCCGCTCTGGGAGGCTTTGCTCAAAACATTCCGCCACTATAAAACGGAAGGCTGGGGCGCTGTTTTCGTGGGCGCTCCGGCACCGGATGTCAACAGCGTCGAACGCTGGCTCGCGCTTGGGGATGGCCGGTTCGAGTCTCGGATGACTCATAAAACGCCCTTTGGCGAAATCAGTTCCAGCCAACTTTACGATCGGCATGAACCGTCATGGGCAGGCGAACATCCCATCAAGGATTTTGTTCGCGATTGGCCAGCCTACAAGCATTTGAGTATGGGGCGCATCGAGGAGGCGGATTGGAAGCCGGTTGACCACGCCTTGGCGACGGTGGGCGAGGACTATCTCCTGGAGCCGTGGCTCGGGCTCCCCTTTTTCGACTACATCGCCACCCCGCGCCAAGGCGGCTTGGAACAAGGTGTTTTCGATTTGATCGAACATGTAGAGTTCTTCACCGGGCTACATGAGGAATACATCGACTGGATGCGCCGACTAGCCCGTGCAGCGGCCAAGAATACCAAAGCAGAATCGTTTTGCATCGGCTGCGCCTGGTCCTGCGTGTCGCTAATTGGGCCGAATCTCTGGCGTCGCTGGGACAAGCCGGTCATCAAGGCTGTTGCCGAGGAACTTCATGCCGCCGGGAAACTCCTGCACATCCATTTCCATGGCAAAAGCCATGTTGTGCTGGCAGACCTGGCGGACTGCGGGGCCGATTGTGTTTGCCCGTTCGAGCGTGGACCGGGTGGCGATATTGCGGATCTTGGCGAAGTCCGCCGCATCCTCGGCGATAAGGTGACCGTTAACGGGAACGTCCATACCGTGGACACCTTGATCCGTGGCACCCCCGCTGATGTGGAGCGCCAAGTAGAGGAGATATTCCAGCAATGGGGGCCGGACAAGCGCCGACTCATTCTCGGGACAGGCGACCAGGTTGGACGCGAAACTCCCGAAGAGAATATTGCCGCTATGATCGACGCCGGACGGCGTCTCGGAAGGACGTCACAATAAGTGTTGCACAACAGGGCAAACATTGACTGATATCGTTGTTGGCGTTGCTTCAGTTTGTGAATTCAGAGTCTATCAGCTCACTCGCTGTTTGGCCTTCACTACCCACCGGGACGGGCGTAATTCATCCTCAAGACTGAGCGGCATGGGTGTTGCGGTAAGCAGACTTTCGACAACCAAATCGAAACAGGATTTTGGATTTTCACGCATGGCAAGGTCACGGGGCGGCCCCCCCAAGGGTAGAAGCCGTGCGCGCAAGCCATCAGCATTAGACTCAACTATGCCCTGCGTCCCGAAAACACGCAGGATCTCATAACCCCAGCATCGATCTTGTATCGGGTTGAGGTAGTTGCATACCCCACTGGCCACTCCGCCATTTTCCAGTTGCATCAGAAAGGAGGCGGCGCGCCGGCATTCGCTCCCAGCCACGGTGTTCCCCAGCTTGGTCTCGACCAAGTCCATGGCGGTAATGCGCACACCGGCCACCTGCTCGACAAAACGGGCCACATAAACCCCAACCTGCAGCGCCAATCCCCCATCCACCCCTTCATCAGCCGGCCTCGAGCCCGCCCACGGGTAGGATTTTTGCACCAACACCTGAACAACCGTACCAATCTTTCCGGCTTGAATTTCGGCCTGCATTTCCTTGTAGGGACTCGCCAAGACTTGTCCGCCCATTTCATGATACTGTCGCCCGGTCCTCCGACTGGCCGCCATGATCGCATCCAGTCCGGCCTCCGTCAGCGCGCTGGGTTTTTCCGCATAGACGTGCTTGCCCGCCTCCATACTTTTAACCGCATCCTGCGCCTGATCGGCACGGCGGGGCGAACACAATGCCACCAAATCAATATCCGGATCAGCCAGCATGGCCTCCAGCGAGGCATATTGCCGGCATCCAGGAGGGCATACCTACTCGGGAAAAGCCGCCACCCCAACCAATTCAGCCTGGGAATGACCTAGCAGGGCGCGGTGAATCTGGTGGCCATTAACTCCATAGGCACCGACCCGAATTTTCGTGACCGCCTTGGTCTTATTCATAATTTTACGAAAAAATGGATAGTTTACAGCCTATCCACCTGCATTCTAATGATTACTTCCGCTTTATGGACTTAATCATGACCGCAGAGGCAGGGACGTCGCCCATTCCACCCTTATGGGTCGTTTTGACGGCGGCGATTTTATCCACCACATCCATGCCCACCGCTACCTTGGCAAACACCGCATATCCGAAATCGCGGGCCCCATTATTAAGGAAATCGTTATTCGCCACATTGATAAAAAACTGTGAGGTGGCACTATCGACAACGGCGGTACGCGCCATGGCAAGGGTTCCGCGATCGTTTTTGAGCCCGTTCTTCGCCTCATTCGCGATCGGTGCCTTCGTAGGCTTCTGGCTCATAGTGGCATCAAAGCCCCCACCCTGGATCATGAAATTAGGAATGACCCGGTGAAAGACCGTGTTGTCATAAAAGCCGGCATCCACATACGCCAAAAAATTGCTGACCGAAACAGGCGCTTTGTCGCTAAACAGTTCAATCTCAATCGTCCCCTCAGACGTCGCCATCACCACCGCTGTATTCGTCGTAACGTTTGTCGCCATTGTCGTCTCTCCTGCGCTCGCTAACCCCGCGAGCAGTATTGTTATTAATGCCATTATTGTTTTTTTCATGATCGTTCCTCCACAATCTTTGTTTATGCTATTATACCTACGCCCGCTGGTCAACATCGACCCCGCCATCCTCTTTCTATTTACCCATAAGCACTGAGAAATGAATGTCGCGCTCATAGCGCGCGACCTACCATAGATTTGATGGCTATGGGGTTAACACTAGGCAGTCTACGGAAAGTAGCAGCGGCGTCTCGCCGCTGAAAAGGAAGACCCCATCCAGGGAGGGGATCAATTCCAGTAGCATCCCACAGCAATCCTAATCGTAATCAACTGCCCCGTAAAGGATTACGATTACGATTACGAAGTAAATTCCAGCAATCACAATCTCTCAAACGAGCTTAAAATATTAGCAAATATAGGCTTTTACGATCATCAAACGCTGTCTATGGGATGATAATGGATCAATTTGAAATTTTTTCTATCACGCTCGTCAATTGATAGATTACTCTCCGATCGACGGTCTTCCGTGGAGCGATATGAGCAATGAGATAAAGAATAGGATTTTTAAATGAGTAAACTTTCAGCATGCGACTGGCAGAATCCCGCTTTGACTAACCGAAACCGCCTGCCCGCCCGAAGCTACTTCTTCCATTATCCGGATGCGACCGCTGCGTCTACCTTTCAACGAACTGAATCGCCGTGGTTTCAGCTCCTGAACGGTAACTGGAAATTCCACTACGACCCAACCCCCGCCGAGGCCCCGGCCGATTTCTTTCGCCCCGCCTTTGACGCAAGTCAATGGGATGATATCGCCGTGCCGGGCAACTGGCAGATGCAAGGATACGGCCATCCTCATTACACAAATGTTCAATACCCGTTTCCTGTCGATCCCCCCTTTGTTCCAACCGTAAATCCGACGGGCTCGTACCGACGCGAATTTCACATCAGCGATGACTGGCAAGGCCAGAATCTCATTCTACGGTTTGAGGGTGTCGATTCCGCCTTCCATGTCTGGGTCAACGGGAAGGCCGTCGGGTTCAGCAAAGGCAGCCGCACCCCTGCGGAATTTGATATCACGAAAATCGCAAAACCAGGCGCCAACACCCTCGCGGTTCGCGTCTATCAGTGGTCGGATGGAACTTATTGCGAAGATCAGGACATGTGGTGGCTTAGCGGAATCTTTCGTGATGTTTATCTGCTAGCCTTACCAATACTCCATCTGATGGACATCCGGATCCGAACCCCACTAAAAGAAAATCTTACGGAAGCCGCTCTGGATTTGCGAATGGTGCTCACTAACGCATCATCCGAGCTCGTTAAAGCCATTGCTGAGGCCGAGTTGCTTGACGCCGATGGCAAGCCCGTCTTCACCACACCTCTCAAAGCCGAATTCTCCGCCAATCCAAACGCCCCGCTGGAAATCCTTTTGTCAGGCGAGGTTTCTGCCCCCCAACTCTGGTCTGCGGAAAGCCCCTATCTTTACACTCTATTCGTAACGATCCGAGACGAAAAAAAACAACTCATTGCGGTGGTTCCCCAGCATGTCGGTTTCCGGAATGTTGAGATCAAAAAAGATGTTTTCCTGGTCAATGGAGTTGGCATCAAACTTAAGGGAGTCAACCGTCACGAAACGCATCCCGATCTCGGACGCGCCATTCCGCTGAACGCCATGCTTGCAGACATCATCCTGATGAAGCAGCACAATATCAATGCCGTCCGCACCTCACACTATCCTGATGATCCTCGCTGGTACGACTTATGTGATCAGTACGGTCTTTATCTAATCGATGAATGCGATCTTGAGACCCATGGCTTCATACATATCAAGAACTGGGGCGGCAACCCGGCGGAGGATCCTGCCTGGCGGGACGCCTGTGTTGACCGCATGGTCCGCATGGTCGAGCGTGACAAAAATCACCCCTCCATCATCATCTGGTCGCTCGGAAATGAGGCCCACTTTGGTTGTAATCATGAAGCCATGGCGGCCGTTGCCCGCGCGCTGGACCCCTCTCGGCCTATCCACTATGAAGGTGACTACCATCTAAAAACAGCGGATATCTACAGCCTCATGTACGCTCCGCCCCAGCAAGTCTTGCTGATCGGCCAAGGCGATGAAGAGGGATACCGCAAACTCGTCAACAATGCGCCGGAGCCCGGAAAACAGTTCACGGGTCAGCCCTTTGTCCTCTGTGAATATGCCCACGCCATGGGGAACGGACCGGGCGGCTTGAAAGAATACTGGGACCTGATCTGGCAATATGACCGCCTGATGGGCGCCTTTGTCTGGGAATGGGCAGACCACGGCATACGTCAAAAAACAGCCGACGGCCGTGAGTATTTCGTTTATGGGGGCGACTTTCACGACGAGCCGAATGACGGTCATTTTGTTTGTGACGGACTGGTGTTTCCTGATCGGCGTCCTTCACCGGGATTGATTGAATACAAGAAGATCATTGAGCCGGTCCACGTCGAGTCGGTGGATCTTGCCACAGGCAAGTTCAGTATTCTGAACCGCTATGACTTCATCAATTTGAACCAACTCAATCTGGTCTGGTCGATCATGGCGGATGGAAAACCTGTGCAGACAGGACATCTTGCGCTTCCCTCCATACCAGGCCGGAAAAGCAAGACGCTTACGCTTCCCTACTCCCTTCCAGAGCAGACTCAGCCAGGAACGATCTATCACCTCAACCTCTCCTTCCAGCTGGCGACTGATGAGGCGTGGGCACCTGCCGGCTTCGAAACGGCTTGGGCCCAGTTCGATCTTCCCGTCCAGTCGGCACAGGCATCTCTGCTCGAAATCTACGCCATGCCGTCTTTGGCTATAGAGGAAAACGAAACCAGGCTTATTGTCAGAGGGGCCTCTTTTGAATTCTGCTTTGATAAAGTACGCGCGGTCATATCGTCCTGGCGCCACCAGAATCAACCGGTAATAAAGACCGGTCCAAAACTGAATTTTTGGCGGGCTCTGACGGACAATGATCGCGCCTGGTCCAGCTCCAAGCCGTGGCGGGAGACCGGACTACACCAGCTCCAGCATCGAACAAACCGGGTGGAAGTGGAGACCCTCGCGGGCGGGAAAGCCATCCGGATTAAAGCTCAGGTCCGCATCGCGCCTCCGGTCCGGGACTGCGGCTTCTTGTGTGACTATATTTATACCCTTTATGGAAGTGGTGACTTGATGATGGAGCTCCAAGGCACTCCACAAGGCCAGTGGTTCGACACGATTCCACGGATCGGGCTCGAAATGTCGCTCCCCGCTTCATACGAGCGGGTACAATGGTTCGGGCGCGGGCCGGGCGAAAGCTATTCCGACACGAAGCAGGCAAACCGGTTCGGACACTGGCAAGCGACCGTAGACGAATTGTACACGCCCTATATTTTTCCCCAGGAAAACGGGAACCGCACCGATGTGCTCTGGGTAAGCATCGAATCCCGACAAGGGTTCGGCTTATTGGCCACCGGAGCGGAGTTGCTCAATTTCAGTGCGCATCGCTACAGCCCGATGGATTTCGAGAACGCCCAACATACCATTGACCTTATTCCGAGAGACGAACTCTTTCTACATTTGGATTACCGGCAAAATGGGATTGGATCAGCCAGTTGCGGGCCGCCCCCGACTGAGGCCTATTTGCTGAGGCCTGATGCTTTTAAATTCAGCCTACGCCTGACTCCCTTTCCGGCGGATGGAAAGCCCCCTCTACAAATCTTTAAACACGGACTGGAACCATTATGAAGCTGACTCCCCGCGAACTCATTCATTCAAAAAACGGTTTTATTTGCGATATGGATGGCGTGATCTACCATGGCAATGAACTTCTGCCGGGGGTCACCGAATTTGTGAACTGGCTCCAGTCCGAGCAGAAAAAGTTTTTATTCCTAACGAATAGCAGTGAACGGTCACCCCGCGAGCTTCACCACAAACTCAAACGGCTCGGACTCAACGTGAGCGAGGAACACTTCTACACCAGCGCCCTCGCTACCGCTGCGTTTCTATCCAGCCAACACCCTAACGGCAGCGTCTATGTCATTGGCGAAAGCGGCTTGACCAACGCCCTGTACGATGCCGGCATGAATAATAACGACATCAATCCGGACTATGTCGTGGTGGGCGAATCCCACGACTACACCTACGAACGCATCTGCCGGGCCGTCAAACTGGTTCTCAAGGGCGCCAAGCTAATTGGCACCAACCCGGACCTAACCGGCCCGGTTGAAGGCGGCTTGGTGCCTGCCACGGGCGCCTTGATGGCCCCTATCGAATTGGCCACCGGTAGCAAGGCATACTACGTCGGCAAGCCTAACCCGTTGATCATGCGGAACGCCTTGAAAAAACTAGGGTGCCGCCGCGAGGAAACCGTGATTATCGGAGACCGGATGGATACCGATATTATCGCCGGCGTGGAATCCGAGATCGAAACTATTCTCGTACTGACCGGGGTGAATACGGAGGCTGACTTAAAGCATTTTGCCTACCGCCCCCACCACGTTCTCAAAAACCTGCAGGAAATCCTGTAGGCCTGCCTGTGTGTTTGAACCCTGCTCTCAGGACTTCCGGAACAGTTCAACGATTGACTCCGCCACCTGATCGGCCGCAAGGGTCGTTGTATCCACCTGATGAGGTATGGCCGCATACAGCGCCTTCCGTTTTTCCAGTAAATCCAGAATGCGCTGTAGCCGGTCTTTTTCTTCCAACAAAGGCCGATTACGGTCTTTGGCCGTTCGCTTAAATATCACTTCGGGCGTCGCCGTCAAACATACCACCAGCCCCGTCTTACTGTAGCACCGAATATTATCAGGATTGAGCACCACGCCCCCCCCGCAGGCAATGACCTGTCCCTGCCTCTGGGAAAGCTCCTGCGACAAGGTCCGCTCCAGCGCGCGGAAATGCGGCTCCCCCTCCTCCGCAAAAATATGCGCAATCGGTTTTCGCGCACGCTCCTCCAGAAGGGTATCCATGTCCAGAAACCGCATCCCCAATTTTCGAGCCAACGCCCGCCCCACCGTGCTCTTCCCTGTCCCCATAAATCCCATCAGGACAATATTGGACAATGGCGCCAAGGCAGACGTTGAAGCAGGATCTGACCAAACCTGTTTTCCGTTGCAAAACGTTTTTACGGCACGACCGATAAGCGGCCACCCGTTAAACGGAGTGTTGCGTGACTTTGAGGCAAACTCCCCGGCATTAACCACCCATTCGTGTTCAAGATCCAACAAGACCAAGTCGGCAGGCGCCCCATCCGCCAGAGTGGGGACACGACGACCGATAATGCGGGCCGGCTCCGTTGTCCAGCGCGCCACCCAATCCAAAGCCGTCATCAGCCCCTTCTTGACCAGCAGGGTGTAAGTAACCCCCACAGCGGTTTCGAGGCCGACCACCCCGAAGGGGGCCGTCAGAAATCCTTTGGCCTTGGTCGCGGCCGTATGAGGGGCGTGATCGGTGGCAAAGCAGGCAATGGTTCCGTCCAACAGGCCTTCCACTAAAGCGGCCCGATCCAGCGCACTGCGCACTGGCGGATTCATTTTGTAACACTCCGGCTTATCCGCCTCGACACTCTCATCGGTCAGCGCCAAATGGTGCGGAGTCAATTCGCCGGTCACCCGGAGTCCTTCTTTTCGGGCCGCACGGATCAGGTCAACCGACCCAGCCGCCGAAAGGTGCTGAATGTGTACGGCACACCCGGTCGCCCGGGCCAGTTGAATGTCACGTTCCACCACAACGGTTTCGGCTTCGGACGAAATTCCAGGTAGGCCCAACGCGCGGGAGCGGGCGCCCTCGTGCATCACGCCACGCCCGGCCAACTTCGAACTCAAGGCATGATCCATGACTGGAATATTCAGTCGACCCGCTTCCTTCATAGCCGCTTCCATAACCTCATTTCGGAACACCGTGCACCCATCGTCGGTAAACGCCACTGCACCCGCCTTGGCCAAAGCCGCTAGATCCGTCACCTCATCACCTGACCGGCTGCGCGTGATACAGGGGGCAGGCAGTACGTGAATGAGATCGGCGACGGCCGCCCGCTTAGCCAGAGCAACCACCTGTTCGGGATTATCCAGCGCGGGATTAGTGTTGGGCATAACAATAATCGCAGTGAAACCGCCCCGTGCCGCCGCACGGCATCCGGTGTCGACGGTTTCCGCTGCCTCGTGCCCCGGTTCACGCAAATGTACATGAAGATCTATTAGACCCGGAACCGCAACGAGGCCTTGCGCCTCTATTATTTCAGTGTCTGGCGGCGGTGTGACGGGGGCTTTAGCGAAAACACCATTCTGAATAAATAGATCGCCAAGGGCGTCTTTTCCGGTAGCAGGATCTAGTGTCCTGGCACCCTTGATAAGAAAATTTGTACTCATAACTTTACCTATACAATACCTCTGGCTTGACAGGAAGGGTATAAATGGTACTTTGTGCGCCTTTTGCAGAGAGGGACAACCGATGAAGATGACATATCATCCATCCAAAAAGAAACGTATACGTAAATGCGGATTCCGGAAACGGATGAAAACGGCGGATGGCCGTAAAGTATTGGCGCGCCGCCGCCAAAAGGGTCGTGTAAAGCTGGCAGTACGGCTTTCCGCCTAAAAATAGCAGAGATTGAAGATGAACGCCGTCGTCCGTTGACGGAAAGGTTAACCCCTTTTCGTTTGGCGGGCGGCGCTTTGCCTGGGTGGGCAGGGCCGGCGTTCATTTCTTCTTTACTAAGGCATGCGCGTGGGCGCGTGGCATTATGAAAAGGCTGGTTAATTATGGTGCTACCAGCAGACTTAGCAAAGGATCCGGTTCCAGTGGAGCCGGATCGGCGCTTGAGAAAACATCAGCGCTTAAGATCCAATGCGGATTTTCAGGAGACTTATGCTCAGGGAAAATCCTGGGCAGCCCGCACCATGATCCTCTGGCTCCGCAAGGCACCAGACACCTCACTCCGACTGGGAGTCGTTTCCAGTCGCGCAGTCGGGAAGGCCGTGCAGCGCAATCGCGCGCGCCGGCGGCTACGCGAAGCCTGGCGGCTTAACCGGTATCGCTTTCACGGAAATGTCGATGTAGTCTTAGTCGCGCGCCGAAATCTTCTCACCGCTAAATGGGAAGATGTGGTGATCGACTTGTTATGGCTGGCCAAGCGGTCCGGAATATTGACATGATCGGAAAGCTGTTTATTATTCTGATCCGAATCTATCAGTATACGCTGGCCGCGGTATTGGGTGGACAGTGCCGGTTCCATCCGTCCTGTTCGGAATATAGTATCGAAGCGATTCGTATACACGGGGCATGGCGCGGAACGAGACTGGCGTTGAAACGAATATTTAAATGTCACCCCTGGCATCCGGGTGGCGTAGATCGAGTGCCGGAAGCTGGCACAAAAGGTGAACTATTATGATGAAAAAATTGCTTACTAAAGACACATTGATTTTGGCAGTCCTCTTCGTGGCCATGTTGGCCTGGGGCCCGATTTATCAAAAGTTCTTCCCCGCCCCGCCCGCCAAAATAACCATTACCCCCTCGGCGGCGTCAACGCAATCCGTAGATAACGCGGTTGCCTCCGAGCCCGTGCCGGCTCCGCTCTCCACCCATACCCCCGGCGTTGCCGCGGAAACAGTGAACTCATCTGTTGTGGCCGAACTCCGACAAGCGGTGAAAGCGCCACGCGAACCCGAAACCGTTGTTGAGCTGACTAACGGGTTTGTACGCTTGATGGTTTCATCCTACGGGGCCGGCATCAAAATGGCCGAGTTACCCGCCTACGCGATTACCAAAGACAATTCAGCACCCGTAATGCTGGATTTCGCGAAAAACCCAGCCTTGGCTTATCGCGGTCTCACCGGCCTGGATGAAACCAGTGATTTCACCATAACCGTGATCTCAAATGGCACCGGCGCGCGCTTGGAAGCCACAAGTCCGGATGGGATAAGAATGAATCGAACCCTTCAGCTGGGGTCCCGCTATACCGTGATCGTCGTGGACGAATTCACCAATACCAGTGGGGCCACCCTCGCCTTGCCCGCATACAGCCTCACCTTAGGCAGTATGGGTATGTTGCCGGGCGAAACCAAGATGACTGGCATGAACTTTCTCGGGATTGATACACTCTACTCCATTCCCGGTGACAACGTGCGCCATTGGTCAAGCAAAGCTTGGTTTTCGGATGAACTGACCCTCGCCGACTACTTCGAAGAAGGGCCCCGGCGCGGTAAAGGGTGCGTAGGCCGTCCTGCCATGACTAAAATGCTCCCCCTTTCCGTCACCGAACGTATCACCAGCGATATGACCTGGGTGGCGGTGAAAAACAAATTCTTCGTCCAGATCCTCCACCCGAAGACAAACGCCATCGGCTGTGATTTGATTGTGGAGCGTGAAAAAGGGAAAACGGAATCCCCAGAGAGTCCCGGCACGTGGGAAGGCGCCGCCATTCCCGGGCAGGTCGCCGCGACGATGAATTTTGCAGGCCGGCCTTTAGCCGCGGGAGAAAGAACCCGCCAGGAATACAGCTATTATGTGGGCCCCAAGGAAATCTCCTCGATCGTCCCGCTCGGGCTACACATGAAGAACGTTATGGAATTTGGCATGTTCCGCTGGTTCTGCGAAATTTTACTATGGAGTCTGAACAAACTCTATTGGCTGATCCCCAACTATGGCGTTGCGATTATTCTACTCACCCTGCTTGTCCGCATCCTGTTCTGGCCGCTTACCCACAAGGGCACGGAAAGCATGAAGCGTCTACAGGAGCTTCAACCGCAAATCAAAGAGTTACAGGCAAAATACAAAGATAAACCCCAGACGCTCCATGCAGAAACAATGGCACTCTATAAGACCAACAAGGTTAATCCCCTGGGCGGATGCCTCCCCATGCTGGTCCAAATCCCGGTGTTTTTTGCACTCTTTAGCGTGCTCCGGAGCGCCGTTGAGCTGCGCTTTGCCCACTTCCTGTGGGTCAAGGATCTCAGCACAGCGGAAAACCTACTGGTGGGCATAAGCCCCATCCCGATCAACTTGCTCCCTTTGGTCATGACGGTGACACAAATCTGGCAGCAAAAGCTTACTCCGGCCGCTGGCGACCCGATGCAGCAAAAGATGATGATGTGGATGATGCCCCTCATGATGCTGATGTTCCTTTACTCCATGCCCTCGGGCCTGGTGCTCTATTGGACCGCCAACCAAGTGATGATGATCATTCAATTGAAGTGGCAGCACCGAGCCAAACAAGCCAAGTAAACGCCCCACTGCCCCGTATCTTAAACTGACGCCTGCGAGGTATTGATGAATGGTTCGTGCAACGAAAGTACGGTATTGATTATTTCATCCTTCGGAGTGCTTGCTTATTTGCTGGGCGCAATTCCAAACGGATTCCTGATTGCCAAGGCCAAGGGCATCGATATCCGCAAGGTCGGCAGTGGCAACATTGGTGCCACCAATGTGTACCGGTCGGTCAGCAAATCCCTCGGCATCCTGACGTTTGTTCTAGATGCCCTGAAGGGAGCGATTCCGGCTCTGTGGTTCCCCTGGCAGGCGGCCCGCTGTGCTCAGGCGCCACTACCCACCTGGCTCCCACTTCTCTTTGGCGGCTTGGCGATTGCCGGTCATACCTGGCCAGTCTATCTGAAATTTAAAGGCGGCAAAGGGGTCGCGACCAGCACCGGCGCTTTGATTGGAATTGCCCCGGCCGCTACTGGCCTCGGCGTCCTCTGCTGGTTCATCACCCTCGTCACCCTCCGCTACATGTCGGCGGCCTCCATTGTGGCTGCCCTGGCGGTTCCTGCTGCTGGATGGTGGCTTTACCGGGCCGACGGCCTGGCACTCCCCATCACCTTAACCGTGCTTGGGGCATTGATTATCTTGCGGCATAAGGGCAATATTCAGAGATTGCTGAATGGAACTGAAAGCCGGTTCGAGTTTAAGAAAAAACGATCATGACAAAAGAAAAGATAGCCATTATTGGGGATGGAGGCTGGGGAACCGCGCTGGGGCTCACCCTTTTACGCAATGGCCACTCCGTTCGCATCTGGGGGCCCTTTCCTGAATACCTCGATCGGATACGAGTCAGTGGCGAAAACAAGGACTATCTGCCCGGGGTTCGCCTGCCCGCAGAACTGGAATGGACGGCCGACCGCGCCCAAGCTGTCGACAAGGCCTCGGTGGTGGTTTTGGCCATGCCCACAAAATATTTTCGCACAGTATTAACCTCATTCGCCGGCTTGATCCCCCCGTCCGCTCACCTGGTCAGCGTAGCCAAAGGTTTAGATGGAACCGATAACCGCCGCATGACCGAAGTCGCCGAGGGCATTCTCAATGCCGGACCGGTCGCGGCATTGTCAGGCCCCAGTTTCGCCTCCGAGGTCGCCATCGGAGCGCCCACTGCCGTGGTGATTGCCAGCCGTGATGCCTCGCTGGCCGCTTCACTCCAAACCGTTTTCAACAGCCAAAAATTTCGAATCTATACTTCAGACGACGTCATTGGCGTGGAATTGGGCGGTACGCTCAAGAATGTCATCGCCGTGGGCGTGGGCGTCTGCGACGGCATGGGACTTGGCCATAATGCCCGCGCCGCGCTGGTTACCCGCGGGCTGGCTGAAATTTCTCGCATCGGTGTTGCCATGGGTGCTCAGGCAAAAACGTTTGCCGGTCTCAGCGGCATGGGCGATTTGGTACTAACTTGCACCAGCCGGTTGAGTCGCAACTATTCAGTGGGCGAACGTATGGGGCGCGGCGAAAAAATTTCCGATATTCTATCTGGCATGAAGCAGGTGGCTGAAGGGGTGGAGAACTCTGCCTCGGCCTGTTCGCTCGCCCAACAGCTCTCGGTTCCCGCCCCCATTGCCCGGGAAGTGCAGGCCATGGTGCATGAAGGGAAAACGCCTCAAGAGGCCATTGAATCTCTGCTGGGGCGAGACCCTAAACCTGAGCACGTCTAGGTGTGGTCTGAAACACTTCGTCCTTAACGGCTAATCCTATCTCATGATTCCCTCTTGCTTCACAGCGGTTCTGGAGGATAATAAACAACATGATGAGTGGTTTTCTATTCCGCTGTTACAGCTTGGGCGCCTGCGCCGTGGTTGGTCTCTGTGCCGTTGCCCAAACCTCAACGCCTCCACCCTTTCTGCAAGATTTCGAACGTTATATTGTTATCCTGGATCGAAAACCGTTTGGCATTGAAGTGCAGCCACCGCCTGCGGATCTGATTAAGATTTCACCCGATAAATCTTTTACCGCAAAATTCAAAATGGCCGCCGTCACCCGCAATGATAGCGGGGCCATCCACGTGGGCCTGGTTGACTTGAAAACCAAACAGAGTTTCATGCTGGGAGTGGGCGATAGCATTGAGGGTGTCGAAGTGGTCGAGGCCGATTACATCAAAGAGCGGGCCCGCTTGAGACGGGACCCTGAAGATTACTGGGTGTCCATGTCCGGCGGATCCAATTCCTTTGAAGTTGTGGGCAAAACGGAGACGCCCCAAGTTCAGAAGGATGATATTACTCCCAAACTCACGGCCACTCGGGCCATCGCAGCCCGCTCCTCTTATGCGGCCCGCAGAGAAGGCCGATTGCGCCGGGAACTGCAGCAGCTTCAAGCCATTGAGGCAAAACGAGCTAAGGAATCCAAAAATGGCGATTCCTCCTCCGTCGCTTCGGTACGGGCTGGCCGCTCCAAGAATGCCACCCCGTCCCAACCGCAGCCCATCAGCGACATCGGCCAAGCCCTGCTCAATATGCTCAATAATCCGGATAATTCGGAGTTGTCGCCTGAAGAAGTTAATGCGCTTCTTCAAGACTATCAAAAGGAGCTTATACGCGGAGGGCAAACCCCGCTTCCCATCCCACTGACTCCCGAAACCGACCAGGAACTGGTCAATGAAGGGGTCCTGCCAGCCATAGAGTGAGAACTCATTCTGACTTCTGGCTCCGGACTCCTGACTCCTTTTTCATAAGCTCTTTTGGCAACGAAAAATGAATGTTTTCTTTTACGAGAACCTGCTCGGAGACCTTCGTGAACCCGCGTGTTTTTAAATAGGCAATAGCTTCCTGCACAAAATATTCCGGGGTGGAAGCCCCTGCGGTAATGCCGAGCGTATAAACCAAGTCCAACGAAAGGGCTTCTAATTCTTCTTTTGAGCTCACCAGCAGGGCGCAGCCTCCCTCGGCACGTGCCACTTCCACTAACCGGTTCGAATTCGAACTGTTCGCCGCGCCCAGCACAATAATGGTGTCGGCCTGCTTGGCAAAAACCCGAACGGCCTGCTGGCGGTTCCGGGTGGCATAACAAATATCGCTTTCAGGCGGAGTTTTCAAAGCGGGAAAGCGGTCTTGGAGGATCACCATGATGTGAGCGACTTCATCTAGACTTAAGGTCGTTTGCGTAAGAACCGCCACCTTTTCAGAGTCTGCAACGGTTACCAACCGGGCCTCTTCTTCCGACGGAATCACCACCACATGATCGGGCGCTTCGCCGGCCACCCCAATGATTTCATCATGACTAGGGTGCCCAATCAAAAGGATGGTAAACCCCTTTGACGCGTATTGCCGCACTTCTTGATGAACCTTGGACACAAAGGGACAGGTCGCATCCACCACATGCAAGTTCATTGAAGCCGCCACGTCACGAGTCTCCGGCGGGATTCCATGCGCACTAAACAGAACTGTACCGCCTCGGGGCACTTCGCGGATATCCTGTACAAACACCATCCCCTTGGCCGTCAGAGCCGCAATGATCTGTTGATTGTGAACAATCTGCTTCAGGCAATAAACAGGGTGAGGATACGTACGAAGCATCCCTTCGGCGAGTTCGACCGCCCGCTCAACCCCCGCACAAAAGCCATGGGGCGCTATGAGCACAATGCTCTTTTCTCTGGCTTCCGACTGGACGGGATCAGGCTGTCCTTGAAAGTTTAGGTTGTTTTGCATACCGATTCGCTTCCTTGAGTAGTCATTTCCGGGAAATTAGTATACTATTCGGCTTCATAAATGAAGCGGGAAGCGAGCTCGAGAAAATTGGAGAAAAACGAGTGTCATTCAATAAATGGATCATAAAATGGAATAACCGGCTGGTGCATGGGCGCCGGATCCGGGTGCAGCCTGACGAAATTTTGCTGCTTCTGCCGCATTGTCTTCATAAACAATCGTGTCCCAGAAATGTGGTTCACAGTCTGGATGAATGCAAGCGTTGCGGGGAGTGTAGCGTAGGCGCACTTGCTGGGGTGCGCGATGATTTCGGCGTGGTAGCGTGTGTGGTGGGGGGCGGGCGACAGGCCTTGGCTCATACCCGGAACCCGAAGATCAAAGCGGTAGTTGCTGTGGCCTGCGAAAAAGAGCTGGTCCAGGGCATCTTCGCCGCTTTCCCCAAACCCGTCTTAGGTGTCATCAATATAACCCCTGAAGGTCCCTGCAAAAATACGCTCGTAGATCCCGCCAAGGTTATAAAAGCGGTTGAAAGCCTGAGCCGAACCATCGCCTAAGCAATTTGATGCCTCCCTGAGATATCCAACACACCCTCTATTCACGCGGCTCAGCAAGCTTCGCCATCCAGAAGACATATCTATAAGGGGGAGATTATTCTTCTGGAGGGCGAAGCTTGCTGAGCCGCGTGGGCAAGGAGAATCAAGCGAGTCCATCGTGACCGGAACGTCCTTAGTTCCTTACGACTTGAATCAATCGAATTATGGTCATGATTGGGACAAGAAAAGAGTTTGAACAGAAGCTCGCGATGACCGCTAAGAAAAAATGTTGCGCCTGCGGCGTACTCGCCGCTGGCGCCTTTGCGTGCTCTGCGTGCTTCTGTTCAAATTCTTCCTCTTGCTTCCGGCTATGCAGGATTAGACGAGAATTTAGGCCCGCCCTCTCTAGTTGACTCGCCCCTGCGGGATCACTAGCATACCCAGCACTATGAAATTTAAATCAGCCTGTTTCCTGTATGTTGTTCCGGCACTATTTTTGTCCAGCATTATGACAACGACGGCAGCGCCTCTTTCCAAAGCGCAGATTCCCGCCGACTCCAAGTGGGTCATGCATCTGGACATGACCCAGTTTGCGGCCTCCCAAACCTGCCGCATCCTCACCAGTGGCCAGAGCGACGCAAAGCCATTCCAATCGCTTCTCACCCGGTATCGCAACCTGTTAGGCGTGGATCCCCTGAAAGACATCTCCTCCCTGACTTTTTTTGGTAATGAAGTCACAGGAAGTCGGGGTGCCGCCCTGATCACCGGCTCACTCAACACCAAACAAATCATCAAGCAGTTCAGCTCCTACCCCCAATACAGCACAAAAAAGAACGGGCAGCTCACCGTGCAGTCCTGGCAGGACAAAGCTACCGGCAAACCGCTCTGGGCCAGTTTTTATAATTCGCGCCAGCTGATTTTGGCTTCGGATGAGTTTTCCCTGCTTAACTCAGCGTGGGTGCTGAACGGTGAAAAACCCAATCTGGCCAACAGCAAAACTGCCTCGCTACCCTTTCCTCCCGTTCAAGCGGGCAGCTTCCTGACGGCTGTGACCAAGGGGTACTCGGGCACCAGTCCCACTCAGGCCATGATCCTGAGAAACACACAAAGCGCCAATATGCAACTTTCCGAAAACTCAGGAATGGTTGATGGAGCCATCTTGCTGAACGCCGATTCGCCCGAGACAGCTGTCCAAATTCAACAAGTCCTGAACGGACTCATGGTCGCTGCCGGGTTCACTGATACCGACAGCCCTCTGGCAAAACTCGTAGAACTCAGCACCATCTCACGAAACGGCAACGTCATGAGCCTCAAAATCCACTGTCCGGCCAGCGAAGCCGCCGACCTCGTTGCAGCCAGCCTCAAGTCGAGATAAAAAATCCGTATTGACACCTCGTAGTGCTTCTGTGATTATGTGAACAGTCATTCACATGAAGAAGGCGATGTCTGCAGAGAAAAGAACAACTGAAGTCCGCCAGAGCGAGATTGCCAAGGCCGCCTTGGAGCTTATCGGCACACGCGGAATGAAAGGCCTGAGGATGGCGGCCCTTGCTCGGAAGGTGGGGATCGTTCCTTCAGGCATTTACCGCCACTACCGCAGCAAGGACGAGGTGCTTGACGCTATTCTCGACTATATTCAGCAACGTTTCAACGCGAATGCTCGTGCCGTCGCACGACTGGAAGGCGATGCACTGACGCGTCTCCATGCGCTGCTGATAAAGCACATTACACTGGCCCGTGAAAACGAGTCCATTCCCATCGTCGTATTTTCCGCGGAAGTCTATACCGAAAGCCCTCGGCGTCGGGTGAAGCTATTGAAAATCATCGAGTCTTACCTGGCCGAAGTCGCAGATTTGGTTATGCAAGGTCAGCGTGATGAGTCAATCCGGCGCGATGTGGATCCCGCTACTGTCGCACTCTCGTTTCTAGGCCTCATTCAACCCTCGATCATCCTCTGGCATCTCAGCGCCGGTAAGTACGATTTGATCAAGCAGGCGGAAGCGGCCTGGCCCCTGTTCTGCGATGCCATTCGACCACGATCTGGAGTGCAGGAAAAGAGGCCGTCATGAGAATTATACGGTACCCCACCGCAAAGGCATCGTTCCCCATTTTATTAAGAGACAACGTGAAGAAACGTTCACAAGGAGACCTAAAATGAAGAAGAGACTTAAAATCCTGATCCCCCTCGTTTTGGCCGCCATTGTCTTTGGCATTCTGGTGATTCGTAACGCTGACGCCCTTCCATCTGGCATCATTCGCATGTCAGGGAACATTGAGGTAACTGCCGCCCAAGTGAGTTTCAAGATCCCGGGTCGTGTCACCCAGCGGCTTGTTTCTGAAGGCGAAAGTGTTACCAACGGTCAACTCGTGGCGCGCCTTGAACAGGTCGAACTCGAACAGGAATTGGCTATGCGCCGCACCGATGTGCAAACGGCACAAGCCCAATTGGCCGAGCTGGAGGCCGGCACCCGACCTGAGGAAATCGAACAGGCTGCGGCCGCTTTGGAAGTCGCCAAAGCCGAGACACAGCGCGTGGAGGCCGAGTTTGCAAGGCAGAAAGAGCTATTCACACAAAAAGTCATTGCTCCACGCGAGTTTGAATCGGTTCAAGCGGCGTCCCGCATTGCTTTCGCAAAAGTGCATGAAGCCGAGGCACGCCTGACGCTCCTCAAGAAAGGCCCGCGCGAAGAAACGATCCACGCCGCCCGCTCCCGCCTGGAACAAACGCGGCAAGCTGCTGCACTCATGGAAACCCGCCTCACGTACGCCACGCTGCTCGCTCCATTCAGTGGGGTGGTCTTGGCGGAAGGCGTTGAGGACGGGGAATACGTCGTTCCCGGAACACCGGTTGTGACCGTTGGCGACCTTATGAACGTCTGGCTCCGAGGCTACATCAACGAAACGGACCTAGGGCGCGTGAAAATCGGACAGGCGGTCCGCGTCACCACCGACACTTATCCAGGCAAAGTTTATGAAGGGCGGCTGGCCTTCATCGCGTCTCAGGCTGAGTTCACGCCAAAAAATGTACAAACCACCAAGGAGCGTGTGAAACTTGTGTACCGAATCAAGGTAGACATCGCAAACCCTAATCAGGAGCTGAAACCGGGTATGCCGGCGGATGCTGACATCGTAACCCAGTAGGCTGTGTCATGGATGCCATTCGAACAGAGGCCCTAACGAGACGCTTCGGAGACGTGACGGCTGTGGACCGACTCACCCTCTCCGTAGGCGAAGGAGAGCTGTTTGGCCTCGTTGGTCCGGATGGCGCGGGTAAAACGACGACCATGCGCCTGCTCACCGCGATCATGGACCCATCGTCCGGCAACGCCTGGGTTGCTGGTCACCATTCGGTACGTGAGGCAGCGGCAATCAAGGACTCCATCGGCTACATGAGCCAGCGCTTTGGTCTTTACTCCGACCTGACGGTCATGCAAAACGTTAATTTCTATGCAGACATCTATGGGGTGCCACGTCGAGACCGGTCCGAGAAGATCGACCGCCTGCTAGACTTCAGCAACCTGTCGCCGTTCAAGAAGCGCCTGGCGGGCAATCTCTCCGGTGGCATGAAGCAGAAACTCGGCCTTGCCTGTGCGCTTATTCATACCCCAAAGGTGCTTTTCCTGGACGAGCCAACCAACGGCGTTGACCCGGTTTCCCGCCGCGATTTTTGGCGAATTTTGCACCAACTGATACATGAGGGTGTCACGATATTCGTCTCCACCGCTTATCTCGACGAGGCGGAACGCTGCGCGCGATTGGCTCTGATCCACCGTGGCCAGCTTCTGGCGCTAGGAACGCCTGACGAGGTGAAGCGCCTTATGCGCGACACGATTCTTGAGTTGCGCTCCGCCGACCCGCGGCGGGCCGCAGCGTTGTTACGAAACGAGCTATCTGAATGCTCGATAGGGTTGTTCGGGGATCGCGTTCACGTGTCCACACACGACCCCGCCGCCACCCAAACGAAGGCCGAGGCGATCTTGCGCGGCGCGGGGATCGGCGTTGAATCGATGCAGACGGTTCCCCCCACGCTCGAGGATGTGTTTGTTTCGGTCCTAGCCAACGAGACGGGGGGCGCCTCCCATGGCTAGCCTGGAAAATGCAGTCTCGGTAAAGGACTTGGAGAAGCGGTTTGGCTCCTTCGTGGCGGTGAACCGCGTTTCCTTCGATGTCAAACGGGGTGAGATCTTCGGCTTCCTGGGACCTAATGGCGCGGGAAAATCGACGACCATCCGCATGCTCTGTGGAATCCTTGCCCCTTCGGGTGGCGCCGGCACGGTCGCCGGCCTCGATATCCGTACGCAACAGGAGGAGATCAAAGCCAACATCGGTTATATGAGCCAGAAGTTTTCTCTTTACGAAGACCTGACGGTGGAAGAGAACATCGACTTTTACAGCGGCATCTATCTGATTCCTTCGTCGCGGAAGCAGGCCCGCAAGGACTGGGTACTCCGGATGGCTGGCCTCCAGGAGCACCGTCAGTCGCGAACAGGCATCCTCTCCAGCGGCTGGAAACAGCGGCTTTCACTAGGCTGTGCCATTCTTCACGAACCACCCGTTATCTTCCTTGATGAGCCCACCTCCGGCGTGGATCCCATCAGCCGCCGCCAGTTTTGGGACTTAATCTACGAGCTTGCCAGCAAAGGCGTGACGGTCTTCGTGACCACACACTACATGGACGAAGCGGAATACTGTGATCGCCTTGCGCTGATCTACCGGGGCGAGCTGATCGCCATGGGGTCCCCTGCCACGCTCAAGACGAAAACGAGGCAGGCGGATGGCCTCGTCCCCTCAATGGAAGATGTGTTCGTTTCCCTGATCGAGGCGCAGGACCGGCTCGAGAAACCCCAGGAGGAGGTGCGCCGATGAAACTTTTTCGTGTTTGGGCCATCGCCCGGAAGGAGTTTATCCATATTGTGCGCGACCCCCGCAGTTTGGGCATGGCCATTACTATCCCGATGCTCCTGCTGGTCCTTTTTGGCTCCGCCCTGACGCTGGATGTGGACAACGTGCCTGTTGTGGTATGGGACCAAAGTAGCACTCAAGATAGCCGGGAGTTCGTTAGTCACTTTGCTGGCTCCCACTACTTCAACATCCGTGCCTATGCCCGCAGTTACCGCGAAGTCGAACACGCCATTGATTCGGGACAAGCGCTGGCGGCCATCATCGTGCCCTCGGACTTCGCCGACCAGATCGTAGCGGGTCGCGATGTCCCCGTTCAGATGCTCGTCGACGGCAGCGACGCCAATACGGCGACCATTGCCATGGGATATGCCCGAGTTGCGGCATTCCTCTACTCGCAACAGGTCGCGTTGCATGAAGTCCAGCGCGCGGGCAGAAAGGCCCTGGTCGCGCCGATTGAGGTTCGGCCACGTGTTTGGTTCAACCCAGATATGGAGTCCCGAAACTACATCATCCCCGGCCTCATTGCGGTAATCATGATGGCCATCGCGGCCTTGCTGACCTCCCTGACCGTTGCGCGCGAGTGGGAGCGAGGAACCATGGAGCAACTCATCTCCACCCCCATTCGCGGACCGGAGCTGATCCTCGGAAAGTTGTTGCCGTACTTCGCTATCGGCATGCTGGACGTCCTCCTGGCCGTGTTGATGGGCGAGTTTGTTTTCCAGGTTCCGTTGCGCGGCAACGTAGCTTTGCTTTTCGGTATGGCCGCCATCTTTCTGGCAGGTGCTCTCTCGCTGGGCATGCTGATCAGTATCGTCACCAAGAGCCAGTTGCTGGCGAGCCAGTTGGCCATGGTACTCACGTTCCTGCCCTCGTTTCTTCTGTCCGGGTTCATGTACGCCATCAGCAATATGCCCTACCCGATCCAGATCCTGACCCACCTGATTCCGGCCCGCTATTTCGTTGCCATCCTCAAGGGCATCTACTTGAAAGGTATCGGTCTGGAGATCCTGGCCATGGAGGCAGGACTTCTCGCGCTCTTTGGCGTTGTGGTCATGGTCGTCGCCAATGTGATGTTCAAGAAGAAGGTGACCACATGAAATTCGAGCGCATCAAACGCATGTTGGTGAAGGAATTTATCCATATCTTCCGTGACCCGAAAATGAAGGGCGTGATCTTCCTAATGCCTATTATCCAAGCAATGGTCTTTGGCTACGCCGTGACCACGGATGTCAGAAACGTTGCCACTGCGGTCATCGATCTCGACAACAGCACCGCCAGCCGCGAACTTGTGGCCCGTTTCGAACATTCCGGCTACTTCAATGTGCTCGCCCACCTCCAGAACGAATCACAGGTGCGCGAGGTCCTCGACCGCGGAACGGTGCGCGCGGTGCTGCGCCTCGACAAAGGATTCGAGAAGGAACTGCGTGCGGGCCGCTCGGCCCAGCTTCAGGTGCTCCTAGATGGCACCGACTCCAATACCGCCGGCATCGTTCTTGATTACAGCGCCCGAATCGCCGGCGAGTTTTCGCAAGCCATCCTCATTAAGCGCATCTCGCAGCTCAAAGGCGCGTTCCATCGCCCCGCCGGCGTGAACATTCAGGCACGCGCCTGGTTCAACGAGAACCTGGAGAGCCGGAACTTCTACGTCCCCGGCGTGATCGCCATCCTGGTCATGCTCATCACGTTGATGCTCACCAGTATGGCGGTGGTCCGCGAGAAAGAGGTCGGCACGATGGAACAAATTATGGTTACGCCCATCACTCCCACGGAATTTATCCTTGGCAAGAGCCTGCCGTTCGCGCTGATCGGTTTCGTAGACGTGATCGTCATTACCTTGATCGGCGTCTTCTGGTTTGGTGTTCCCATTCGTGGTGACTTGATGCTGCTCTTCTTCGCCACGGGACTCTACCTCATGACGACGCTTGGCGTCGGCCTGCTCATCTCCACCGTAAGCGAAACCCAGCAACAAGCCATGATGAGCACCTTCTTTTTCTACTTTCCCGCGGTCCTGCTCTCCGGCTTCATGTTCCCTATCGCCAACATGCCGGAGCCGATCCAGTGGCTTACGGTTTTGAACCCTCTGCGTTACTTTCTGGTCATCATCCGGGGGATTTTCCTGAAGGGGGTGGGATCTTCCGTGCTGTGGCCGCAGATGCTAGCGCTCGCACTCATGGGCGTCTTGACCCTTTGGGCCGCCTCGCGACGCTTTCAAAAAACAATGACGTAGGAGAAACAAATAGATGAACATCCGTGACTATCTTTTCGAAACATCTTGGAATACCCCGCACACCGCACTCCTGTGGCTGTTGGTCGGCGGCCTGTGCGCCTTCGCACCAGCGGCAACCGAGTCCGCGCCAGCGGTCCTCAGCACGACCAACCACTTGACATTGAGCGAGTGCACCCGTGTGGCCCTCTCGCAAAGCCCCCTGCTCAAGGTCGCAACTCAGGATCAGGCCGCTTCGCGAGCGGCCGTTGGCGAAGCGCGAGCATCTTACTACCCTACACTCGGGGTTCGCGGCGGCATCAGCCGCTGGCAGAGCCATGCATTCCTGCCCAGTGGCATCACTTCGCCAAACGTATCCTCGACGGTGGGTCCCACCGACGACTGGAGCGCAGGCGGTTTCGGGCGCTACACACTCTATGATGGCGGAGGCCGTCGAGCCTTGCTGGATATGGCAAAAGCTGGAGAGTCCGCCAGCGCCGAGGATGGCTACACCACTCGCCTTAACATCCTTTTCGATGTTCATCAAACATTCTACCAGCTCGCCACCGCACTCGAATTGCGAACCGTAGCCGTCAAGAGCCAGGCTAGCGCCGAAGCCCACTTCGTCGATGCCAAGAATCGCCAGGCTGTCGGCGACACCACCGAAGCGGACGTTCTGCGGGCCCAGGTCGAAATGGACAACGCCCAGTCCGAACTCATTCGTGCCAACGCCCTGATCGATACCACCAAGGGCGATCTCAACATCGCGATGGGGTTGCCTGCCGAGCTGCCCCTCGATATTGACGGCGAAGCGGCCCCCGCGCCGTGTACCCAAAACAGGAGCGTCAGGGACCTCGTGGAACAAGCCATTGCAACAAGGCCCGAAATCAAGGCCATGCAAAACGCGCTGGAAAGTGCCCGCCACCGGGAGCGGGTGGCCAAAGCGGCCTTCGGCCCCAAGCTCTATGCGGAAGGCAACTATGGAAGGCGCGATGATTCCGCGTCCCTTGATGACGAAGCTTGGTCCGTTGGCGTCACCGTCGAGCTGACCGCCTTCGAGGGGTTCTCAAAACGCCATGCACTGACTCGTGCTCGCGCCGAAGCCGCAAAGGCGGAGGCCATGATCGAACAGGCGACACTGGCCGTCCGCAGAGACGTCTGGACGGCCTACGCGCGGGTTCAGGAAGCTGCCGCGCTGGTCAACGCCACGGCGACCCAAGTCCAACATGCGGAGGAAAGTTTGCGCCTGATGTCCGCGCGCTATCAGGCCGGAGCTGTAACAATGACTGACCTCTTGGATGTACAGACCGTGCTCACCGCCGCTGAGGTCAGACATGTCCAGGCGCGCTGGGGTTGCCGACAGGCTCAGTCGGCCTTGCGCCGCGCAACGGGAACATTGACTAATGAGGATTAGATTGCGCTTCGCCGCCAACAACATGTTGACGAATCACTTTCGCGGACTATCATAATCAGCATTTTTCAGCGCTGGTCGATGCCGACAATTTGCAGGAGGCTTGGTTATGAGTGTCCGCGAAGCCGTATTTTTTTTCGTAAGCGTCTGGCTGAAGTTTTTTTTCCTTTTTACACCCTTTTTTGCCCTATCCATGTTCTTGAGCATGACCCGCGGGCAAACGGCGGCACAACGCCGCAAGCTGGTCGTCCGAGTCGTGGGTGCCGTTGCGGTCCTCTGTTTGGCCTTATTTTTCTTCGGTAACGCCATCTTCGTCCTATTCGGCGTCACCGTGGACGCGTTCCGTGTTGGCGCGGGCGCACTCCTCTTCCTCACCGCCGTCGCGCTCGTTCAGGCCACGCCCGTTCAAGCCGCTCCCGGAGAGGATATTGTCGTTGTTCCGCTGGCCATGCCCATCATCGTGGGCCCGGCGACGACCGGTGCGTTGCTCGTCCTCGGTGCCGAAATCGAACAAATGCGCCTCAAGGCCATTGGTTGCATGGCCTTGCTTCTAGCCATCCTCGCTGTGGGGGTGGTTCTCTGTCTGGGAGCCTTCATTGAGCGCGCCATTGGCAAGCGGGGGCTCAACATTCTTAGCAAGATCACGGGGCTGATCCTAGCGGCTCTGGCCGCCCAAATGATCCTCACCGGCGTCCAGCATTTCCTCGGCACACCTTTGGCAACCTCAGATAGCCCGGTGACCAGCCACTTGCAGGCCCCGCTCCCGCCCGCTAACGGCGAGACCGGATCGCCGCACTCCGGTGTACGGGAGGCGCACCCATAACAACCGACCGACCTCAGAAGCCAGCCCGCCGGTCACCGCAGACCCGCATGACGCCGCCCGCGCGCGTCACAGGAACGTTTGCGCCCAGCACGGGTACGATCCTGAAAGAGCGTGTCAAGGAATTGACGTGCCTTTACGCGATCGCGCAAATCTCGGGCAAACCTAATGCCGCGTTGCCGGATAGGTTGCAGGGCGTGGCAAACATTCTTCCCACGGCTTGGCAGCGCCCTAAGCTCGCGTCAGTCCGGATTACGCTGGACGGTATGCCATTCAATAGCAAGAGGCGGCTATGCCCCGGCCCGCACCAGAAGGCTTCGCTGATCGTCCGCGGAGTCTGCCGGGGGCTGATCCAGATCGGCTACCCGCCCTCTCCGCAGGACGAACAAAAGTTGATATTCCTCGATGAGGAACAACGGCTTCTGGACGAGGTCGCCCGTCAGGTCAGCTTGATGGTAGATCACAAGGAGACTGCGGCGGAGTAGGAGCGGCTCCACGCGAAGCTTCGACATGCAGACCGCCTTGCCACGATCGGTCAGTTCGCTTCAGGCGTGGCGCACGAGTTGAACGAGCCTTTGGGCGGAATCCTTGGTTTTGCCCAGCTCCTGGCCAAAACCCCTCAGCTCCCACGACAAGCCAAAGCGGATATAGAGAAAATCGAGGCATCAGCCCTGCATGCCCGCGAGATTATCCGCCAACTCATGACCTTTGCCCGACAAACACCGCCCCGAGACGTAAGAGTCAACCTCAACCACCTGATCAAAGAGAGTGCGGCGATCTGGCTGCCACGTTGCGAAGTTGAGGGAGTGCATTTAGAGTATGCCTTTGATGGAAGTATTCCCGAAATCGTGGCCGATGATGGACAGTTGCGCCAAGTTGTAACCAACTTGGTTATTAACGCGGTCCAGGCCATGCCTGATGGCGGTACGCTGCGAATCGAAACGGCTCATGAGGACGAGTGGATTTGCCTCACCGTATGCGATACCGGAGTCGGCATACCGCCCCATATTCTGCCGCGCATCTTCGACCCTTTCTTCACGACCAAAGATGTGGATCAGGGCACGGGGTTGGGGCTCTCGGTTGTTCACGGGATTGTCTCAGGGCACGGGGGCAGAATTTCGGTCGACAGCACGTCCAGCCGGGGGACACGCGTGAAGGTCAACCTTCCGATTCACCGACTGCCCGAAAAATCATGCGAAAGCGATGGCTCCGATGCCTAAGTATAAACCAGAACGGGTACTTGTTGTTGACGACTCCCAAGACACCTTGGAAGTCGTGCGGCGCAATCTTACCGCCGCCGGATTCCAAGTTGCCGTTGTGCCCGGAGTTGCGGAGGCGGTACGGGCACTCAGCTCCGCCCCCGTGGATCTCGTGATTACGGATCTTCGCATGCCAAAGATCAGCGGCATGGATTTAGTGCGATATGTCCGCGAGAACTTCGCCGATATCGAAATATGATCACTGGCTATGCTTCAGTGCCCGACGTCGACGGCAACAAGAGCCGGGCGGCCACGATTCTCGGTATCGATAGAAAGACACTCAGAGAGAAAGTGAAGCCCCCCTCAAAGGGCTCGAAATAGACCCGCCCGGAGTGGGTAAATTGTCCCCGGTCGGGGGATTCTGCCCCATCCCTCATCAGCTCCGGGCTCATAGCCGCAGCGTCACCCCTCACGACAATGCTTCGCCGCTCTTTGTCATCTTTTATTCATAAGTGCTGATGTTTCTGTTACTTACAAAGCGATAGCTTAACCTTCCGTTTTTTCGTTTTGTCTTTCTTCGGCGTAAACACTTGTTTGGCACGCTTGTTGCAATTAACCGGTGTTGTGAAGTTTTTAACTAAGGAGAAACAAGGATGAATGAACAGACAATTATTTTAACCTAGCCGGACCACGCCCGATTGACGGAGTTGGTTGAAAGACAACGTTTCAATAAGAACGGTTTTGATGCGGATGCTTTCAAGCGTCTCGCGGGCGAACTCGCCAGGGCGCGCTTGGTCGCGGCTGATGACATTCCGCTGGATGTGGTGACGATGAATTCCAAGATCCGCGTGCGCGACCTGGATTCGTCCGAAGAGTTGACCTTTACACTTTCATGGCCAGATATGGCCAATCCCGAAAAAGACTATATTAACGTGCTCGCCCCCTGGGCATGGCACTCCTTGGCAGCCGCGTAGATGAGGAAATCGAGTGGCCGGTCCCCGGTGGAATGCGCCGGCTTTGCGTCGATGAAGTACTGTATCAGCCGAAAAACGGAGCTTAACTGGAGCATGCTGCAAAAAGATCCAGAAATGAAGCGTCATCCGTTTCACGAAGCGCTTGTGACGGTGGTGGCGTCACAAGCCGCTGAGACCGTGATGCGTGGCTATGCAGAACTGCTAACGAGCCCCCACAATGCCCGCGTCTGCGTTGTCCGAGCGCCGTCCGGTATCCGCCACTCTGCCGCCGATACCATACGGAACCTCGCGGTGACCGGCAGGAATCGGATTAATCGTTTGCGAATGGCTGGACGACACCTACATTCTGCAGAGTTTGCTCCGGCTGGGTCAAGAACTGAAGATCCCCGTCGTATGCGTCCGTCAGACGACGGGGTCATTGCCCCGCAGAATCGTTGTTGCGACCGCCGGCGGGCCTAATGTACTTGAGCAAATGTGGATCGCCAGGGCAATAGCACATGCCCGCAGGATACCCGTTTCGCTCTTAAACTGGCGGCCGGAAAAATCACGCTATCGGCATAGTGACAGGACGACCTGACCAAGGGAGGCTCTCACGCTCGAAAGCCTGCGCCTCCGTCTGCTGGGGCTACACGCGGACTTCGAAAGATGCTGGGGAACGGACTTCGCGGCGTGCGCGGTTGAGCCTCTTCGCCCCGACGATCTCTTGGTGATGGGCGCACCGAGTTAGCTGCGACTTCTTGCGGATTTCGATGGTTCGATCCCTGATACCGCAGGCAAACGCTTCACAGGGCCCATCATCTTGCTGTCAAGTCCGCCGGCCGCTAGCGTTAGTCTCCGCCGCCTTCTGTGGGACGGACTCATTACGACGGGGGTTCGGCCCCGCAACAAGCAAGAGGCCCTTGACCTATTGGTTGAAAATATGATCCGTCACAATCAGATCCCACGGTCCAGCAAAAGGGATATTCTAGATAGAGCCCTACGCAGGGAGCAGCTCATGTCAACCGCGGTGGACTGTGACACTGCGTTCCCGCATGTCACGCTACACGGCTTCTTCGGCGTGGCGGCGAGCATAATTATTTGCCCCGATGGCATCGATTTCGGTAACGAAGACAATCAACCGACCCGGTTCATTGTCTTATTCGTCACCTTGAGGGGCTTTACGACGATTATTTGGCAGCCTTGGCCAAGTTGGCTAAACGAATGATCGATCCCCGCGTCCGAGAAACCCTATTGGCATGCGAAACGTCATCGCAGGTGCGGGATATTTTGTAGCCTCGTGGGGACGACGCTCTAGTCGTTGGCGTGTGAATGAGTGAACCCGCAACAGCTAAGTGTAAAGGAGAATGAGATGCAGAACAATGCCATGACCATTCGCGTCAGTGAACGCGACATCGACCACGTGCGGAAACTTGTAGCCTTTGCCATGAGCACTCATGGTGGCGTTACCTTGGAGTACGCGCGCTGCCTGAGTAGCGAATTGCATCAAGCCGAGGTCGTGCCGACCTCTCGTCTGCCACGGAACGTGATAACGCTTAATTCCAGGGTTTGGATCACAGACTTGGACTCAGGGGGCAAGATGATCGTTAACCCGGCGTACACGATGCTGTTACTCGGACTTGGATTTAGTTCCTTACGACTTGAATCAATCGAATTATAGTCATGATTTGGACAAGAAAAGAGTTTGAACAGAAGCTCGCGAAGACCGCAAAGGAGGGAATGTTAACGCCTTCCGCCTATGTCCGGAAATACCGGACTCCGGCGGACATGTCGGCGAAAATGCCATGTGTTTGAATTTTGAAAATAATGCGGTTGCGGCGTACTCGCCACAGCCGCCTTTGCGTGCTTCTGTTCAAAATCTTCCTCTTGGTTCCGGCTAAGCTTGGTTAGGATTAAGCGTTCGGGAAATCGATCATGGTCTGCCGGTATACATCTGGCAGGCCAATATCGAATCGGCGTCCCTTGATGACACAACCAACGAATCCATCGAGTTTCCGTAATTCATCCAGGCAGGAGGTAAGCTGGAACTCGCCCCGTTCGCGGATGTTGTTACGGATATTATCCTCAAGCAAATGGAAGATCTGGGGCTTGATAATATAAATTCCGAACACCGTAAGAAACGTGTCATTAGCCAAGCCATCGACCTGAAGATTGGCACGGGCGTATTCGGCATCTGGTTTCTCAGCAAACTCGGTAATACTTAATATTTCGCCTTCTTTTTGCCACATCCCGGTCACGCAACCGAAGTGTTTTACCTGGTCAGCTGGCATCGCTTTTAAACCCACCACGCTCATACCGGTTTTCTCATAGACATCCATCAGTTGCCCCGCACAGGAGCGATCGATCGACGACGCATAAAGGTGGTCGCCCAGCATGAGCAGGAACGGTTCCTCTTTAACAAAGTCCCGAGCGCAATAAACGGCGTGCCCAAACCCTTCCTGGGTATCCTGCGGCAACAATTTTACACGGCGCCCCACATCCAACAAATAGTTGCTGTATTCCTGGTTTTCCTTGGACAATTTATTAAAATTCTCAATCGGCGGCGGAGAATAGAAGAAATCTTCAAACACTTCTTTATCCCGACTCTGCACAATCAAACCGATCTCATCAATGCCAGACTGGACCGCTTCTTCGACAATGATTTGAATGGCGGGCTTCATCCGTCCCTGACGGTCCATAATGGGGAATAGTTCTTTTTTCAGCGCCTTGGTGGCCGGAAAAAGCCGGGTACCAAAACCGGCAGCAGGAATGACCGCCTTGCGCACCTTCCGCCCCGCCTGAAGCACCAGCCGGAGTCCACTCATCTTTAGATCATTCTCAATAATCTGTATTACTTTCTCCTGAGTCTCCTGGTCTTTGACAATTAACTGAGCAGAACCATCCCCTTGAGAGCCCACTCCCTTACCCCCGAGAATGAATGACTGGAGCGGTCCGTAATTAAGCACCTTGTGTAGAAGCGGTGAGGTTAGTTGGCTAGGGCATGCGGGAATACAATATTTATCGAATTCCGATTGCGCCTCGCGCATGAGTTCCCCGATCAATTTCGCATCCCCATTACGGATTGCTTGGGCGGCCCGCTGGGTGATGGCAGCGCTCACGGGACCGAGGTACTTCTGGACCCCCTTCTGAACCTCATCCTCGGCGAAGGGATAACAATGATTCAGATGGTTTAATATTTCCCGGGTATCTTTTCCTCCGCGAAGATCAACGATCACAAAATGCAGATCTTTGGGAATGTTAAGTTCGGCAACATCAATCCGGTCGCCATCAAAACTCATCATGATGGGGCGGTTGCCATAAGCACAGCCCTGATCCATTCGACCACAGCGGGACGGCGTAGTAATTTCCCCCAGATAGGCAAACTCCATTTCGCCCCGAATGGTCATTTTCAAATCATAAAGCCGGTTAAAGGCACGGGCCACCAACACGCAGACCGCCGCGCTGGATGACAATCCTTTCTTAATCGGAAGATCGGTCAGGTAATTATCGATCTCGAGTCCACGTACGCGGTAATGGGTTAAAACTTGATAGGCGACTCCTGCCGCATAACTGAAAAAACCGCCCTTCTGGGCTTCCGCCAGCAATAGTTCACGATCCATCGGGATCTCAAAAGGACCGAAGGGCGTTCCGTCACTCAGCATTGTCTTGAGGACTAATTTATTCGGATGAGGTTTCACGGTGGCGTGAATGCCCTGATTGGTTCCCGTAATAATGGTAAACCCTTTTTCGAGTTCACCATTTATACGGCGATAACTGCCTGCCCAATCTGAATGTTCACCAAAAAGACAAATTCGTCCGGGAACAAATAAATTCATGAGAAATCACCCCTTAAGTAAGCCTCTGAAGGCATTGAAAAAAACATCATACGCAGTTATCGTATTTTCCGCAATTCCAGAACAACAGCCCCAAATCCTCGCCAAAGGACGTTCCGACCACAATAGACGCGCATGATTCTGCCTGCCCACGCGGCTCGGCAAGCCACGCCCACCAGAAGAAAAAGATATAAAGAGGCGAGATGTTTCTTTTGGAGGGCGAGGCTTGCCGAGCCGCGTGAATAAGGGGTGCTGTAGGGGTTTCAGGAGGACTTCCAGTTTCTTCGGCGAGGATTTGGGAATAGCCCTTTGACTCTTGTGAGCATTTTATTCCCGTTGTTCTTTTTATTTGCAACCTATCAGCTAGAATGCAAGAGTTTTGAACAGCCTACTACGTCAGTAGACTTCGAAAGCCGGAAAAGCACACGAAGCTCACAAAGAATATATGACACCGACTTCTACCTTACTAACCATCGTTAAACGAAACGGGAATCTGGTCTCCTATGACAAGGAGCGGATCACCACGGCGATTTTCAAAGCCACCACCTCGACCGGGACACCCAATCGCGAACGCGCCGAATCGCTCGCCTCACAGGTCGAAAAAACCCTTCATGAATCCTATCGGGGAGAGATGCTCCCCTCAGTCGAAGATATTCAGGACATCGTCGAGAAAATCCTGATCGAAAATCAGGAGATCAAACTAGCGCACAACTATATCACCTACCGAAGCCAGCGGGCGATGCGGCGGGCCACCCGGGCTATCACCTTCGAAATAACCGATAACATTCCTTATAAAAAAATCTACGAAATACTGCTTTGGAATATGGCGCATCATTGCGAAAGCGTTGAATCCCTAAACGACCACATACACAAGGGCTCGTTCCCCGCCCTGGTTCGTGCCTCAGAGGACCGTTTTTCTGCAGAGGTATTATCGGCCGCCGAAACCATTCTGGCGCGAGGTAACGCCAACCGCTTAATCATTATCTCAGGCCCCTCCTCCTCCGGAAAAACCACCACCACCATCAAAATCGGCGAAGCCCTCCAGAAAGCCGGCAAAAAGCTCAAGGCCATTAATATCGATAACTATTTTTATGATCTCGAGAAACACCCGCGGGACGAGTTCGGTGACTATGACTACGAAACGCCGCAGGCACTAAATCTAGAGCTGATCAATCAACACCTCGAAGCACTTCTCGCGGGTGAAACCATCCGAACGCCCTCCTACAACTTCAAAACAGGAAAAAGCACATTAAATGCCCAGGAAATGAAGCTGGAGAATAACGAACTCCTGCTTTTAGACAGTCTACACGGATTATACGGAGAAATGACGCAAGCCATAGCGCCCGCCCATAAGTTCCGACTTTACGTGGAGACGCTGGGCCAATTACGCGCTATGGATGGCACCTTTATGCGCTGGGCGGATAACCGTCTGCTTCGCCGCATGATCCGTGACCAGGCCCATAGGAATCTGCAACCCATGGACACGCTAACCCATTGGCACTATGTCCGGCGTAGCGAGCTGAAATATATTATCCCATTCATCAGTGAGGTAGATTTTCTAGTCAACACCGCCCTGCCCTTTGAGCTGCCTCTTTTGAAAGCCCGACTGTGGGAGTATCTCCCTCAAGCCATGGATCTGTTTCAAAAAGATCCCCGCCGACAAGACGCCTATGTCCGAGCCAAGCGGGTCCATGATTTGCTGGCGCCATTGGAGGCGGTAACTCAAGACTCCATGGTCCCCACCACCTCCCTATTGCGGGAATTCATCGGGGGCAGTCAATATAAGTACTGAGAGAAGACCTTAGTTTTTAACCGACACATTTATGATCAAGCAATAAAACAAAGCTTGATCACACGATTTCTACATCACCCCCCTCTTGCCGCCCATATAGTGAAATCGAATTGTGACAACACCCCAGCCGGAACGACATGTAGCACCGCACTGTGTGCGGAATCTTCTGAAATTCCCGATCACAGATCGGTGCTACATTCAGATAACGCACATCGAGATCGCGTCTTCACTTGCGCCAATTCACAAACAAACTCCTTGGCTATTTGCCGCTTGTGAAGCCGCGCTCCTCGTCCTATTCCCTTTGTAGCGGTGCATGTCCTCATGCGCCGAATCCCCTAGGCGCCAAAAGGACAGGCAATGTATCAACCACCGGTTACTGTGTTTGAAGTCGCCGCACCAGCCCCGAGTCACCTGGAGGCTCACCTTTTCTCAACGCACTCTGCCGAAATATGCTGGATATACGGCGTCATTTTTTTCTCATAGATCTTTCCGGTTGCCGTAACTAGCTTGCGAAAGCCTGAAATATAGAGGGCGACTTTCGGCCTGGTCATCGCCACATAAAAAAGCCTTTTCTCCTCCTCAGGTTCATTTGAATAGAAATGCGGCATGGCGCCTTCAATCGCACCCGCGATTAAAACTACGTCAAATTCCAGGCCCTTGCTCTGATGAATCGGCGCCACAATCACCTTATTGTCCTTGGCCGATAACTGGTCCAAATGTTTTGCCAAGCTGGCCAACTGCACGAGCCCCTTTAAGGCCTCCAAGGGAGGTTGCCCGCTCGTATCCTGCTCTTCAAAAAGGGTTATCAATCGGTGAAGATTGGATAAACGCTGCGGCTCATTCCGATAAAGCTCCATCAATCCAAGCGCATTTAGCATTTCCCTCAAGAGGCAGGGCGGCCTTAACACACTGGCTGCTTTGCCGAAGCGGCTCATCATGGCGGCCGCGCTCTCGAACTTGCCCCTGAACCGGGCGACTAGCTCCCGGCGTTTTTTCGCATTTTTTCGCATTTCGGGCACAAGATGTTGAAGCAGACTCACGGTGCTCTGCACATCCCCAAGCGCCCGGTGCGCCTCCCCGATTGTCAGCCCGTAATGGGCGCAAAGAGCGGTCAACTTGTACGACTCACTCTCCAGAAACCGTTTTGCCAGCTCATACGTATCGGCGAACATAAAGGGTGGCATTTCAAGACCCAACCGTTGAGCCTGCGCCTGGATCATAGCCAGATCATAAGTGACGTTATGCGCCACCAGCAGGGCGCCTTTCGCTTTTTCGAAAAATTCCGCAAATGCGACGGCCGGGGCGACGCCTTCCGCCGCTAGCATTTCATCCGAAATGCCATGCACCAGGAATGATCTGCCTACCGCCTTTTTCGTGCATACCAATTGCGCCCATTCCCCCGAAGCTTTCCCTCCATCCAGCTGTTTATAGGCCAGTTCAATCACGTCATCCTCAAGGGGACTTAACCCGGTGGTCTCCGTGTCCAAAACCAGGATTCGGCCTGAATCCCAGTCATGCAGAATGTGACCAAACGGGTCGTTATGAATGAAGGTCTCCGCTCTCAGTAGATCCGGCAACCGAACCCCCACCGCCCGCCCCTCTTCAATGATCCGTTTAACCGAGGTCTCACCGACTCCCTCAACCAGCCGCAAAACAACTTTTTGGGCCGCGGAAACATCGCAGGGATTCAGCAGCAATTTAAGGGCTGCCACGGCATCCTTTATTTCCTGACGTCGGAAGAAATTATATTGCTCCGCCGTTAGGCAAGGAATGGCCATCCCGGAAAGAATCTGCCCCACTTCCTCGGCCTTTTTATTCGACCGACAGAGCACCGCGATATTCTTGTAATCACACCGTGTGGCCGCGACATGCGCTTGGATCCGTTGCCCGATCCACACTCCCTCTGACTCCCCATCCTCCGCCTGATGGATGACCACGCGCTCGCCGCGGGGACAGGACGGTGCGGCCACCAGTTTGGTGCTACGGCTGGAATAGGCGTTTTGCGCAAAGGAATCCGCCGCCCCGATCAACATCCGCGTTGCCCGGTAATTCAAAGGCAGGGAATATACGGTGGGCTCAAAGTCGCGCCTGAAATAATCCCTGACTTTGAAAGGCGTAGATCCTCGCCACCCGTAAATCGCCTGATCCAGATCGCCGTAGAAGGCAACATTCCGAGAGGCCGCAAGCGTCTTGATAACCGAATACTCGGCCAAATGGGTATCCTGAATCTCATCCACCTGAATAAATTGAAAGCGGTTGGCCCATTTTTCACGCAACTCGTTATGATGCTGAAAAATAGCCCTGACATAAAAAATCAAGTCAGAGAAATCAAAGGCGTGACGAGCACTCATCTCCTTCGCATACAGCCCACACAAACGCTCCAACTTGGCGTCATCAAACTCAAAGTCCGGCAAGCCAGTGAGGCGCAGCGCATCCCCACCCGCGCGGGACTTCACCTTCTCAAGCAATCCCAGGACGTTATCAGCGGTATAATGTGACTCGTTTGGATTGGAACTGTGCGGATTAGGAATCGAATCCAACTGATGCTCACGCATCAGGCCCGCCATCAGATCCCGGCAATCATCCTCGTCATAGATCGCAAAATCGCACGGTAGCCCGACTCGCCCCGCCTCCATGCGCAGGAGCGAAGTGCAAAACCCATGGAAGGTTGCAATCCAGATATTCCGGGCCGCATCCAGTGAAGTCCGCTCGACCCGCGAGCGCAACTGCCGCGCGGCCAGATTGGTAAACGTGAGGCAGAGCATATCCCCAGGCAAAACCCCGGCCTCAAGCGCCTTCTGTAAGCGCAACGCCAGCAAAGCGGTCTTACCACTCCCAGCAGGCGCCAACACCAACAGCGCCCCTTCAACCTGTTCCACCACCGATTTCTGTTCAGAATTGAGATTCATGAGCTCCTTTTAATACACCTATTACAAAATCCAAGCTAGGCCACAAGGGTCATACGTCCCGAAAACGGCAAACCATCAATCTGGTCTGAAGGACTCAGGACGCCGTTTATTGCAGAGCAGGCTGGACTGGTCTGGAACCTTTGCATTCAGGGTAACCGGAACAGCCCCAGAAATCCTGACCCGCCGTTTTACCTGCTTTGGATTTTCGCTTCCGCATGGGTTCACCACATTCAGGGCACGCGGGTGAAGCTTCGGCAGGCGTTGAGGACGCCTCACGGGCCTCACTACGG
This sequence comes from Kiritimatiellia bacterium, assembly GCA_038330175.1. Taxonomy (GTDB): domain Bacteria; phylum Verrucomicrobiota; class Kiritimatiellia; order CAIKKV01; family CAITUY01; genus JAABPW01. The sequence continues at coordinate 50,816 of JBBQNS010000007.1, forward strand.
CATTGATGCAGGCGCTCACGAAAACCACCCTGGCTAAGAAAGGCCTCACCTTGCTGCTGCATCTGGCTCCCGAGCATAGCCATGGTACGCCGGATCAGGATGATCATCGAATTAGCCACCACTACCGGCTCATTGTTCTCGACCCAGGGGGCAAAGGCCTTTTTCTCGCGATGGTAATAAGTCCAGTAATCGTGCATCACATCGTCACTAAATTCGAAGGGGGCAGGATTCAAATTCCAAACTGCCTGATAGTCCTGAGAATGCGTGCTCCAGGGAATGGCGCTTCGTTCAGCGATGAACATCTCATAATCGCCAAGTAACTCGGCGAGGCTGGCACGCGCCACATCCGTGAGCTTCATCTCGGTTTCCTTGGAGGTTCCCGCCCGTTCCGAGCCTTCGATGATATTCTGACGTCCCGACCTTGCGGCGCCGATCATTTGGCCAGTTACTTTACCAAGCGTGTCTTCCTTGTACGAAATGAAGCGCTTGCAAAACCGGATCGTTCCCAGCTGGATCAATGTCGCAAAAGTAAACGAGGTTAATTTCCGATACCCACCCGACCTATCAAACAGCGGCTTCACCCCCACCCCCCATCAAAAACTTCCCAAAAAAAGCCAGTGTCCCGTGCCCTAAGTCCAAAATGAAAAATGTGCATATCTCGCCTTATGACAAAATCCTAGCCCCACCACAAGGGTCATACGTCCCGAAAACGGCACGCCCAACCGCTCAAGGCGCAAAGCCCCTTCGCTCAGGCTTAGCCCCTTACGACTTGAATCAACCGAATTATGGTCATGATTGGGACAAGAAAAGAGTTTGAACAGAAGCTCGCGAAGACCGCAAAGGAGGGAATGTTTACGCCTTCCGCCTATGTCCGGAAATACCGGACTCCGGCGGACATGTCGGCGAAAATGCCAGGTGTTTGAATTCCAAAAATAAGGCGGTTGCGGTGTACTCGCCGCAGCCGCCTTTGCGTGCTTCTGTTCATAATCTTCCTCTTGGTTCCGGCTAAGCCGGGTCAGGATTACGAAGTAAATTCCAGCAATCATAATCTCGCAAACGAGCGTAAAACATCAGCAAATACAAACTTTTACGATCATCAAATGCTGTCTATGGGATGACAATGAATCAAAATCTAAAATGAAGCATTGATTTCATGCTTTCGGATACAGGTGACTCTGTGCGAGGAGTCCGGTGTGAGTGGCTCTAACAGGGGAATCTGTAAACTGCAGGCTGGGATAGCATAGGGACAGCGGGTATGGAAGCGGCAGCCGCTGGGCGGATTGGCTGATGACGGAATATCGCCTCTCAGAATGGTTCTCCGTCTCGTTGTCCCTAAGGGAACCGGAACGGCAGAAATAAGCGCGCGGGAATAGGGATGGGCTGGCCGATCCAGAACCTCTGATACGGGTCCGGTCTCAACCACCACTCCCAGATACATGACGAAAACCCGGTCGGCAATGTGGCGGATCACCCCGAGATCATGGGAAATAAACAGATAGGCAAGGTGATGTGATGCACGCAGGTCTTTAAGCAAATTCAAAACCTGAGCGCGCACGGAAACATCCAGCGCGCTGACCGCCTCATCACAAATCACGAGTTCCGGACGCACCGCAATCGCGCGGGCAATACTGATGCGTTGCCGCTGTCCTCCTGAAAACTCATGCGGATATCGGTGGAGCCCGCTGGCTTCCATCCCCACTTCATTTAGCAACCGCCGAGCAGCCTTTTCCCGGTCGCGAGCAGGGATCAGTTTTTGGTGGATCAAGCCTTCGGTAACAATCTCCTGGACGGTCATGCGTGGATTCAGCGAGGAGTAAGGGTCTTGGAAGACCATTTGGATCCGGCGGCGCAGGGGCATGCTGTCTTTGTGCTTGGCTGGCCAAAGCGGGATCCCGTCCAAATGGATGGTGCCGGACTTCTTAGGCTCCAACCCCATGACCGTTCGCCCGAGTGTGGTTTTGCCGCATCCAGATTCCCCCACCAAGCCCACGGTCTCGCCCGATTCAATCGTCAACGACACCCCGTCCACAGCATGAATATGTCCGATGGTACGGGAGAAGACGCCCCGCTTGATGGGGAACCAGGTTTTGATCTCGTGAATTTGGAGTAAGGGTGGCATAGGTTAAATTTCAGGTTTCAGATTGGAGATATCAGAGAGGAAACAGGCGGCCTGTTGTTGGGCGCCTACCCTGTAAAGCGGAGGCTGTTCCTGGCGGCAGCGTTCAAAGGCATACTTGCACCGGTCTGCGAAACGGCATCCGAGGGGATAGGCGAGCGGGGAGGGGACTTGTCCTTCAATGGAGGACAACCGGTCGGAACGGCTCATCAGGCTGATGACGGATTCGAGCAGGGCCTGGGTGTAGGGATGCGCGGGCTTTTTGAAAAGGGCTTCACGAGGACCCGTCTCCACAATCTGGGCGGCATACATGACCATGACCCGGTCGCACATCTCCCAGACCACACCCAGATCATGGGTGATGATCAGCAGGGACGTGTCCCGGCTTTTCCTTTCGAGAAGCAGATCGAGGATTTGTGCCTGAATAGTGACATCCAATGCGGTCGTCGGCTCATCTGCAATAATGATGGCGGGTTCCAGCATCAGGGCCATGGCGATCATGACGCGTTGCATCATGCCGCCCGAAAGCTCATAGGGATACGCCCGCATCCGCTCTTCAGGATCCGGAATGCCTACCTTTTTGAGCCATTCCAAGGAAATGGTTTTGGCCGCCTGATGATCAATCGCCAGATGGAGTTGAAGGGTTTCGATCAATTGCGCGCCAACTTTGTGCAATGGGGAAAGCGCGGCCATGGGCTCCTGGAAGATCACGCTGATCCGGCGTCCCCGGATGGTTCTCAGTTCGGAGGCGGGCAGGCGGAGGAGATCGTGCCCTTCGAATAAGACGCTGCCCGACAGGATCCGGCCGGGTGGCATGGGAATCAGGCGGAGCAGGCTCAGGGCCGTTACCGATTTGCCACAGCCGGATTCGCCGACCAAACCGACGACTTCGCCCCTGCCGATGGAAAATGAGATATTTTCCGCTGCGGTGAGGGTGCCTTCATCCGTATCAAAAACCACGCTTAAATTTTGTATATCGAGTAGGGTTTTCATTATTCGAATTTGGTTTTAGGTCTGGGGTCATAGACATTCCGGATGCCTTCTCCCACAAATACGCCGAGCAGCATCATGATAAAAAGGGCGAGCGAAGGATAGAGGATCAGCCACCAGGCCCAGCGGAACTGTTGAGCCTGTTGTAACAGTTCGCCCCAACTGGGGGTGGGCGGAGGCAGGCCGAAGCCCAGATAATCCAGAGCGGCCAGCGAGCCGATGGCGCCAACCAGGTTGAAGGGGAAAAAGGTGATGAGCGGGATGATGGCGTTGGGCAGGATGTGCCGGAAGATGATGGCGCGGTGGGGAAGCCCTAAAGAGCGAGCGGCCTCGACAAACGGGAGGTGCCGTAGGCGCAGGAACTCCGCCCGGATATAGTAGGAGATGCCGATCCAGTTGAAGATGGCGTAACAGACCAGTAGCAAAATGAAGCCCCGCCCGTATACCGCGCCGAACAGGATCATCACATAGAGAAAAGGCAAGGCGCTCCAGATCTCCGTGAAGCGCTGGCCGATCATATCGACATGCCGGCCAAAGTAGCCTTGCAATGCCCCCAGGGCGGTGCCCAGCAGCATGGCGAGGATCACCAGAAGAAAGCCGAAGGTTAAAGAGGTGCGCAAGCCGTAGAGAATCCGGGCGAAAACATCACGACCGGAACTATCGATTCCCATCCAGTGGCCCCGGACAGGAGGATAGGGCCAGCGCACTTCCGAGGCGGTGGCGGTGAGGGCATAGGGTGCCCCGTTAATATTTGTAATCCGGAGCGGCACCGCATGAATGAGCCCTTGGGCGGCAAAGGCCGTCAGCTCGGCTTTAACTTCGGCAGGTAGGGATCCCCATGGCTTAAACGAGGCTTTGGTCAGTTGCATCTGCGCGTCCCAGCATACCGTGCCGTGCGGAAGTGATGATGGGGTTGCTTTTTCGCGGAGGGTCAGACGGACCGTAGTGGGTGCCGTCTCGCGTAGCGCAAATTCGGGGAGAGAGAGTTCCGCCGCCTGCCGGGGATTCGCACGATTAAGGATGGAGGCGCTAATAGCTGGGGCATCCCGGTTTTGGAGACGTTCGGCAATGGCCTCCTTGATGGCGGCGGGTAGACTCCATAAATTGGTCAAGGATTGTCCCCGCAAGGCGTCGGGAGTGGCCTCAAAGAAAAACTCGGTGTTAGCGGAGCGGGTGATGCTCAGATCAAGGGAGACGGTGATGGAGGCCACATGGGGCTCCGGGCGGAAGGCTAACGTCACCGCCTCCGGCATAACGATGGAACTTGGCGGGACATTCTCATAGGGGCCATAGGATACAAGGGGGAAGACCATGAAATTGCCCGGGTTGGCGGTGAAGAGCGGGAGGGCTTGGATCTGCTTGAAGTCTGGGCGTGTCTGGCGGCCATTATGCAGAAACGCATCCTCCGGATAGAAGCGGACGAGTGGGACAAAAAAATGGCCTTCAAACTTCACCAACAGTGGGGTGTTGTTGCAGATCAGTTCCGCACCCAGGCTGATGACGTATAATGTCGTGAGGATCCACAGTGACCACCAGGCCCGGCGCATGCGGCGAAACCGACGCCACCGTTTAATTGTCACTGGATTCCAGTCGATCATGGGGGGTGATTGTAACGGCCCTCGTGTTAAAAGAAAGACAGAATCCCCGCCATTCGGTTCGAGGCGCATCTGCAATTCAGTTAACGCGAAGCATCGTAAGGCCGCCGCTTGGCTCCCCTGAGCTTGCCGAAGGGCCGGCGTGCCGCGTGGGCACAGAGAACTGCTGTAAAATGCGACTGTAAGTCTAATCTTGAATTGGCACGCCGCAGCCTCGCATCGCATGTTCAATCCTCCTTCGCCCCGCATACGGAGACTCCGGTGTTAAAGCCAACGCCCTACGCCATGGCACGCCGGAGCTCGACGTAGGTGGCTGCGAGCGAAGGCTGGCGGTGAACCTCTTCTCCCTTTTTACTCCCTTCGCGGCTTCGTGCGAGATCTTTTCTTCCCGTCAACTTTCCGCCTTGACTTCAATAAACATTAATGCTTAACAGTATAAGCATGAGTCAAACGGTTTCCATCAAGGATGTCGCCAGCGCCTCCGGCGTATCCATCGCCGCCGTCTCCTATACCCTGAACGGCAAGGGCGATAAGTGCCGGATCGGACCAGTAACCCAGGCCCGAATCCGTGCCGTCGCCCGCCAGTTGAACTACCAGCCGGACCTATTCGCCAGGGAGATTCGGGCCAGAAGAGGTCGGACGCCGGTGGTTGCCGGTCCTCAAAAACCGGAGGCCGGCCGGCCGATAGGGCTCCTTCTTTCCGTCGCCAGCCCGGCCAATTCGCTGGCCATGATCCCCAATTTGGTCCCCGTTCTGGCAGCGGCGGACCACCAACTCATCATCGTCACCCTTCCGCCCGACCCCGCCGCCGCCAAAGAGCGAGTGCAGGAACTGCTGCGCAATGGAGTGGTCGGACTGGTCTGCTGTTCCACAGTCTATCCGGCAGTAACCGCCACCGTCGGTGGGGCGTGTCCCGTTATTGTCCTGTGGCAAGGTGCTGGCTCGGCGATGCTGACGTTGCTCAAACCCGGTGCCGTGGAAAGCGCAGTAGCGGCAAAGCCAGCACCAACACCGGTGTCCGCTCCACCGCCAACCCAGCCGGTGGTGACAAAGCCGATTATCACAAGCCCACCCGCACCGACACCGGCACCGGAGCCGGACCCGATTCCCATGGTGTCTCCGGTCTCCCCGCCGCCGCCGGTCTCGGAACCCGCGCCGATAATCAAGGAGGTCGCAACACCGGAACCCGCCCCCGCACCGGCCATCGCTGAACCGACACCGATCACGGTGTCCCCGCCGGTGCCGGAACCTGAGCCGGTCTTCGTGGAACCTACACCGACAACACCGGCAACACCAGCGCCAGAGCCAGACCCGATTCCCATGGCCACTCCGGTCTCCCCGCCGCCGCCGGTCTCGGAACCCGTGTCGATAATCCAGGAGGCCGCAACACCGGAACCGGCATCAGAACCGGTCTTCGTCGAGCCGACACCGATCACGGTCTCCCCGCCGGTGCCGGAACCTGAACCGGTCTTCGTGGAACCAACACCGGCAACACCGACACCGGCAACACCAGCGCCAGAGCCAGACCCGATTCCCACAGCCACTCCGGTCTCCCCGCCGCCGCCGGTCTCGGAACCCGCGCCAATAATCCAAGAGGCCGTAACACCGGAACCCGTACCAGAACCGGTCTTCGTCGAGCCGACACCGGTCACGGTCTCCCCGCCGGTGCAGGAAGCCGAGCCGATTTTTGTGGAACCTACACCGATAACACCGGTACCAACGCCAGAGCCGCCAGCTGTCAAGGTGTACACCCCGTCCCCTTCAATCGCGACTACGCCAGCCATTGAGCCGGTGCAACCGGAGCCCATCCAAACACAACCAGATGACGCCGAAGAACTAACTGTCGGCGCCACGCTCGAGGCCCCTAACGCCTGACGTTAGTATAGCCAGAAAAAGACGTTAAAAAATGGTTTGGAATGATGATTAAATTCAAAAAGGAGGATTTCGCACGAAGACACGAAGCCGCGAAGTAAGGAATTGAGTTTAAGGAATGATGGGGCAGCGTAGATTTTTTTTCGTGGTCTTCGGTGCGCCAAGCAAAGCTTGGCTATCTGGTCTGCTGCACTTCCATCTGCTTCCGCTCCGTCACGTCCAGAATGGCGCCAATCAGCCCTGCGACGTTGCCATGGACGTCCTCGAAAGTAGCTTTGTGGAAGATCACCTCGCGCACATCTCCCAAACCATTCTTGACCTTCCATTCATAGATCTGTCGGCCTGGATGGGTGAACAGCTCATCATCCTTGTCTTTGTATGCATCGGCGATGTCCTTCGGTCCCATATT
>JBBQNS010000008.1:0-57214 GCA_038330175.1 Kiritimatiellia bacterium
TGATCCGCCACTTCGCGGTCCACTCACTGGATGGCTTCGGTTGTGAGCAAAAGACTGCGGCGGTTGGAGCGGCTGGCGGGGTATTATATTACGTGCAGGACGAACTGAAACGCGACCTCAAGCATGTACGTTCCCTGCGGGTGAGCAATCCCTCTGAATTCATGATGGTTGACCAAGCGACCTGTATGAATCTGGATCTGGTGCCCCGGCGTAATGAAGAGCGGCGAGGCTCGGTGACGTTGTTGGAAACCCTTGATGAAACAAAAACGCCGATGGGTGCCCGCCTGATGCGGGAATGGATTCTGCGCCCTTTGGCGGATGTGAAGGCGATTAATCGGCGGCTAGATGCGGTTGAGGCCTTGATGAAGGATCGCACCTTGCTGCACGATGTCAGAGAACGACTGACCGGCATTCGTGATCTGGAGCGTTTGGTGGCGCGATTGAGTGCAGGCAGTGGAAACGGGCGTGATCTAAGGGGGATGGGCGCCTCTTTGAGCGCCTTGCCCGATCTTCGCAGTCTACTGGTGGATCATGCAGTTACGTTAATCAAAGAGTTGGGTAACCAGATGATGCTGTTGCCGGAACTCGCCGCCTTGATCGAGCGGGCCATCGAAGATGAACCTCCGATCGCTTTGAAAGAGGGTGGCCTTATTCGCAAAGGTTTCAGCCCCGAGTTGGATGAGCTGCGGGTGGCGGCCAACGAAGGCCGGCAGTGGCTGGCTGATTTTCAGACCCGTGAGCAGGCGCGAACCGGCATCAAGACGCTTAAGGTGCGCTACAATAGGGTATTCGGATATTACATTGAGATTTCGAAGGGGCAACTGGCTAATGCGCCAGAAGATTACATCCGCAAGCAAACGCTCGTGAATGGCGAACGTTTTGTGACCCCGGAACTCAAAGAGTATGAGCGCAAAATTACTGGGGCTCAGGAACGTGCGGAAGCCCTGGAATATGAGCTTTTTGTCGAAATCAGGGACAAGGTTGTGGAGCAGACGGCGGCGATCCAGCAAACGGCAAGCGCCTTAGCGCAGACCGATGTTCTGGCCTCTCTGGCAGAACGGGCCATGATGGGCCGCTACGTTCGACCTCACATTTCGGGCGGGGATCAGGTTTCTATCAAGGATGGACGGCATCCGGTAATTGAACGCATGTCGGAGGCGGAACGGTTTGTGCCCAATGATACCTTACTAAATGGAACTGATTCGCAGTTGATCGTGCTCACCGGTCCCAATATGGCCGGTAAATCTACTTATATCCGACAGGTAGCGCTGATTGTGATTATGGCGCAGATGGGCTCTTTTGTCCCAGCTTCCTCCGCCGAGATCGGGGTGGTGGATCAAGTGTTTACCCGAGTGGGCGCGAGTGATGATATTGCACGCGGGCGCAGTACATTCATGGTCGAAATGCAGGAGACCGCCAATATCCTCAATAATGCCACCTCACGAAGCTTGATTATTCTGGATGAGATCGGGCGAGGCACCAGCACCTTTGACGGCATCAGCATTGCCTGGGCTGTGGCGGAATACTTGCATAATAATCCCAAGTCCAAAGCCAAGACGCTCTTTGCAACGCATTATCACGAACTGACCGATTTGGCGCTCACGATGAACGGGGTCAAAAATTATAATGTAGTGGTGCGCGAGCGAAACGACCAAATTGTATTTCTTCGTAAAATTGTTCCTGGAGCGGCCGATAAGAGTTATGGGATTCAAGTGGCCCGTCTGGCGGGCCTCCCCAGCGAAGTCATTGATCGTGCCAAAGAAATTCTCGCCAATCTTGAAGAAGGCGAATTCAGCGAGGCTGGCCAGCCTAAACTTGCCCGGCAGAAGCGTAAAAGCCGCGACGCAGGCCAGATGACCTTATTTGGCTGACGCTATTTATAGTCAAAGCTATGCTACAAATTTGTTGCGATATTTTTACGAGCTACAAATTTGTTGATTAATTGCCCTGTATTGGGGCGATGTCACCAGCCCCGGACAATTTTAAAAAATCATTTTTTTAGATATAACCCATTATATCGCAATCTATTATTACGATTTTAATTTCCAGATCACCTTCTCCACGCTTCATTCAGGTCAAGTTGGTACACCCTTTGCTAATACAAATGAGGGATGTGTCAATGAGAGCCGATCGGGTGGCAGCAATTCTTGGAGCGGAATCGGTAACGATTCCGGGCGTTTCCGGAACGTTTACACGTTCCGCTCCGATGGGAATCGGGTGAAAAGGGATTCCGGAACGTTTACACGTTCCGCTCTGATGGGAATCGGGTGAAAAGGGATTCCGGAACGTTTACACGTTCCGCTCCAATGAAGATTGGGCGAAAAGGGACATCATGCGAATTGCCGAACCGCATTTGACAAGAATTGCATGCCCCTCCGCCGTTATGGTAGACTTTACTGCCTTAATGAGAGCCTTTCCATTTCTTTGCTTAGTGATGTTGTCTTTATGGGTGACCGGTTGTGCGTCTGTGCGCACACCCCGGGATAGTCGTGCCGTGGAACGGCGTATGTTGACAACGGGGTATTGTCCTTGCGGCGAATGCTGTGGCTGGAGGCGGAACTGGCTGATGAGGCCGGTCTTCACCTCGGGTCCGCTTAAGGGGAAGCGCAAGGAGGTTGGCGTTACGGCCAGTGGCACCAAAGCTCGGAGGGGAACGATCGCAGCCGATACCAGCCGTTATCCTTTCGGGACCGTGATGTATATTGAGGGATATGGCTCGGGGCGCGTGGAGGATCAAGGTGGCGCCATTGAAGGTGATCATATTGATTTGTATTTCCCCACTCATCGCGAGGCCTTGGCTTGGGGCAAGCGTGTGAAATGGGTGCGGGTCTGGCGTGGAGGCTGAGTTAAATTGAAGGGATAGAATATGAATATTGAAATTGCAAAAAACATTTATTGGGTAGGGGTGACGGATTGGGCGATTCGACGGTTCCACGGAGAGGAATTGTCTGTGCATCGTGGCACTACGTACAATGCCTATTTGATCATGGATGAGAAGATTGCGATTGTGGATTCGGTTTGGAGTCCGCATGCAGACGAATTCATTTCGAAAATCAAAGAGATCGTGGATCCCACTAAGATCGATTACGTCATCGTCAATCACGCGGAGCCGGATCATTCGAGTAGTTTACCGATTCTCATGAAGCACTGCCCGAATGCGACGGTCGTGGTCACTAAAAATGGGGCCAGCAGTGTGGCAGGCCACTATCACGAAAAGTGGAATTTTAAGACGGTGAAAACAGGGGATCGACTTAGTCTCGGTAAGAACGAGTTGATTTTTATTGAGGCCCCCATGCTTCATTGGCCTGACACCATGTTTACCTATGTCACCGGGCACAACATCCTGATGTCCAATGATGCCTTCGGCCAACACTATGCATCGGCTTTTATTTTCAATGATTTAGTCGATCAGGCAGAGCTATACGAAGAGGCTCTTAAGTATTATGCGAATATTCTGACGCTTTATAGCGACAAAGTTATCAAGAAAATCGACGAAATTCTTGCATTGAATCTGCCGGTCGACATGATTGCGCCCAGCCATGGGGTCATCTGGCGTAAAGATCCTTTACAGATTGTCAAACAGTATCAGGAATGGGCGCATCAAAAACCTGCCCCAACCGCCTTGATTGTGTTTGATACCATGTGGAATGCTACCGAGAAAATGGCCAAGGGGATTGCTGAAGGTCTCATTGAATGTGGAGTGGATTGTAAGGTTTGCCATGCCGCTCTGTCGGATGTAAACGATCTCATGGTTGAGATGTTCAAGTCCAAGTTGATCGTTCTGGGCTCCTGCACCCACAATAACGGAATTCTGCCTTCGATGGCTAAATTTCTGGAAGAAATGAAGGGGCTTCGCTTTAAGAATAAGATTGGTGCGGCCTTCGGATCCTATGGATGGAGTGGTGAAAGCGTCAAAGATATCGAAGAGGTCTTCAAAAAGGCGGGGATTCCGTTGGCACAGCCAGGGTTGCGCGTTAAATGGCAGCCGGGCGATGCGGAGATGGAGCTATGCCGTGCCATGGGTCGGGAACTGGCGGCGGCGGTGAATGCGACTTGAGCTTACCGTGCTTCGGCTATTGATGGTGTTGACGGTAGGCCGAGGGGGATTGGCCATAGGCACGTGTGAATTGGCGGATGAAGTGGCTGTGGTCATAGAATCCGCATTGCGCAGCAATATCGGTGATCTTGGCCGTAGAAGTGGTCAGCGCCTGACAGGCTTTGTTGAGCCGGAGCCGGATCAAATATTGCACGGGGGTCATTTGGAAGAGGGCCTTGAAGCGGCGCTCAAATTGACTGAGCGATAAATGCGCGAGGGTCGCGAGATCCTTGACTGTGATGGATTCAGGATAATGGTTTTCCATGTGGCTCATCACGCCGGCCATCGACTTATAGCGGCTGGCGGTGACATTTGTCCGATTCAGGTCACGAGTCATACCGGCCATGCCGATGATTTCCCCGCGGTCATCACGAATCGGGATTTTGGTGGTGATATGCCAGCTGATGCTTTCATCAAAATTCGGAACCAGCTCGACACGGCTCGCCATGGGTTTCCCGGTACGGATCACCTGCCGATCATCGCGAACAAAGCGGTCGGCCAATTCTTTGGGCGAAAAATCGTGGTCGGTTTTCCCCAAGAGGTTCTTGATACTTTTAGCGCCCAGCATTTTGATGAACGCCGGATTGGCATAAATGAATTCACTGTTCCGGTTTTTTACAAAGAAAGAAACGTCAGGAAGGAAGTCAAAAAGCTTAAACGCTGAATGAACAGGCGGTACTCCTGCGGGTTGTCGTTTATGGGCCATGCCGAATATATACACAAAGATGCGTAATTCATGCAAGACCAAGGAAAGCCATGGTACCTAGTATATCCCTCGATTGATCTGGTTTTGACGTAGACAAGGATAAAGACAATGGCAATAAAAAAGAAGATGGATGTGGTGAGAGTCGGAATCGTCGGGTGTGGTGGAATTGCCAATGGCAAGCACATGCCCAGCCTGAAGAAACAGCCTAATGTTGAAATCGTATCGTTTTTCGACATCATTCCTGAAAAGGCTGTAGAAGCCGCAAAAACCTACGGAGTCAAGGACGCTCAGGTGTGCGGGAGTTACAAAGAGATGCTCCTGAATAAGTCCGTGGACGCGATTCATGTCTGTACTCCGAACAAGTCCCATTCCGACCTCGCCGTATATGCGATGGAAGCTGGCAAGCATGTTATGTGCGAAAAGCCCATGGCCAAGACGTCTGCGGAAGCCCGAAAAATGGTGCAAGCCGCGAAGCGCACCCGGAAAAAACTCACGATTGGTTACCAAAGTCGGTTCCGTGCGGATTCCATGTATCTCAATAAAATCTGTCGCGATGGTGACCTGGGTGAAATTTATTATGCCAAGGCTCATGCTATTCGCCGACGCGCGGTGCCAACCTGGGGTGTGTTCCTCAATGAAGATCAACAGGGCGGGGGGCCACTCATCGACATTGGCACGCATGCATTGGATTTGACGCTGTGGATGATGAACAACTATCAGCCGAAATGCGTCATGGGGTCGGTCTATCATAAACTTGGCAAGCGGAAAAATGCGGCTAACGCGTGGGGGTCTTGGGATCCGAAAAAATTCACTGTGGAAGATTCGGCTTTCGGCTTCATCACCATGGCTGACGGTGCGACCATCTCCCTCGAGTCCAGTTGGGCGCTTAATGTGGTCCAGGGAGGGGAAGCCAAGACCACCCTCTGTGGGACTGAGGGCGGGGCTGATATGTGGGATGGGCTGCGCGTGAACGGCGAGAAGGATGGCCGTTTATTTGTTAACAGCATAGAGATGTCATGCGGTGGGGTTGATTTTTACGCTGGTGGCGGTGCGGAAAATGAGTCTGAGCGTGAGGCGCGGATGTGGATCAGCTGTATTGTTAATGATACGGAACCCGTGGTTAAGGCGGAAGAGGCGCTAGTGGTAACTGAGATTCTGGAAGCGATTTACAAATCCGCCCAGACTGGCAAACCTGTGTTTTTTAAGTAAGTAAAAAAAAGGAGAATGGATTATGGCGCGACCAGTAACATTATTTACAGGCCAATGGGCGGATTTACCGTTCGAACAGCTTTGCCAGAAGGCCAAGGGGTTCGGATATGATGGTTTGGAAATAGCCTGTTGGGGTGATCATTTTGAAGTGGATAAAGCGGATGCAGCCTATTGTCGGCAAAAGCATGCCACCCTGGAGCGCCATGGTTTGAAAGTATTTGCTCTCGGAGCGCATTTGGTTGGCCAGGCGGTGTGCGACCGGATTGATGAGCGCCATAAATCTATTCTCCCGGCTTACATCTGGGGAGATGGCGAGCCTGAGGGGGTGCGCCAGCGCGCTGCCAAGGAGATGATCAAGGTGGCCAAAGCCGCCAAAACACTCGGCCTAAAAGTGGTCACGGGCTTTACGGGAAGTTCAATTTGGCCGCTCCTTTATGCCTTTCCGCCGGTTACAGAGGCCATGGTGGATGCGGGTTACGCAGACTTCGGTAAACGATGGAAACCGATTTTGAATGAATTTCAGAAGGCGGGCGTGAAGTTTGCCTTGGAAGTGCATCCGACCGAAATTGCCTTTGATATTGTTTCGGCTGAGCGGGCGCTGGCCGCTGTCGATGGGCATCCGGCATTCGGATTTAACTTCGACCCGAGCCATTTGGGTTACCAGGGCGTTGACTATGTGGCCTTCATTGAACGGTTCCATGACCGAATTTTCCATGTCCACATGAAGGATGTGGCATGGGCTCAGACGCCGCAGTTATCAGGCGTGTTTGGGGGACACCTGACGTTCGGTGATCACCGGCGCTTCTGGGATTTTCGTTCGTTAGGTCGCGGGAATGTGGATTTTGAGAAGATTATCCGTGCGCTCAACCGCATCAACTATCAAGGGCCGCTCTCGGTCGAATGGGAAGACAGTGGAATGGATCGTGAACATGGCGCCAAGGAAGCTTGTGAATTTGTCAAGCGGCTCGCGTTCCCTCCGTCGAATCTCGCGTTCGATGCCGCATTTGATATGGGGGAAAAATGAACAAACCGTTTCGTGTAGTCCTAGTCGGGTGTGGGGGCATTAGTGGCGCTTGGTTGAATCCCGTTTCCAAAATGCCCGATGTCCAGATTGTCGGCTTGGTTGACTGTTTGGAGGAGAATGCCCGGAAGCGGGCCGTTGAGTTTCATCTTGAGTCGGCGGAGATTGGGACTGATCTTCGTACCGTTCTTAAGAAAACCAAGCCGGATATCGTGTTCGATTGTACGGTGCCGGAAGCGCATGTCGAGGTGGCTTTGGAAGCCTTCCGTCACGGCTGTCATGTGCTTGGCGAGAAACCCTTGGCCGACAGTATGGCCAATGCCCGTCGGATCGTGCGGGCGGCGGCCAAGGCCGGGCGCACGCATGCGGTGATTCAGAACCGCCGCTTCGATGCCAATATCCGGACGGTGCGCAATCTAGTGGAGTCCGGCAAGATCGGGGACTTGACGACCCTGAATGCTGACTTTTATCTGGGCGCCCATTTTGGAGGTTTCCGGGATCGTATGAAGCACGTGCTCCTTTTGGACATGGCCATTCATACTTTTGACGCAGCGCGCTATTTGGGTGGCGGGGATCCGGTGTCGGTCTACTGCAAAGAATGGAATCCGGCAGGGTCATGGTTTGACCATGATGCTTCGGCCATTGCGGTATTCACGATGAGCAACGGCGTGATTTATACCTACCGTGGCAGTTGGTGTGCGGAAGGGCTGAATACGACCTGGGAAAGCACCTGGCATGGGCTGGGCACGAAAGGGAGTTTCCGGTGGGATGGGGCAAGTGATATCAAGGCTCAGAAAGTCAAAAGCTCCGAGGCCGCCGCTTTTAACTCCGTGTGCGAGGATATTGTGCCGGAACCCTGTACGGATCCGACAAAATTTGGCAGTCATGGCGGGCAAATTACGGATTATGTGAACTGTTTGCGGAACAAGCAGACGCCTGAAACCGTATGTTCTGAGAACATCAAGAGTCTCGCAATGGTTTTTGCGGCGATTAAAAGCGCTTCCTGTGGCAAAGAGGTTGCGGTTAAGTGGTAGTAGTGTATTAAAGAAAGATAAGTGAACTATGGATCATCAGAAACATAATGATATTAGAATTGGAACGTTGGTTAAGGCTGACAAAAACACCAAAAGTTACATTCAGCAAATTCTTCCGCATGGGTTCGAAAGTTTTTCCCTGACTTTCTGGCAGAGCTTGGGTGACACGAATATCAAGACGTTGGCCGCTGAAGTTAAGGAAGCGATTGCCGGTAAAAATGTGGTCATTAGCTCATTGGGTGTTTTCGGAAACCCGCTTGAAAGCGGCGAAGTGGATAAGCAAACCCTTAAGGCATGGGAAGTCGCCATCGACAATGCTCACCTGTTTGGCACTAATATCGTGGCCGGGTTTACCGGTCGGCTTCGTGGGCAGTCGATTGATGCCTCTATTCCCCGGTTCAAAGAAGTGTTTAGCGAATTGGCGAAGCGTGCTGAAGGCAAGGGGGTGCGTTTGGCTTTCGAAAACTGCAACATGGGCGGCAACTGGCAGGGAGGCGATTGGAATTTGGCGCATAATCCCGATGCCTGGGAGCTGATGTTTGACGCCGTTCCAAGTGCCAGCCTCGGGCTTGAGTGGGAACCTTGCCATCAAATGGTGGCCCTGATAGATCCGTTGCCCCAGCTCCGTAAATGGATCGGGCGTATTTATCACGTTCATGGCAAAGATGCCTCGATTTTATGGGATGTGGTGAAAACGAATGGGGTTTGTGGCAAGAAGCCATTTGCGTTCCATCGGACCCCTGGTTTCGGCGATACCAATTGGACCGATGTGATCTCGGAATTACGACGTGGTGGGTTCAAGGGGTCCATCGATATTGAAGGCTGGCATGACCCGATCTACAGGGAAGATTTAGAGATGACAGGGCAAGTATACGGTTTGAATTATCTGAAGCAGTGCCGGGGTGGGGCGTTTGTGGCCAACCCAGTGGGGGTGTAAGGAAGAATTCAGAATTCAGCATTCAGGAGTCAGAATGTGGTTCCTATTCTGAATTCTGGCTCCTGTCTCCTGACTTCTGCACTTGCAAAACATAAACATGGTTTTGCAAGTGCTTTATTTCGTGTGAATGGCGCTCAGGTCGAGCAGGTCGCCGATGCGGCGGGCCGACCTGGGCGTTTTATGTGTCCAGCGCTTAAACTCCTTGCAGAAATACGCGTAATCACGATAACCACTTTCCAAGGCAATCTGTTTGATGGGAAGTTCCGTGGTGGTGATTTGGTTCAGGGCACGTTGCAAACGGAACTGTTGAAGGTGGGCATGCGGACTGACTCCCATTTCGCGCCGGAACATTCGGGAAAAATGATGGCGCGAATATCCTGCTTCCTTGGCGATCCGGTCCACCGATAATCCCGGATCACGAAAATCACGTTCCACTAATTTGAGAACGCGATCGGTGGCGAGTGAAACTTTGGGCCGGGGCATCCGGTGTGCTCGGAATAATTCCATCAAGAAGCGATGCGCCAAAGCCGCCATTTCGAATTCATCAGGAATTCGTTCCGCCAAAACCTGGCGATGAAGTCCTTTGATAATATCGATGGCTGGATGAGTGACGGGGAGCTCCCAGAAATAACCATGGATTTTGATGAGGCGGTTAATTAAATCTTCCGCCATATCACCTTCAAAAAGAATATAGCAAAATTCCCATTCAGTATCCGGGGCGAGCCAATAACGGGTGGGCGATGGGAGCGGCACCAAAAAGCCCGTTCCTGGCATAAGTTTAATGGTTTTGCCGCGGGGAAGTGTTTGGAAGCGACCTTCCCCAGCAAACGTGTATTGGAAAAGGAATGATGTTTTCCGCTTTCTGTTGTCAAAATCGTAGCTTGGCTCACCTTGTTTCAGCGAAATCCCCTCGGCAACGATGTCACAACGGTGCTCTGCGTAGCTGGTGATTCGGCTGAATCCGGTTTCGTTCAGGGCTAAGTCAGCCTTGCGCACGATTCTTATATTATTCAGCACAGATGCACAATCGAATTGAATACACTTACTCATATCGATATGTATCATAGAGCGTAATTGTTCAATTGAAAACCAGATTTTATAAGTTTTGAACGTTAAATTAAAAAAGGAGTAACACAGCATGTCGATTAAAATAGCAGTCATTGGTGCGGGTAGCATTGGGTTCACGCGAGGGTTGATGAATGATATTCTTGCGGTTCCGGAATTTAGGAATGCCGAATTCAGGTTCACGGATATCAATCCCCAGAATCTGGACATGATCACACAATTGGCCCGGAAGGATATCAAGTCAAACAAATTGCCTGCCACGATTATGGCCACGACGGATCGACGTAAAGCGCTGAGTGGTGCGGAGTTTGTGATCAACACGACCCGTATCGGAGGCTTGGATGCGTTCAAGATGGATGTCGATATCCCGCTGAAGTATGGGGTGGATCAGTGCGTGGGCGACACCCTTTGCACGGGCGGCATTATGTACGGACAGCGCAATATTCCCCAGATTTTGGCCTTCTGTAAAGATATACGCGAGGTGGCGGCGCCGGGTTGTCTGTTCTTGAATTATGCCAACCCGAACGCCATGAATACTTGGGCAGCAATAAAGTACGGTGGCGTGCCTACGCTGGGGTTGTGCCACGGTGTGGAGGGCGGCCATTGGCAGCTCACGGAAGTGATCTCTCTGTTGGTGAACGGCAAAAAGAAGCCCGGTGAAAAGGGCTATGTCAATGTTGCTATGAAAGATGTGGATATCATTTGCGCCGGTATCAACCATCAAACTTGGTATACGCAAGTACGTTATCAAGGCGAAGATTGGACAGGACGACTGCTGGAAGGGTTTGAGAAACACCCCGTGTACACCAAGACGGAGAAGGTGCGTATCGATATTCTCAAGCGCTTTGGATATTATACTACCGAATCCAATGGCCATGTGTCGGAGTATGTAGCTTGGTATCGTAAACGTCCCGAGGAACTGACGAAGTGGATTGACTTGGGAAGTTGGATCAATGGGGAGACGGGCGGCTATCTGCGGGTCTGCACGGAAGGACGAAATTGGTTTGAAACAGACTTTCCTAACTGGCTTAAAGCCAAATCGCCGGTGATTGGTGCGGAAACGCGGAGCCATGAGCACTGCAGTTATATCATTGAGGGGTTGAAGACCGGGCGTGTTTACCGTGGCCATTTCAATCTTGTAAATAACGGCTGTATTACCAATCTGCCGGATGATGCCATTGTGGAAGTCCCGGCCTATGTTGATCGTAACGGAATTAGTGTTCCTAAGGTGGGCGACCTGCCGATGGGCTGTGCGGCCATTTGCAATGTGTCTATCAGTGTGCAGCGGTTATCGGTGGAAGCGGCAGTTTATGGTGATGTCAACCTGCTGAAACAGGCCGTATTGATGGATCCCCTGACCTCAGCCGTATGTACCCCGCCCGAAATCTCCCAGATGGTGGATGAAATGCTCATCGGTCAGGCGCGTTGGTTGCCTCAGTATAAGAAGGCTGTCCCGGCGGCGAAAGCCCGGTTTGCCTCCGAGGAAAAACTCGGAATCCACAATACCGAAGGAGCCGCGCGCCTTCATACCAAGACGGTTGAAGACATGAAGAAAGATGCCAAGGAAGCGAGTCTGAATGCAGGGGCGGCCGACAAGGCCATGGCTGATCGAAAGCGGGCTGCTGCAAAAATTGCCAAGAAAAAGTAGGCAGAGAGAGAATTCAGCATTTAGATGTAGCACCGCACTGTGTGCGGAATCTTCAGGGATTCCCGATCACAGATAGGTGCTACATCGTGTAAACATCTGCCCAGGATTTGAGTTCCAAATCCTGGCCTAAGGACGTTCCGGCCACGCTGGACTCGTCTGGTTCGTCCTGACCACGCGGCTCAGGCAAGCTTCGCCCTCCAGAAGAACATGATATACAGAGACGAGATGTTTCTTTTGGAGGGCGAGGCTTGCCGAGCCGCAGAATACAGGGTGCATTGGAGCTCTCAGGGAGACTTCAGATTGCTTAGGCAAGGATTCGGGTGAGTGCAGGGGGGTTGTTGAATCCGGTGTTTCCGTGTAAAATCGCCCGCTGTGATCACGATCCCAGATAAAGTAAGGCGCAAACTGCAGGAGCTCCCTGATCAGCCGGGATGTTATCTGATGCGGGATCGGCGCGGCAAAATCATTTACATTGGTAAAGCCTCCTCCCTGCGCAAGCGCGTCCAATCCTACTTCCGAACCAGTACCTGGGTACGAGCAGACCCCAAACTGCGCGGGCTAATTCGGAGCGTGGATGATTTCGACATCGTCGTTTTGCGGAACGAGGCAGAAGCCCTGCTTACAGAAGGCCAGCTCATCAAGGATTACAAGCCTCGTTACAATGTAGATTTAAGAGATGATAAACGGTTTCTGATGCTGCGGATTGATTTGTCTGAGCCCTGGCCTCAATTTAAAGCCATCCGCATCCGGCGGGATGATGGGGCCGTCTATTTGGGGCCGTATGTCAATTCCGTGGCGACCCGGGTGGCAATGGATTTTGTTGAGAAGAAATTCGGGCTGCGAAAATGCGCCCCTCGTGAACCCGATGAAACTAATCACAAACACTGCATTAACGATATCGTGCGGTTTTGTTCTGCGCCCTGTATCGGGCGAATCACCCGTGAAACCTATTTGGAAAAGGTGGCAGCCGCTTGTGCTTTTCTGAGAGGGGAAACTCCTGCGTTGCTGGAGTCCATGCGAGAAAGCATGGCAGAGGCGGCGGCCCTGCACCATTTTGAAGAGGCGGCGGCGTTACGTGATACTTGGTTCATGCTTCGTGAGATTACGCATCAGCGGGCTCGGGTGGCTTCCACGCCGGAAATCAAGGCTGAGGATGCCAAGGCGGGCTTGCTCGGATTGCAGCAGGCGTTAAACCTAGCCGTGCCGCCCCGGATTATTGAGTGCTATGATATTTCAAATATCTCGGGGACGCATTCGGTAGCGAGTATGGTTTGTGCTTTTGATGGCACGCCCTCACCGAACCGCTATCGCCATTTCAGAATCAGGACGGTCCACCAATCCGATGATCCTGCTATGATGGCAGAAGTGATCCGTAGGCGGTTTGAGCGCTTGCAGCGCGATGGCGGAAAGGTGCCGGATCTTTTGGTGGTGGATGGGGGGCTCCCTCAGTTGAATGCGGCCCGCGGAGAGTTAATGATGCTCGGCGTAACCACTGTGCCTGTTATCGGGCTGGCAAAAAGATATGAAGAAATTCATGTGCCAGGACAGGCCATTCCGCTCAGGTTACCTTCGGATTCGAAGGCACTCTATGTTCTCCAGCGCATTCGCGACGAAGCTCATCGCTTTGCATTGGCATATCACCGCCGGTTACGAGCACGCCGGTTGCGGGAGTCGGAGATTGACGAAATTCCCGGCATGGGAGAAAAACGCAAGATGGCTTTATTGAGTCATTTCGGATCAGTGCTCAGGCTCCAGCGGGCTTCGATTGAGGATATTGCCGCCGTTCCTGGCGTCAGTCTGGCCTCGGCCAAAACCATTGCCGAGTGGCTCAAGACGAAGGGATCGGTTTAGTCTCTTGCGAATTGAATGAATCGCAGCTTGGTCATGATTTAGTCCCTTACCACTTGAATCAATCGAACTATGGTCATGATTTGGACAAGAAAAGAGTTTGAACAGAAGCTCGCGAAGACCGCAAAGGAGGGAATGTTTACGCCTTCGTCGAAAATGCCAGGTGTTTGAATTCCAAAAATAATGCGGTTGCGGCGTACTCGCCGTAGCCACCTTTGCGTGCTCTGAGTGCTTCTGTTAAAAATCTTCTTCTTGGTTCCGGCTATGCTGGGTTAGGATATTATAACGAAGGATGATGATATGATGACTACTCAGAAGCTTCAGGCTTTACGAAAACTTATGGCGCAACGCCACGTTGCGGCCTTATTGATTCCCTCTTCAGATC
Source organism: Kiritimatiellia bacterium (assembly GCA_038330175.1). Classification (GTDB taxonomy): domain Bacteria; phylum Verrucomicrobiota; class Kiritimatiellia; order CAIKKV01; family CAITUY01; genus JAABPW01. Next base: position 13,950 of record JBBQNS010000008.1, read on the forward strand.
CGCACCAAAGCGAATATGTGGGGGCGCGCTGGCAAACCCGTAAGTGGGCTTCGGGATTTACCGGTTCAGCTGGTACCTTGGTGATTACACTTAAGACGGCGGCCCTTTGGACCGATGGCCGCTATTTCCTCCAAGCCGAAAAGGAATTGCAGGGAAGTGGGGTCACGCTTTTCAAAAGCCGGGAGCCGGACGTTCCGACGGTAAATGAGTGGACTGTTGAGCAGCTGAAACCTGGTCAGACGGTGGCCTTTGATGGGCACGTGGTATCGCTGGAATCAACACGCGAAATGGAAAAGGAGTTTGCTGGTAAAAAACTGATACTCCGAACGCATGAGGACCTTTGCGGCCAGGTATGGGCCGATCGGCCTCCCGTCTCTCAAGTTCCCGTTATTGATTTTCCGATAAGATATGCTGGCGTGGATCGGATGGAGAAGCTGGCTCTCGTTCGTGCAAAATTGGCTGAGAAGGGGGCCAATACCTTGTTATTGGCTTCGCTGGATGATATTGCCTGGCTATTCAATATCCGCGGCGGCGATATCGAGCATTCTCCGGTTGTGCTGGCCTATGCGTTGGTGAATAAAAAGGATGCTATTCTATTTGTTGAGCGTGCGAAGATTCCTTTGTCATTGCAAAAAGAGCTTAAGAAACAAAACGTGACACTACGACCCTATGAGGCGATAAGCCAGTCCCTCAACGCCCTGTCTTCAGATAAAACGATATGCTTTAATCCTAGGCGGATAAGTAAATGGGTGGTGGACGCCATACCGAAGAGGGTGGCTCGGGTTGAGAATGCCGTCGATATCACTACTGAACTAAAAGCCATCAAAAATCCTGTTGAACAGAAAAACTGGGACACTGCGGCTCTGTTGGATGGGTTGGCTTTGACGAAATTTTTTGCCTGGCTTGAGCGTGTGTTGGGTGAGGGGGTGCGGGTGACGGAGTACACGGTGCGAGAAAAGTTGAAGGAGTTGCGCCGGGCGGCACCGGAATATAAGGACGATAGTTTTAATGCGGTGTGTGGCTACCAGGCGAATGCTGCCATGATTCACTACACGGTTGCCCGTGACACAGCGGCTGTGTTGAGGCCCAAAGGGCTATTCCTTGTGGATTCTGGTGGAAATTATTTTGAAGGAACTATGGACACAACGCGAACGTTTGCGCTGGGCCCGGTGTCGCTGGCTGCGCGGCGCCACTATACGCTGGTGCTTAAAGGGTTGATTGCCTTGAGTCGTGTTCGTTTTCCGGCCGGTATGACGGGTGCCCATTTAGATGCATTGGCTCGGCTTCCGTTGTGGGGTGAGGGGCTAAATTATAAACATGGGAGTGGGCATGGGGTGGGGGCCTATCTGAATGTTCATGAGGGGCCGCATGGGTTCAGTCCGGCATGGAATCCCTGCGCTTTCCGGCCTGGAATGGTGGTGACGATTGAGCCCGGATACTATCGAGAGGGTGAGTATGGGATCCGAATTGAGAATATGGTGTTTGTGGCAGAAGCAGGGAAAACCAATTATGGGCCGTTCTTACGGTTTAATACTCTGACGCTATGCCCGATAGACACTGCTCCCTTGATCCCGAGACTGCTCAGTCAAGAAGAACGCGCATGGCTGAATGCTTATCACAAAGTTGTTTGGGCACGTCTGTCGCCGCTCCTGAAAGGATATGACAAAGCCTGGTTAAAGCGAAAAACCAGAAGCTTACTGCTGGACGGGGGCAGGGTAGGCTTGGTATAGGAACGCGCATGACGAAGACCCTTAGAGAGCTTTCTCAAGATCGGGAAGCAAAGATATTAGACCACCCCTTAGCCACCCGGAGTTCGGCCAGTTTAGGCCGTCAACGCGATGAGGCGGAGGATCCTATCCGTTTGTCGTTTCAGCGGGATTCGCATCGCATTCTGCATTGTACGGCATTCAGACGACTTCGTTATAAAACACAGGTGATCTTTTCGCCTGAAAGTGATCATGTCTCAACGCGAGTGGATCATTCTCTCTATATGGCGTCCATCGCCCAGACGATCGCCCGGGCGCTAGGTTTGAATCAGGACCTGGCTTATGCCATTGCGTTGGGGCATGATCTTGGACATGGCCCGTTTGGACATGCCGGGGAGACGGCTTTGGATAAGCTTTGGAAGCGGATTGATGCCTCCCAGTCTTTTTCCCATGAGTTGCATAGTTTGCGAGTGGTGGATCGCCTGGCGTTCCGGCCTTCTACGGAAGAGCATGGCCTGAATCTTACGTATGAAGTGCGTGACGGTATTGTCTGCCATTGTGGCGAAAATACGGAGCAGTATTTAGGGCCCCGCTCCAAGGTGGGGCCTGCTCTGGAAAAGATCCAGCGGCGGGGTGTTGTTCCGTTTACCCTTGAAGGATGTGTTGTGCGATTGGCGGATCGTATTGCTTATTCCGGTCGTGATTACGAGGATGCCCAGAGTGTTTTTGGAAAAATGCCGGCGTTACCCAAAACGGTGATTCGAGTATTGGGCGCGGACAATCGAGCCATTATCAATAATTTGGTAACGGATATGATTCGCACCAACCTTAAGACACCGGAACGTATTGGGTTTTCGGATGACGTCTTTGATGCCTTCACACAGCTTTATCAATATAACTGTAAAAATATTTATTATCACCCGCTGCTGAAGGAATACGCCGTTCGAGCAGAGAATATGTTGACGAGCATTTTCGATTTTGAGCTTCGTGAACTTTCTTCCCGGCGTCAGACTTGCTGGGGTGTTGCTTCCGATAAGGATTCGCTATCCGTTCGAGAGTTGCATCATTTCATCCAAAAAATGTATGGCAAGAAAGACCGCCCCGCGTTGTCTCAGATCATTATCGATCACATGTCATTGATGACGGATCGTTATGCGCGAAGTTTCTTTCAAGAGATCTTCCTGCCTAAGCCGGTGGGGTGAATACCGGGTGTGTTGGGGCTCTCAGAGAGACTTCAGATTGCTTAGGCATTACCTACTGCCTTGACATGGGTAGAGGTGTTTGATAACTCCGCCCGCGCCATGGATGAAAATAAAACAAAAACGATCGATAACTCCTCTTCAGTGAAGTTGCTGGCGCCTGCCAAAATCAACCTCACCCTTGAGATCCTGGGGAAGCGACCGGATGGCTATCATGCCTTGCGAAGTTTAGTGGTGCCGGTATCACTATTTGACACCCTCACGCTCACGCGCATGGCCGAGCCGTCAATCGAGGTATCCTGTGCGGTGGTCGGGCTGCCAGGCGAAAACCAGGTGATGCTGCCTGCTCCGGGCGATAATCTTGCGGTTCGGGCAGCCCGGTTGTTATGTGCTGCGACGGGGTATTCAGGAGGCGCGCATATTGAAATTCAAAAAGCCATCCCCATTGGTGGAGGTATGGGAGGGGGGAGCGCGGATGCGGCCGGTACGCTTCGGGGCTTGAATCAGCTATGGCAGACGGGCTTGACCGTTGAGGCGCTAATGGAATTGGGCGCTCAACTTGGGAGTGATATCCCCGCCATGGTTTATGGAAAGCCGGTTTGTATGGAGGGGCGAGGCGAAAAGGTAAGTCCTGTTCCCTGTCATTGGCCTGTTGGCACCCAATGGTGGATTGTGGTTGTTAATCCCGGATTCACGGTGCCCACTCGTGATATCTATCGTAGATTTAGAACAGGGTTGACTTCATCGCAAGAAACCTTTATCAATGCGTGCTTTGCGCTCAAAAGCGGGGACTTAAAACTGGCTTCTGCCAGTCTTCAGAACTCTCTGGAAGCGGTGGTTTTTAATAAATATCCGCTCCTGTTAATGGTGGCCGAAAGGCTTAAATTAGTGGGCGCGTCTGGGGTATTGTTGTCGGGAAGTGGAGCTTCGGTGTTTGCCGTTGCGAGCAGTCACGACCAAGCCCTGACGATAGAATTGCAGGTAAAGCGTGAAATGGGTTCATGGTTGTGGACGAAGGTTGCGCAAATATTGCCCGATGGTGTAATGGTAGCACACGGCCCTTTGGAGGCCAGAGTCTAGGTTCAAATCCTAGTCGGGCAACCATCTGGCGTTGAATTTGATAAAGTTGAACTTTATGAAAATTTTTACAGGTACAGCGAATCCGAAGTTAGCGCAGAATATCGCCGACTCGTTAGGCATACCGCTTGGAAAAGCGATGGTCAGCCGCTTCCCCGATGGTGAAACTGCTGTACAGATTCTCGAAAATGTCAGGGGGCGGGATGTGTTTATTGTCCAGCCCACCTGTCATCCTGCGAATGAAACCTTGATGGAACTTTTAATCATGGTTGATGCCTTGCGCCGTGCGTCTGCCGCCCGGATCACGGCGGTGATTCCGTTCTATGGGTACGCGCGGCAGGATCGTAAAGATCAGCCTCGGGTTCCGATTACAGCCAAGCTGGTTGCCAATATCCTGGTGGCAGCGGGAACCAACCGGTTGTTGACGATGGATCTGCATGCTCAGCAGTTACAGGGATTTTTCGATATTCCTGTGGATCACCTTTACGCCTCACCGGTGATTGCGAAATATTTGATTGAAAAAAAGCTGGGTAAATTGGTGGTGGTGTCGCCGGATACGGGTGGACTCAAGATGGCGCATGCCTATTCCGAAATGCTGGGAGCGGGCTTGGCGATTGTGGCTAAGCAGCGTAAAGGGCCCAGTGAGGTTGAGGCCTTGACCATGGTGGGCGATGTCCGTGGGTTTAACTGTGTTTTAGTTGACGATCTGGCGACTACGGCCGGTACTCTGACCTCCGCCGCCCGCATTCTTAAAGAAAATGGTGCCGAAAATATTTATGCGGCCGTTTCTCACGCGGTGTTGACGGATGTGGGGATTGAGCGCTTGAAAAATTCTCAGATCAAAGAATTGGTGGTCACGGATACCGTGCCGATGATGGCTAACACAAACGGATTTCCTGTGACGGTTCTCTCGATGGCAGGATTGCTTGGCGAAGCCATTTTGCGTATTCATGACAACCAATCGGTGTCGTCTTTATTCAAGGTTTAGGTTAAGTTGAAAGGGAAAAGGTAAGTATGGCTAAAGAAATTAAATTATCTGCGAGCAAACGCGAAACGTCCGGGACTTCATCATCCAAGGCTCTGCGCCGGACAGGTTTTGTGCCTGCCGTAGTATATGGAGAAAAAGCGACTCGTTCGATCAAAGTCAACGCGCGCGATTTCGGTTCAATGATTACGCACAACTCCAGCGAAAATCTGATTGTGGATCTGGATGTCGACGGGGATGTCGTCAAAGCGTTGCTTCGTGAAGTCCAGCATGATGTCATTATGGGGGCGGTGTTGCACGCGGACTTCCTAGAAATTTCAATGACCAAGAAAATGCGCGTGACGATCTCAATCGAACTCAAAGGCGAGTCCGTGGGTGTTTCGCAACAGGGCGGAATCTTGGAGCACTTGTTGCGCCAAATCGAAGTCGAATGCTTGCCAGGTGACCTGGTGGATTCTTTTGAAATTGACGTAACGGAACTGGGCCTGGGCAAGACCATGATGGTTCGGGACATCAAACTGGATGCCAAGTATGTGGTGTTGACTGCGGGTGATGTGGCTTTGGCTACCGTGGTTGTGCCTCGTGAAGAGAAGGTTGATGAAGCAGCAGCAGCTGCGGCAGCGGCTCCTGAAGTGATTGGCAAGAAGAAGGAAGAGGCAGCGGCCGAGGGTGCTGCGGCTCCTGCAAAGGGTGCAGCTCCAGCGAAGAGCGAAAAGAAGGAAGAGAAGAAGCCTGCCAAGAAATAAGGAATTATTCCTTTTAAAAAGGGATGTGGCGCGGGCGCGTGGGCGGCGGAGCGATGACCATGAAAATAGTAGTGGGGCTTGGCAATCCAGGTGTGGAATACGAGCGAACGCCGCATAACATGGGCTTTTTGTTGGTGGATTATCTGGCTGAGCGCTTGGGCTGCAAGTTGAAAGCCAGTTCGAAATTTGAAGCGTTTGTGGGGACGACGGTGTATGCTGGCGAGGAGTTGATCCTCGTGAAACCGCAAACGTTTATGAATAATAGCGGCAGAGCGGTCGGGGCAGTGTTAAATTACCGCAAGGTAAGCCCGGCGGATCTGCTGGTCGTAGTGGATGATGCGGATATTCCGCTAGGGACACTGCGCCTGCGAAAAAAAGGAGGAGCAGGCGGGCATCGCGGATTGGCTTCAATCAACGAGGTTCTGGGAACGACGGAATACGCGCGGGTGCGGGTCGGGATTGGGCGTGGGGCAACCTGCGATGGTCTGGTGGAGCATGTGCTTGGGAAGTTCGGACGCGAAGAGTGGGCGGTGGTTCAAAAAACGATCGGGGAAACGGCGGATGCTGTTCAGGTCATTTTGGAAAAAGGCATGGATTTCGCGATGAACCGCTTTAATGCCAGGCCGGAAAATCCGGTCGGCAATGATGATGTAACGGTAGGAGGAAAAAAGCAGTGAATATGTACGAAGGTTTGTTCATTTTTGGTGAGACTGTTCAGGAAGAGCGTTTGAAGGATCTTGCGGCCTATGTGACCAGTGAGATTGAGAAAGCTGGCGGCAAGGTTTTGGAATCTCGCGACATGGGACGCCGTTCCTTTGCCCGGATCATGCAGAAGAAGGAATCTGGGTTTTACCTGGCCGTCACCTTCAAGATTGCGGCCGACAAGATCAGCGTTTTGACCTCGCGTTATAATTTGAATGATGATGTTTTCCGGGTTCAAATTACCCGTGTGGATGCGAAGTTTATGGATAAGGCCCCCGCTATTGCGCCTGCGGTACCCGCCTGATACGGAAGGTAATCTCTCATGGCCACGATGAATAAAGTTTTCCTGGTGGGGAATCTTACCCGCGATCCCGAGGTGAGTTACCTGCCCTCGGGGAAAGCACTGGCCAAGATCCGGTTGGCTGTCAGTCACAAGTATAAACTGGCGACCGGAGAAGAGCGCGAAGAAACCTGTTATGTCAATGTTGTGGTGTGGGGCAAGCAGGGCGAAGCGTGTGGGCAGTATTTATCAAAGGGCTCGCCGCTTCTGGTGGAAGGCCGTTTGAAATATGATGAATGGGAGAAGGACGGACAGAAGCACAACCGGCTAGAGGTTGTCGCCGACCGGGCTCAATTCATTGGCGCTCCGAAACGCGGTGCCGAGTATAGTGATTCTGCGGATTCACCCGCCGGCGAGATCCGTCCGGCTCAGGTCACCCGTGGAGGAGCGACTCCGCCGACGTCGGATGATGTGCCACCAGTTGGGGATGATGATAATTTGCCGTTTTAATTTTTAAGAAGAAGGAAGACTAGTTATGGCTATGCGAGAGAACAACAGTGTAAACATGGTGTCGAAGCGTCGTGTGCCTCAGGTTGAGAGCATTAAGCATATTGATCCGCGCGACTACGAAATGCTGCGAAAATTCACCTCTGAACAGGGCAAGATTTTGCCCGCGCGTTTGACCGGTGCTGCGCCTCAGTTGCAGCGCTCAGTGGCCCGTGCGATTCGTCGTGCCCGAGTGATGGGGTTATTGCGCTAAATTGATAGGAGAAAAATATGTCAATTGAAATGATTTTGATGCAGGACGTCAAGGATCTCGGTACGGCGGGCCAGGTTGTTAAGGTCGCCGATGGCTATGCGAGGAATTATCTGGTTCCCCGTAAACTTGCGGCACTGGTTACAGAAGGCAATCGTCGTCAACTCGCCAAGCTTGAAATCCAACGCGCCATTGTGCGCAAGGCGTCCAAGGAGAAAGATCAGGAGTTAGCCGCCGCCATTCAGAAGGGGTCTTACACCATTCCTGTCAAGGTGGGTGAAGGGGACAAGCTCTTTGGCTCGGTTACCAATGGCGATATTCTCAAGCTGTTGGCCGCTCAGGGTTTTGAACTGGACAAGCACGCGATTGAATTGGAGCAACCGATCAAGGAATTGGGCGCTTTTGACGTTAAGGTCAAGGTCGGTGTGGATGTTGAGACCCTCATCAAGGTGTGGGTTGTGCAGGAATAGTTGCTATGGCAAATGAAGCCCCTGTCTCGTACAAGGTGACGCCGGTTGAGCGCGTTCCACCGCATAGCGAGGACGCCGAGCGGGGGGTGCTGGGAGCCGTGTTGCTCGATGCGGATAAGGTCATGGACCTTTGTATCGAACGACAATTGGCTCCTGATTCTTTTTACATCCCCGCCCATCGCACCATTTTTGAGGTCATGCTGGAACTCGCCCAGAGCGGGCGGCCACTTGACCTTTTAACGGTGGGCGAACGCTTGAAGAGCACGGGGCTACTCGATCGCATTGGCGGTCCCACCACGCTTCATCATATCGTTGACGCGACGCCTACGTCTGCCCACGCCGAATATTATATCAATATCGTCCGGGATCGGCATCTGCTCCGGGAGGTGATTGCTACGTCGCGCCGGGCTGAACAAAGCTGCTATGATCCCTCCGTTGAAGCCACGCAGGTATTGAGCCATGTGGAGCAGGCTTTCTTTGACATCACGGCCCACCAGCATGGACAAATGCGTCCCTGGCCTACCATGGTGGATGAGATCATTCGTACCTTTGACAACGAGCAAAAAGGATTTCAGGGAATTCCGACGGGATTCAGAGATCTGGACAAGGTGATCAAGGGACTCAAGCCGGGTAATATGGTCGTTCTGGCGGCTCGCCCTTCAATGGGTAAAACCTCCTTAGCCATGAATGTTGTGGAACATGTGGCGTTAGGAAAAGCGGATCCTGAGTCGCGGCCAAGACCGGTGGGGGTATTCAGCCTGGAAATGTCCTGTTTGGACTTGGTTAAACGGATGATTTGTTGTCATGCCGGGGTATCCGGCCACGCCATTTCCGATGGCTTTATTTCGGTGACGAATCATGCCCATCTAGTTAATGCAGCCAATCTGCTGAAGCATGCTCCCGTCTTTATTGATGACAGCGCGGGCCTTGACATTATGGAATTGAGGGCCCGGGCCCGCCGGATGAAGAGCAAGCACAATGTTGAGTTGATCGTGATCGATTACCTGCAGTTGCTTCGAGCCCCGGAGTACTCGCGCCATGGCCGTCAGGTTGAAATCACCATGGTCTCTGCCGGTATCAAGGGAATGGCAAAAGAATTAGGCGTTCCGGTACTGGTGCTGAGTCAGCTTAGTCGTGCGCCTGAAGCGCGTGGGGGTGAAGAAAAGCCGAAGCTGTCGGATTTGCGTGACTCCGGTTCCATTGAGCAGGATGCCGATATTGTGATGTTGTTGCGGCGGCCCTGCCGGACTTCCAATGATGCGGAACGGGATGATCGTTCGTTGGCTATTGTGGAGATTGCTAAAAATCGTAATGGCCCTGCCATGGAAGAAATTCGGATGGCATTTGATGAATCCTTCACCCGTTTTCGCGATGCAGCTCACGGTGTTGACGAGCCCGCTGTTCAGCCGGCGTATATGCATCAGGAGGTTCGCTGATGACTGCAACTAAAATTATAAAAATGGCTCTGGTGCTCTTGTTCGTGGCAATCCCGGCCTGGTCCGAACCGGTTGTTAAGGTGGTGAAAATCAAGACGGTGGGCCCCATTCCCGCTGACGAACAAATGATTCGGTCTTATATCGCGGTGCGGGAAGGCTCGCCATTGAACCGGGCCGAAGTGGCAAATGATGTGCGTTCGCTTCTGGCATCGGGAAAAATTGCGGATGTAAGCGCCGAGGTTGACGCCAGCGGGGATAACGTGACGTTAGTTTACGCGGTTCGCATGAAGTATAAGCTGGTAAACCCGGTGCGCGTTCGAGGAAATAAAGAATTAAGTGTGGCGAGGGTTCAAGACATATTAGGGTTGAATCCAGGTGACTTTATTGATGATCCCACCGTCGCCGCCCGAGTCGTTAAATTGACAGAGGAATACCGTAAAAAGCTATATGCCACAGCGAAAATAGAAGCGAGTATGGATCCGGTTCCAGGTCAACCGGGGCAGGTCTCTTTATTGTTGAATATTCGGGAAGGTGATAGATCTCAAATTGTGCGCTATTTATTTCCTGGCAGGAAATCGATCGAAATGTCGGCTATCCGTGAAGCCATGGATATCATGGCTTGGTATAATCCCTTAAGCTGGTTCCATAGCACACCCTACAGCGCAGAAGAACTGATGGCGGGGTGCGAGCGAATCCGAGCCGTTTATAAAGACGCGGGTTTTCTTGATGTAGAGGTTAAAACGCCTCTCAAGAAAGAAGAAGCACCCGGGCGATTTGTCATCACCGTCCCCATCCAGGAAAATCTGAAATATTCCATTTCCAGAGTAACTGTTTTCGGTTCGACCATTTATCCTGAGGCGCAACTTCTCAAGGCGGCAGACTTAAAGGTGGCAGGGGAGGCTTCAACCTCCGTCATTAATAAATCGGCCGATGCGATCCGTGACTATTATGAAAGCCGCGGGTATATGGAAACCTATGTTCAGCCTAAACTGGATCTCCGCGAAAAAGCAGGCGAGGTAGATGTTCGGTTTGTGGTGAGTGAAGGACACTTGACCACGGTTCGCAATGTATTGATCCGAGGCAATAGTGTGACGAAGGACAAAGTCATCCGCCGCGAACTGCTGATCTATCCGGGCGATCAATATGATGGGGTGCGCGTGCGGACGAGCGAAAACCGGCTGCGTAATTTGGGGTTTTTCTCAACGGTGAATTGTGAGCACGAGCCGGTTGGACCTGCTAATAAAGTTGAAAGTTCGACAAATAAGGCTGATCTTGTTTTTAATGTTGAGGAGCAGCGAACCGGCCAGTTCATGACGGGTGTCGGGTTTTCAAGTATTGATAAATTGATCGGTTTTGCTGAAGTCAGTCAGGGTAACTTTGATATTAGTGGCAAGCCTTTCGTGGGGGCAGGACAAAAAATTAAATTGCGAGCGGAATTCGGTTCCACTCGCGAAGCCTATACATTGTCGTTTGTGGAACCTTGGTTCCTGGATCGGAAATTGTCGTTGAGCACGGATCTTTACAGTGTGAAGCAGGATGATCGCGATTATTCTGTGTTAAGGCAAGGGGGCTCTGTTGGATTGGGTGTACCCTTGTGGGGCCCGAATCGACTTGATTTCAAGTATCGGTTGGAGCAAGTGGCAATCAAGGATTCGGCAGATACGAATGCCTATGTGGTGGTAGATCAGAATGGCGATACGAACGTGATGTATTTTTCGGATCCCCGCCGGATTGCCAGTTCGGTAAGTAGCACGTGGACGCGGGATACCCGTGATAACTTTTTTGTGCCGACCCGTGGCTCCAAACTCTATGCGCAGGGAACCCTGATTGGCGGGCCGCTGGGATTCGATACGGATCTCTACGATCTAGAGGCCGGCGGGCAATTTTATGTTCCATTGTGGTGGAAACATGTGTTGAGCTTCAGGGGACGTGTAGAAGTGATTGATACTTATGGTAATCAGGAAGACGTTCCTCTTTCTGAACGTCTTTATGCAGGTGGCGCTAGGACGGTAAGAGGGTTCCGTTACCGGTGGGTGGGCCCAAAAGCTGCCCGTGAGGATGGCTCCCCGGACATACGGCCGGCTGGCGGTCAGAGCTTAGCCTTTGCCAGTGCGGAGTATACGGTGCCTATCCCGGGCATTCCTAAATTCCGATTTGCCAGCTTTTATGATATCGGTAATGTATGGTATGATCCTTACCAGTTTGATTTCGATCAGTATGCTTCAGGATATGGAATTGGTTTGCGTTTGGATATTCCAGGTTTTCCGATGCGGTTTGATTACGCTTGGCCGTTGAAGAAAGATGACCCGAGATCACGGACGGAAAACTGGAGTTTTTCGATTGGGTATGGTTTTTAGTAAACAGAGGATCTGAAAATGATAAAAAAAATAATGATAAGTTTGGTGCTAGTAGGGCTCATGGCAAGTGTGTCGGGTGCTGCAGAACTGAAAATCGCCGTAGTGGATACAGCCCGAATTCTTAAGGAATATTATAAGACTGAATTGGCAGAAGCCCATATCCAACAGCAAATTGATGACTTTGCGGCAGAGCGTGACAAGCTGATGGCTCAGCATAACAAGATGAAAAAAGATTTTGAAGCGCTTCGTGCCGAGGCCCAGAATAAGGCTCTGACTGATGATGCCCGCGAAAAAAAGAAGGAGTTGGCCGAAGAGAAGCTGACTGCGGTTATTGAATTTGAAAATACGATCCGTGATAAAGCCGCTAATCGGAAGAAAGAACTGGAAGGCGAGGGGCGCAAAATCCAAGGGGAACTGGCTAAATCCATCAAAGCGGCCATTACGGTGTGTTCTCAAAAAGGCAATTACACCCTGGTTCTTGCGGATGGCGGTTTGCTGGGCAATGGCTTGGAATCAGTGCTTTATGTTGACTCTAAAATGGACATCACCGACGAGGTGTTGAAAATTTTGAATGCGGACAAATCGTCCGTTAAGGAGACCGCTCCATGATGTTGACGGTTGAAGATATTGCCAAAAAACTTAACGGTAAGGTGCACGGAGATGGCTCGGTCCCGATCAAGAGCGTGGCCTCCCTCAAACAGGCCCGTCTAGGTGATATCGCTTTTTTGGGTAATCCTCGTTATTTGCCGGATATGCTGAAAACACGAGCCAGTGCCGTACTGGTAAATGACGATTGGCCGGGAGATGACGCCATCACGGTAATCCGGGTGAAAAGTGCTGATGCTGCGTTTGCCCAAGTTGCATTTTGGTTAGCACGGCCTGCGATTGTCTATCCGGCAGGGATACATCCCTCAGCGGTAATTGCGCCTGATGCAAAAATAGGCAAAGACGTTATGATTGGGCCGCACTGTGTTATTGAGGCCGGCGCGGTTATCGGGGATGGAACGGTTTTGGTCGCCCAATGTTATATTGGCCCCTTTTGTGAAGTAGGTAAAAATGGATTACTTTATCCACTCGTTTCATTGCGTGAATATTGCAAGGTAGGCGATCGGGTGATTCTGCACAATGGCGCCGTTATCGGGAGCGATGGCTTCGGTTATGTCAAGGAGGCGGGGCACTGGAAGAAGATCCCCCAAGTGGGCATTGTGGTGTTGGGGGATGACGTTGAGATTGGGGCCAATACCGCAATTGATCGTGCACGTTTCGGCGAAACCCGCATTGGGAATGGCACCAAATTGGACAATCTAATCCAGGTGGCCCATAATGTTACCATTGGTGAGGATACCGCTATGGCGGCACAAGTGGGAATGGCGGGAAGTTGTCACATTGGTAATCGCGTCCAATTAGGGGGCCAAGTGGGAGTGGCAGGCCATATTGAAGTAGGGGACGATGTGATCGTAATGGCGCAGTCGGGATTGTCTAAAGATGTGCCTCCGGCCTCTATCCTGTTGGGTTCCCCTGCAATGCAGGTTCGTGAAGCCAAAAAATTGCATGCTCACATGATGCGTTTGCCCGAATTGAAGCAGAAAGTTGCTGAGCTTGAAGCACAAATCAAATTGCTTGAGGGAAAATCATGAAGGTATTACTGACCGGTGGAGCTGGATATATCGGTAGTGTGACCACTGAACTGCTTCTTAATGAGGGGCATGAAGTGGTTGTATTCGATAATTTGGAGCGAGGTCACAAGGCCGCAGTTGATAAGCGGGCTAAATTGGTGGTAGGCGACTTGCGTGACTCAGGCCAGATTCAACGCGCGATGAAAAATGCCAAGCCGGATGCCGTGATGCATTTTGCGGCTTATGCGTTGGTTGGGGAATCCATGACCGACCCTGGCATGTATTTTGCGAATAATACCACGGGCGCCACTAATTTGGTGGATGCCATGGTGAAATATGAAGTAGCGCGGATTGTGTTCTCCTCGACTTGTGCCACCTATGGCTTTCCAGCACAGGTCCCGATTACGGAAGAGACTCCCCAGCATCCCGTCAATCCCTATGGCGAAGCGAAGTTGATGTTTGAGAAAGTACTGCTCTGGTATCAGAAAATCCACGGGATCCAACCCGTCTTCCTTAGGTATTTCAACGCGTGTGGAGCAACGGAAAAATTCGGCGAGGATCATGATCCCGAAACGCATATCATCCCAAACGTTATTAAAGTGGCGTTGAAACAACAGCCGCACGTGAATATTTTCGGTGACGATTATGATACGCCTGACGGAACGTGTATCCGTGATTATATCCATATTGTGGATTTGGGACGCGCCCACATTCTGGCGCTGACCGGCAAGGACACAGGGCCTTTTAATCTGGGGACCGGAAAGGGATTCTCCGTCCGTGAGGTAATTGATGTGGTCCGCAAAGTCACTCAGCGCGAGATCCCTGAAGTGATTTCACCTCGCCGCCCCGGCGACCCGGATCGTTTAGTGGCGTCGGCTGTTAAAGCTAAAAAAGTTTTAAAATGGATACCGAGAAATTCTAATCTAAATGATATCATTGAGAGCGCTTGGGCATGGCATCAAGCGCATCCGAATGGATACAAAAAATAATGAGTGCCTGTATATACATGTAGGCAAGAAAGTAGAGACGTAGATTTATGAGCAAAGTAACACCTAAAACTCCCGCGGAAACATCGACCAATTCGGCCTTAAATGCAGTTCTGGCTCAGATACAAAAGGAATTCGGCGATGGCGCCATCATGCGTCTGGGAGAGGCTGAAGGTAAAAAAGAGATTAGCGTGGTCCCCACCGGTGCGCTTTCTTTGGATATGGCGTTGGGCGTAGGCGGTTTGCCGCGTGGCCGCGTGGTCGAAATTTTTGGTCCGGAATCATCTGGGAAAACCACGCTAACATTACATGTGATTGCCAACGCGCAGAAGAGCGGAGGCTTGGCGGCTTTCATTGATACTGAACATGCGATGGATCCGAGTTATGCCAAGAAAATTGGCGTAAACCTGGATGATCTTTTGGTATCACAGCCGAGTTCGGGAGAGGAAGCCCTCAGCATTTGTGAAACACTGATTCGTAGTAATGCCATCGATGTGGTGGTTTTAGATTCCGTTGCGGCATTGGCACCCAAGGCTGAATTAGATGGCGAAATTGGTGATGCTCATGTCGGCCTTCAGGCCCGCTTGATGTCGCAGGCAATGAGGAAACTCACGGCCGCCATTTCAACGTCGAAAACGCTGTGTATTTTTACGAACCAGATTCGCGAGAAAATTGGGGTTATGTTCGGAAGCCCCGAAACTACGCCTGGTGGTCGTGCTCTTAAGTTCTATTCGTCAGTACGCTTGGACATCCGTCGTATTGCGGCAATAAAAGACTCGACGGGCAAAGTCATGGGAAATCGCACGCGCGTAAAAGTGGTGAAAAACAAGGTCGCGCCGCCATTTGTAGAAGCGGAATTTGATATTTTATTTGCCCGTGGGATCTGGTGGGACGGCTCTGTCATTGATAGCGCCATTGAGCACGGATTGGTTGAGAAAAGAGGGTCTTGGTTGTTCTATGATGGGGCTCAACTCGGACAGGGCCGTGAAGCAGCTGCCGAAAACCTTTCGAAGGATCCCGTTTTATCTAAAAAACTTGTGGATGGAATCAAGGCCAAGGTAAGTGCTGCCCGTTTATAAGGTTTAATTATGGCGCTCTTAGCTTCCTATTCTGATCCCGCGGATGCCGCGCTGGCGCTTAATGCGCTTCAGCGCGGGCGGATTCCTGTTGAACAACGCACCAGTGAGGAGGAGGGATTGGAGTTTATCGAGATGCACGTCACGGACGACTGGTTTGATCGCGCCTGTGAGGTTATTGAGCAGCACGACACCAAACTGATGGAAGAGCGACAGAAAGAAGTCCATCAGCGGTCAAGTTGCCCCGCCTGTGGGGCGCCTGAATTGAAGCGCCGTGATGATATCGATTGCAGTGGGTCCATTACCGGCATTACCTCGGTTATGGAATGTGAAAAATGTGGGAAGCTTTTCCCCCAATAACCCTTTTTTAAAAGCTGCGATACCAAATAAGCGCCTCTATGCTTAATGGAAGTCGTCGGCTCCTTTTATTCTGAACCGTTCTTGTTGTACTTCACGTGCGCGCCGGTTTTCAGCGTCTTGAATCGATTTGATTTGGCGGTTTCTCGCTTCCTGTTCTTGATCGTATCTTTCAGCTTCTTGAGCCCTTTGCGCGGCTATGGCGGTGCGTTGGCGTATTTGATTATCTTCCGCTTGAATTTTGACTCCAAGCATCCGCTCGTAAGTTAAGCGCCCGGCATTTCGTAAACTCTCACGGGCAACTTGTTCAGCCTCTGCTGCCACAGATTCTGCCTTCGCCAGCGACTCGCTGGCAGCCTGTTTGGTTGTTTGCGCCGCATTTTCGGCTTTCCTTAACGCTTCCCGGGTAACCCGTTCATTTTGAACCAAAGCCGCCTGGCTCTTGCGTTTCGCTGTTTCAACTTCAGGAAAAGCGTCTTCCCCATTTTTTTTAAATTCTTCCAAAGTAATGTAGGGGATAGGGTCGTAGCATTTAATCTGTTTGGCTGATTTTTTTGAGCCCTTGTACTTATAGGTTCCTGATAGACGACCAAGAGAATTAAAGGGAACTTCTGCGAAAAAACCGTTGGTATTCGCTAATTGGCAGGCCACAACGTCGCCTCCTGTGCTAATAATCACGTGAGTTTTGTCCGGAACACTCAATACTTTTCCGTGCAAATGAGTGATGTCGGCCCCAACTCGAATCAGTTTGTTATTTAAGTACGCGTAATCTGAGCTCACCAGCTTATACCAATAACTAGTGTTATATTCAGTGGGAGAGGCCAACTCCTTCATCGCATTTTCATAGAGTAATTTAGCGTCTGAAAGCATAGACGCATCATCAGATAGGAGCCCCTCGAATTTTAATTTTATAGCTGCAATATCGTGGGCATTAGAGGAAATCACATTATCGAGAGCGGCCTTAGATAACGCAATTTCCGGGGCGATAGTGGACAAGACCTCCTCAATCGTTGAAGGCCAATAGTGTGCGGCGACCTCCGGCCGTATATACCAAGGAAGGGGGACTTCGTACTGTTGACGCAAGTTACTGGGCAAATCTGAAAACGGCACCTTCGTGACCCCGATAGCGTGACTAATGACGATGCCATCAGGTTCGACCCGAATGATTTTACAGTCTGTAAATTTCTTTCCATCCGTCGTGGCTATACTAATGGAGGCGGGCGGCAAAGTGATTCCTCCGTGCGAAAGGGGGGGGAGGCTTTGCAACATGAAAATAAACAGTAATAGCGTTCTAGGCCGTGTGAAGTTCACCATTGTTTTCTCATTTTCACCTAACAGTCTACAGCCTAAACGGCTAACTGCCTTGACGTTCCGTTTTATTGCTCCACTCTGCTTCGGCGCAGATGGCAATTCCTCCTCGGGGATTGAATGTGCCCGTGACCTTTATTCTGCGCGGGTTAACGGCTTTAACGATATCATCCAAAATCCTGTTTACGACTTCTTCGTGAAAGGTATTGTGGTTACGAAAAGAATAAAGGTAGAGCTTTAGAGCTTTGCTTTCCAGACAAAGTTTGTTCGGGACATACGCAATCTTGATGTGTCCGAAATCGGGCTGGTCCGTAATGGGGCAGCGGCTCGTGAATTCAGGACAGTCGAAGCTCACAACATAGTCACGTTTAACATAGGTGTTGGGAAACGCTTCGAGCTTTGCCTTATCGGGATTATCCGGATATTTCGTTGTGCTGTGGCCTAATAGGGTAAGTTCTTTGATTGACCGCTTATTCATAAAATTTCCTGCTTTTAGTTTTATTTTTCCGTCATCACCCAAACGCCACTCCATTCAGCGGGTGGGGCCGCCAAGAGTGAGCGGCATCGGCGCACATAAGCCTCTGCCGGAGCATCTTGTGACATAATCGATTCAAAATAGCTCATGGCTTCTGTCAGCGAACCTTCATAGTACTTTGCCAGTCCAAGCGCAAAGATGTCCAGCACCTTGTGTTGCCCGGCGGCAAAGGCCGGCAGCATAGGTTCATAGACACGGACCGGTTCTTTGCGCCCAACTACTTGCACCTGAGCGATCTCCCGCACCGCAATTTTATCATCAAGCTGTTTTCGGGTGTTATTGGAAATCAGCAAAGGGGTGCCGAATTGTTTATTAATCCCCTCCAATCGTGCGGCTAAATTTCCGGCATCACCGAGGAAGGTATAGTTAAAGCGCTGACGTGAGCCCATGTTGCCCACTACGACCGGGCCGCTATTGATCCCAATGCGTTGATACAGCTCAGAACCGACCTGTGCTTTATAGCCTGGATTCAATTCGGCCAGTTTTGCCTGACACTCCAGGGCTGTCTGCACCGCCAATTGGGCATGATCTTTTTGGCTGAGCGGCGCATTCCAAAAGGCAATAATGGCGTCCCCTTCATATTTATCCACCGTTCCGCCATGGCTATAAACGATGTCGGTCATGGCCGTCAGATAGTTGTTCAATAAGGAGGTTAATTCCTCGGGATTCAGGCGCTCTGAAATACTTGTGAACCCCCTGACATCTGAGAAAAAGATCGATAATTCCCGAAGTTCGCCGCCGAGTTTGAGCCGTTCCGGGTGTTGCACCAGTTCCTCGATGACCAGAGGACTGAGGTATTGTTTAAACGCTCCTTTGATAAACCGTTTTTGTTTTCCTTCAACTAGATAGTTGATGGCAAGGGCGGTGATTAAAGCAGGAAAAATGGCGATGATTTGCACTACCACAGGCAGCCATAAGCCGCGAGTGTAGGCCCAATACCCGAGCAAGGAGGGGACGGGGATAAATAGCACCATTAGCAGCACGTTGTGCCAGGCATGACGACCCAGACGGACTCCCATGGCCGCCAGGCACGACAGCATAAAAGTGAGTAGGATGGTGAGGGGAAAGGGAGCTTCGCGGATAAAATCACCAGACAAAAGGTTGTCCAGGAACGTGGCATGAATTTCCACTCCGGGGTAGACGTTGGCGACAGGCGAGGAGCGAAGGTCAAATAGGCCCGGTGCCGTAAACCCCAGAAAAACATACTTATCCTTAAACGTCAGTGGATCGATAATGGGCTTTTGGCCTTCCTGAATGGCGAGTTCCGAGGCAATGACAGCTGCAATATTGAAGGTTTTGTGGGTTTGGGAAGGACCTCTGAAATTAAGGATGGCACAACCGGTTTTATCAAGAGGAATCGAAGTTACGTTCTGGTTGAGGCTGAAGGCATGGCCTTTCAGTTTGACGATCTGATTGGACGAAGTGCTGAAAAGGGCGCCTAATCCCAGGGAGGGCACGAGATGGCCATCAAACAGACTGAACGGGCGAAGTCTGCGATAAATTCCATCCGGATCAGGATTGCCAAATACAGTAGCCAAAACAGCGGCATTAGTAGCCACCTCTGGTATAGGAAATGCCGCTCGTGGAAGTTGGAATTTTTGCAAATCGGCTTCTTCGGAAACGGACAATTGCCATGGGGGGCTCGGAATCATGGACGGCCAGTTTGTCTGACCGCCCTCATGGGCGCTACTGACGAAAAGAGATCCAATAAAGTGTTGGTTCGCCGCAATGGATTTACCCAGTTCACTATCCTGATCAACACCTTGGCCGTCGGGTTCGCTAAAAATGACATCAAAAGCAACGGCTTTTGCTCCACTCCGCCGGCAGAAATCCAGAACCGCCCCGTAGACCTGGCGAGGCCATGGCCATGACCACCCGCGTTCTTTGCCCCAGTCCAGACTATATTGATCGAGGAAAATCAAGCAAATTTGATCAGAGGCCTTGCCTGGTTTCGCCTGTTTGGACACCTTCAACGAAGCCTCAATATCAAAAATTCGGGCTTCCCATTTATCTAGTGCGCCAATCTGCCAAAGGCCTACGGCGAGCAGTGCGAACAATACGCCAATGCCGAGTGCCTGAAAAAGTCGGTGGCGTAGTGGAGCGGCTGGTTCTTTGGGTTCAGGCGATTTTGGCACGATCACAGCTCCCGCATCGCAGCGGAAAATCGTTTTTGTCTGGCAACAAAGGACCCCGCCATATTGGGCGATTGGGTAAGAAGTTTGTTCAATTGGTCAATTCGATCTTTGGGAGCTGGATGAGTTTTGGCGAAATCATGGCCACCCGGCTTAAGCTGTTTTTCCATTTGAGTAAGCATACTGATCAAGCCGGTGGGTGAGTAGCCTGCACGCTGAAGAATTATTATGGCGGCTTTATCAGCTTGAAACTCATATTTGCGCGCATAGCCGCTATTTACCATTTTAGAGGTAATGTCTGAAATAGAGCCTTCAAAGGCTTTGGTTAATTCGGCGACATTACTGCCCGCGAGATTTTTGGCGCCCTCGGCTAACAAGGTGGTTACGACCGCTGAATATCTACTCTTATCGATGGCCAGCATACCGTGATTCAACTCAATATGCCCAATTTCATGTGCCAGAACCCCCGCTAGAGCGTCTTCGGACTCACAGCAACGCAGCATGCCTCTGGATACCAGAATAAGCCCTCCGGGCGCCGCAAACGCATTGATATCCGGGGTATCCATTATCAGGAAGTGGTAGCCCCCGAACGTTTCAGGTTTGTCTGAGAACAAAGCAAGGTATTGCCCGACCGTGTTTAGGTAAGTCGTGAGGGCTTGGCGATCAAAAGGTTTATTCTGGGAGAGGATGGTGGCAGCCACTGTCCGTCCGATATAATACTCTTGTTCAGGAGTCATGGATTCTGAGGCCTTGTCGATGGCACCGGCACTAGTGTTGATGGATTTTGCCTGATCAGCCGTAATGGCTCCGCTTGCTTCGGCAAGGCCCGTGCCTATTTCTGAAATCTTTTCTAAGGTGCCACAGCCTGAAACCAAGATGCAAAGGGAGAGTGCGGTTAGATTGCGGAGATTCATTTTGCACCTCCGGTTGATTGAAGTTTACCCTCTTTGGCGAACTCTTGAATTTCGGAGATTGGAATTTTGATTTTTTCCATTTTATCGACGGGGGCAAAATTGATCTCTTTGTGATTGGCCTTGAACTGATTTTCAACATCAGAATTAAACCCTTTTCCCGCTAATGCCATTTCGCCACTGGAAGCGGTCGTTTTGGCAGCTGAATCGCCTTTCATAACAATTTTTTTAGGGGTCAAGACTGAAGAATGAACCCAGCCTGACCGACTGTTCCCCGTTACCTGATACCAAGCTCCGTTCTGGGACTGGATCGATACTTTGTCGCCATAAACGAGCGAGGTGACAACTTTGCCAAGATAGGAAGGAGTTTCTCGTAGATCGGTTTTATTGACCTGTACGCTCATGAGGGTGGTCGCGGCGGTGGCGACTGCCGCTGAAAAGCCAAGTAGACTAAGGCTCAAAAAGAATCGTTTAACATTCATAATCTCAAAGTCCTTTCGTGCGCCAGACTATATATTAGACTCAGGACCCTTGCAAGCCGGTGTACAATGTCTTTTCATCATGATATATGAGTTTATCCATGAACATTGTGTTTTTAGCTGTTAATTGCTCTTACTCGCACACAAGCCTTGCCGCTTGCTACCTCCGCGCGGTGATTGATGAATCTATTGTGAATTGGCGTGTGGTAGAGGTCACGGTCAAGGATAACCCGGCTAAAGCACTAGACCAGATCCTTGACGCAAAACCAGATGTGGTCGCGGCTACTCTCTATTTGTTTAATAGCGAGTTTGTGATCGGCATTCTTAAATCCTTGCGCGCGCTGCACCCCCAGTGCCGGATTGTGGTAGGAGGTCCGGAATGTCTAGGCGCGAATGACGAATTGTCAGGGGCGCGCGGGTGTGCCGATGTGGCGGTTCGTGGGGAGGGGGAGGTGGCTTTTCCTGAATTGCTGGAGCGTTGGCGGCGAGGGCAGGGGTGGGACGATATTCCCGGACTCTGTGGGTTAGATCAACAAGGCTTGTATCGGGACAATGGGGCGGCATTAGTTGTTGAGGATTTCGATGCCATCCCCTCCTTCTATGCGCGTGAGTTAAAGGGCTTCTGTAAGCCGTTTATTCAATTAGAAACGTCGCGAGGTTGCAGGAATGGATGTCTGTTCTGTACCAGTCGACATACTGCCCGGCGCGTTCATTCAGAGAATCGGGTCCGTGAAGATTTGCAGGCTATCCAGGCCGCAGGTGTTAAGGATGTGAGGATCGTCGATCGAACTTTTAATGAAGTTCGGGCACGCACCTTGATGCTTATGCGGCTGTTCCGCGATGAATTTCCCATGCTTCGTTTCCATCTGGAAATCGAGCCTGCCCGTTTTAATCAGGAGCTGGCTGATGAATTTGGCAAGGCGGCGTCCGGACAGTTCCACCTTGAAGTGGGTGTCCAGAGCCTCAATCCTGTCGTATGCGCAAATATTGAGCGGGGCGCGACGGTCGCGCGGACTCTGGACGGCTTAAAGCGCTTGTGTGGCCTAAAGAATATAGAAGTGCATGTTGATTTGATTGCGGGGCTTCCAGGCGCCACTCTGCCTGACCTCATTACCGATCTGACGACGGTGCTGTCTTTTCGCCCTGCTGAAATCCAGCTCGAACGCCTAAAACTATTGCGAGGAACGCCCTTGGCGCAAGAGCCTGCCCGCTGGGGGCTCGTTAGCCAAACCACGCCGCCCTATCAGGTTATTCAAACTTCATCGTTATCTCCCGCTGATCTCCAATTATCGGACCAGTTATCCAAGCTGATGGACTGGTTCTATAACACCAAAGAACTCCACTCTTTTTTCGCGGATGCGATGGAACTCAACTCATCCTTTATGGTGCAATTTGAGGAATGGAGTAGAGGGCGAGTGGACTTTAAGGTCCGCCCCAGTCTTGAGGAAAGGTTTGAAAGTTTATATTTTTTTCTTCAGGCGGAGATCAAAAAATCTTCTACAGTTAATAACCCCCTCGAAAAGGTGGCTCACGGCTTGTGTTACCAATGGTTCAGACTGGGATTTAGTGCGCGGAAGGGGCTGCGTAAGGCAACACCTTGGAAAAAAGAGATTCCACGAGCGGCCGTGTTGTTAGAAGGCCAGTCGGAGGTAAGGGTGTCCCGTATGTGGCATGTGGAGTTGGATGCGCCACATCTTTTTTGCATTGGGCCGGGGGCGCGTGGCGAAAGGGCGGTTGTGGCAGTATATCGATTCTGACTAATGAAACCTAGCCTCATGAGTGCGTCGGATCACGAAAAAGAAAAAGCGGTTGACGATGGCTACATCGCCGTATAGATTACGCAACTTCTGTTTATCCCGAGTGCCCCCTTCGTCTATCGGTTAGGACAGCAGGTTCTCAACCTGTTAAGAGGAGTTCGACTCTCCTAGGGGGTGCCATCTTCGGGCTTAAAACCCTTGAAACGTAGGCGCAGATTTTGCGGGGATTGTCGTCTGACTGCCCGTCTTGGTCTCGGCGCCTTTTTCGTGTTGTTGCAAATATTCATTTGTAAAAATGACAACTCTTTGCGGGCCGCTACCCGCATAAGCCGAGGGTAAGGTCCAAAAATTGAGGATATCCCCGGAGCGTGTTCCGTACCATTCTACCGCACTTCTAATCCGGGCATTCGTGTCATTAATCAATTTGTTTTTAGCAGTGAGAGCTTCCAAATAGTTTTGACGTTCCTTCTCTTCTCTCTCCTTTTTGCGCTTATCAGCACCGGCACTGGATTCGATGGTAATGATTTTTTTCGGGGCTTGCATGCGCCTAGTTTGGTCCGCTTCAACTTTTGTCTTGGATTCGACTTTCTTTTCGTCATGAAGTTCAGTTAGTGAGGTCCAATTCTTGCTGGCCGTTTCCAGAAGCGTCTGAATTTGGACGTCAGACATTTTGCCGTGAAGTGGGGTGTAGTCTATATAAGCAGCTTTCGTGGTGCCGTCTTGGGCGGGCAGAAAGCGGAGGGTCAACCGGATGCCATTGATTTCATAAATCCGTTCAGCGGTCCAAAATCCTTCCCCACCTTTTTCGCTATATTTTGCACCATAGCGCTGGTTGCACTGCTCTGGAGTTTCGCCCAGGCGCGCACGGGCTGGGGCCGTGAATGAGACGAGCAGGATGACAACTGAAAGGGCTATTTTGGTCATAGTTCGAAAACCTTTGCTTCACAGGGTTTGACTGTTATGGGAAATTCCGGCCCATGGAGTGTGCTGGATTCGCACGTGAATACATCCTTTATCTGCCGGGGGAAGGTCAGGCCGCAAGCTGAAAGGTCGGCCACGAGCGTCTGGTCATGATAAATGTCGAGGTTAGAAAAGAGCAGGACTCCCGGCTGCTGAGAGGTCAGATCCTTGCGATAGGCGCCCAGAACGGCTTCATGCCCCTTATCGACAAATATCAGGTTTCCTTTTTGTTTGAAAACATTCCGCTCCTTCAGAAGTTCGTTGATCCAAGCGATGGCGTCACGGATTTTCGGAATCGGGGAGAAGTCCATTTTATGAGCAGGCCCAATGAAGGGAACCCGCTCGATTACGCCAGCTTCGACGCCTTGTACCATTCCTGTTTGTCCCAGCGTGTATAAAGCGCAAATGGCATATCGGGGGATGGCAGATTCTACGGCACCAAAGAGTTGGGCCGGCACACCGGTGTCGTGGGTTGTGATGGCACAGAGGTGGCGCAGTCGTCCTGCGACCGTGTGCAAATAGCTGATGTAATGCCTGAGTTGGGGTCCAAAAGGATACTCCCAGCTGTTGGCAAGGAGCATATTGATGCCCCATTCGGGAACCGTTTTTTCCAAGGTGTTTTCGTCGGTAAAATATTCACCTAAAATGGCCAGATTGGGATAGGTGAAATGAAGGGTAGCGCTCAAGTCAGCGACGAAATCATTATTGCTACTGTGCAGATTATCGAAACGAACCATGCCGCCGGTATAGGCCGCATAGTTGGACCAGAACTGTGAATACTGCTTCATGTAGTCGCGAACATCGTGGCGAATGAAGGTGTTAGGGTGGTCATAATTCAGGAGAACCAGATCTTCCCAGCGAATCCAGCTTTGCATATGCCAACATCCGGCGCGTTTGAACCCGTCTGGTTCTGTGTCATCGGCAATAATCCAGTCAGGGCATGAGCTCACCATGCGGCTATCCACGCTGATATGATTAAGAACAAGATCAAGGCAGAGTCGCATTTCTTGAGCGCGGCAGGTTTGAACAAAATCTTCGAATTGTTCCAGAGTACTACGAGGATCGGAAGGATCCCGGTAGCGGGCGTCCACGTCAAAAAGATCCTGAGCGGCATAAGGACTATTCGAATAGCCCATCTGGCTGATGGGAAGCAGGTGGATGGTGTCAAATCCCATGGCACGGATAGAGGGCAGCAGGGCTTTCCAGTCTGAAATATTCCCAGAGGCGCTTGGGATCAACGTATACAGACGAACGGTACGGATCGAGGGGGGATCCACCATAACATAAGAGTGGGGAGCCCGGTCCCAAAACCACTTGTCTCCACCGTCCAGGGAATATTTAATCCGGAACCGGTAAAGACCGCAACGCGGGAAAGTAATGGCGATTTGGAAATCTTTGTCGTTGTGGCTGGAGAAGGGCCTGTCCAACCAGTCCCCGGGCGGGGTAGCGCCGATGTCGCTATACAGCAAGACTTGGGGCGGATGCGTGCCACGTTGGTTCAAGGTGATGGTTAGGTTGAGAGGCTCATCATTAAAATGGCGAAAAAAGTTTTTTTGACCAAAGGGGAAAGAGCGTTGAGTGATAACCGCCTCTCCTTTAGGCAGGGAACGGGGTGAAAGTTGTGGAATAGATTGGCGAGTAAGCGTCATCGGTTGTCCTTTAAACTAGAGGTCATTTCGCGATTATTATGTAGAGGGGGGCGGGGAGTGTCGAGTACTCTTCTGTGCTGTTGGAAAAAAAGTCTTTGCGGGTAGTCCCGTCTTCTGTTCAGATTGAGGGCGCGGTAGCACTCTGCCGTAAGATAAGGAGCATCATGACAACACCGGCGGATATTGCACGGTATCGCGACAATTTGATGGATGAACGTAATGCGGTCACACTTTATGAACAGTTGTCAAAAGTAGAGATTAACCCTGATCTTGCCAGTCTTTATCGCAAGCTCTCGGAAGCGGAGCGCAAGCATGTGGCCGTTTGGGAACGGCGTCTTGTGGAGGCGGGGGTTGAGATTCCTCCCTGGTCTGTGAATTGGCGTACACGGGTTTTGGGTTGGCTGGCTAAACGGTTTGGTGTCAAATTTGTTCTGCCTACCATTGCGGGAATTGAACAGGGGGCGGGGGCCCGATATGATAACCAACCCGAAGTGAATCGGACCGGAATGCCCAACGATGAGCGATCCCATGCGCGTATTTTTAAGATGCTGTCGGGGCAGGGGACCGGATTGGCGGGAAATGCCGTGGCGCGTTTGGAGGGGCGGCATCGCTCCATGGGGGGGAATGCCTTGCGGGCCGGAGTATTGGGGGCTAATGATGGGTTGGTGTCCATTTTCAGCTTAGTCATGGGTGTTGCCGGTGCGGCGATGGATTCGCATATGATCCTCATTACCGGGTTGGCTGGTTTGTTGGCAGGAGCCATTTCAATGGCGCTGGGTGAATGGTTGTCTGTTCAAAGCTCGCGGGAATTATACGAACATCAGTTAGATATTGAGCGACAGGAATTGGCCGAAGCGCCGGAAGCGGAACGTGAGGAGCTGGCGCTTATTTATCAGGCGAAAGGGGTGCCGCCGGAACAAGCCAAGCAACTGGCCGACCATCTGCTTTCAGACCCCGTGCATGCGCTGGATACCCTGAGCAGAGAAGAGTTGGGAATGGATCCCGACGAATTAGGGGGCTCGGCTTGGGAAGCCGCCTTTACCTCCTTTTTGCTTTTTGCGGTAGGGGCGATCATTCCCGTTATTCCTTTTTTCTTCATGGTCGGGCTCAAGGCGGTGCTATGGAGCGGCGCATTGAGTGGTGTCGGCCTGTTTGTAATTGGCGCGGCCATCACGTTGGTCACGGGGCGGGGAGTGTGGGGTTCGGGTTTTAGGCAAGTAGGATTCGGGCTGACGGCCGCATTGATTACCTACGGGATCGGTCGCCTCCTGGGGATTCAGATTTCCGGATGAACTCATTGTGGCTTGTGCCTGCAAGGCTGATGTGGTAAAACGTCCGCCCTTTAAATGAGAGGGAAAGTGAAGTATGCAAGCATTAGCACATATTCCCATGGGGGAAGACCAGTTTGAAGAATGGTTTTTAGCCAAAGTGTCCAATTCCAATATGCCCGTGGATGACATGCAAAACGCATTACGGGAATTAACTCGGGCCGGAATGGGCGCCAAAACCAGCGGGTGGGCTGAATTGATGGAAGAGGCCTTGCTTGAGCAGGGGAAGCTGGACGAGGCCGTCAAAGTGCTCGGGATGCGCGCCAATTGGAATAGCAGCGCTCCCGCTTTTCGTGATGTTTGTTTTAAACGACTCACCCACATCTACCGCAATGATCCTGTTCGAAAAAAATTTACTATCAATCTCGGTCTCGAAAAGGGAGTGGGATTGGCTGAATGTTTTCGAAGATTGGATCTTCTTTTGCGCCTCAAACCCGGTTTATTGTGTATGGATAAGACGTGGGGCGTGGGTGCCGTTAAAACGATTGATTCATTTTATGAACGGGTCACCATCGATTTCACCCGCAAGATGGGGCATGAAATGTCGTTTGCCTATGCGGCAGAAACCCTGCAGCCGGTGGGCGATGAACATCTGTTAGCTCGTAAATATCGAGATGCCGTGGCGTTGGCCGCCCTTGCCGAAACGGAAGCGGCGGAATTGGTCCGTATCGCGCTTCGCAGCTACGGGCCGCTGACGGTCGTTCGCTTGCAGGAGATTCTCTCGGATGGCATCATCAAGCCGGAAGCTTGGAAAACCTTTTGGGATTCTGCACGCAAAGCGTTAAAAGTGGACCCGTTGGTCGTGATTCCTTCCAAGCGTAGCGAGCCGATTGTCTTGATGGACAAGGCTCAGGCCTATGACGGAGCCTGGTTTACTTCATTGTCCGTCGACCGGACGGCAGAAGGAATTTTTACGAAACTTTCCGATCTGGCCGAGCATTGCAAACCTGCAGATTTGGATGTCAACGGCCGGCGTGCTGTGGGCGACCGACTGGCCTTCTTGATGCGTGGATTTGGCGACAAGGATATGAATATCCGTGTCCAGATTGTAGTGGCTGCGCGACAATGGGGCATTTCTGCGGAACAGGTGGATTGGACAAAAGAAGCAGACACGCTACTTGAGCCGATCAACTTTATGGCGGCGGCAGTTGTTATCAGTTCCAAGCGGCTTGAGGCGCTTTTGCAATTATTGGCAGAGCGGGACAGCGCAAGACTGTATGACACCATTCTGGGTGCCATTCCCTCGATGTACATGAATATTCTCAATACCTGCGTCAATTTCATGATGGAGTCTGGGCAGGAAGCGCTCTGTGCGTCCGTGTTTAAAGAGTTGGTGGGGATGCGTAAGGCCGGAGTGGAAGTATTGTTCTGGTTGGCCAAACGGCCTGATCGCCTCGAAGCGTGGGGGTTAGGTACCTCCGGAGATTTGGCCTTTCATATTCTTCCGGCAATGGAGAAGACGTATAATGGAGAGCGCTTGCGCGCAGCCAACCAATTGGGCGAGCTCGTGCAACAGCGCGAATTCCTGGAAGTCGCGGCGAAGGCCATGAATGACGTTCAACGAACCAGTTTTATCCGTTATCTGCGCGCTGTCATGGGCAAAATCCCCGTTGATACCCAAGCCATGATCGGACGGATTGTTCGAGTTTATCCCGATTTGGTTTCACTGTTGACCGACAAACGTTCTGAAGCAGAAGAAGCGGCCGAGCCGAAGACGGGGCTGACGTCTTGGCGCTCCTACCGACAACGGCAAAAACTATTGGAGAAGATTGTCAACGAAGATATCCCCAAGAATAGCCGTGACATTGGAGTGGCCCGGAGCTATGGCGACCTTCGTGAGAATTTCGAATACAAGACCGCCAAGGAGCAGCAGGGCATTCTCATGCACCGCAGTGCTGAACTAGAGTTGGATCTTAAAACGGTACATGGGACGGACTTTACTACCTGTGCAAGCGACGTTGCGGGGATGGGAACAACCATCGTGCTGCAAATGGAAAATGGCCAAAAAAATACCTTTAGTATTCTGGGAGAATGGGATCAGGATACCGAAATGGGAATTATTTCTTGCAGCAGTAAGTTGGGTAAAGTTCTCACGGGGCATCATTCTGGCGATGAACTTGAGATTCCCGGCGATAAAGAAACCGAGAAATGCCGCATCGTTGCGATTAGTGCGCTTTCGGAGAACCTTCTTGCTTGGGCTAAAGGTGGCTGAGGGCAGGGTTGACAGCGTGGGATTCGTTTGATATTTAGGCGTGCTTTTTCAGAGGAAACAGAGAGAGTTTTTGGGTGAAAAGGAGTGAAGACTTATGGTTAAAAAAACGGCTAAGACAGAAAAAGTGAAGAAATCGGTTGCAGCAAAGGTCGTTCCGGTCAAGAAGGCTGTAAAAACGGTGGTAAAGCCAGCTTCAGCTTCAACAAAACCTGTGTCCAAAGTTAAGACGGCGAACCCCGTGCTTAAAAAAACGATTGCTCCTGTTAAAAATCCTCCGGTAAAGGGCATTGTTGCAAAACCAGTGGTGGTTGAGCGCAAGTCGCCAGTCGATGCCAAAGCGCTTGCACAATTGAAAGACGCTTTGATTAAAATGCGTGATCGTCTGACCGGTCAGATTTCTTCACAGTCCGTTGATTCGCTTAAATATGTTGATGACACCTCTTCCGAGGATCGTACGGACGATTTTGATAAGGAGTTTGCGCTGAACCTGGTGAGCAGTGAGCATGATTCCGTTTTTGAGATCGACAACGCTTTGCGTCGCATTACTGAAGGCTCGTACGGGTTCTGTGACGGGTGTGGCTGTGCGATCGAGAAACCTCGTTTGCACGCGCTGCCCTTCGCCCGGATGTGTATTCGCTGTCAGTCTGAACAGGAAAAAGGTCGTACCCGTTTCCGCCCGTTCGGTGACACGCTTGCTCAGGGAGTTGAGCAGACTCCTGACGTCTCGGAACCTGAAGAAACAGAATAATCGGAAACTCGGTTTTGCCCCTTTGCTGCTTGGTGGCAGGCTTGTAGGCTCATTATGCAGGTTTTGATACTAAGCATTGCGATTATTGTGCTCGATCAGATAACTAAGCATCTGATTTCCCTCAAATTTGAGCTAAGCGATAGTGTTGTGATCCTGCCTAGCTTTTTTAGCCTCACCTATGTGCGAAACATAGGTGCGGCTTGGGGCATGTTGGGGGGGTGGAATGGCGTTCTGGTCGCTTTATCCGCAGTTGTGCTGGTGCTGCTGATTGTCTTTCGACGATCTTTTTTAACCGACAGCCTGATTCATCGGGTATCTCTGGGATTGATGTTGGGGGGCATTGTGGGCAACTTGTTCGACCGGATCCGTCTTCAGTATGTTATCGATTTCCTCGACTTCTATTGGAGGAATCATCACTTTCCTGCTTTCAACGTGGCGGACTCGTCTATTTGCATGGGAGTGGGGCTCTATATGCTCTCTTCTTTTTTTGCACATGATCATCAGGTCCGGAAATGATGAGTTCCGGCGGGCTTAATTATCAGGCCTACTTTCTGGTGGGGCCGACAGCCGCTGGAAAAACCACCGTGGCACAGCGCCTGGCCGAGTCCATGGGTGCAGACATCCTCTCGGCCGATTCCATGCTGGTTTATCGCGGCATGAATATCGGTACCGCCAAGCCCTCAATGGAAGAGCGTGGGCGGATCCGGTATTGGGGCTTGGATCTGGTCGAACCTACTGAGTTATTCAGTGTTGCGCGTTTTGTTCAGGAGGCTCGACAATGCTTCGAATCTGCCCGTGAACGCCATATTCCCGTGATCATTGCCGGAGGAACCGGCCTCTATATCAAGGCACTCCTTGATGGCTTGGATGAGCTCCCTGATCCTGCACCGGAGATACGGGCAAAATGGCAGGCGGTTTTAGAGCATGATGGGGTCGAGGGATTGCAGAAGGCGCTGGCGGATCGGAATCCTGTTTGGTTGCAAGCCTTGGCTGATCCGGCCAATAGCCGGCGATTAATGCGGGCGCTCGAGCTCATAGAGTCGGGATTCGTTGAGCCGCCCCGATCTTGGGGAAATCGCTCTCGGGATGCCTGGGTGACCGGCATCGAGGTGCCGCGTGAAGTTTTGGTCAAACGGATCGAGCTGAGGGTTCATCAAATGTACGTCGCTGGGTTGTTGGAAGAAACCCGTGCCTTGTTTGCCGATCGAGGGATGCTTTCTGGAACCGCAGCAGGGGCTATCGGCTATGCTGAAGCTCTGGGGTGCATTAAAGGGACGTTGTCTCAGGCCGATGCCATTCAACTTACCCTTCAGCGTACCCGCCAATTGTCCAAGCGGCAAATGACATGGTTCAGGCACCAGATGAATGTCTCATGGGTGTCCATGATGACGGCTGATGATGAGGATGTGGCCTCCCGTGTTTCTGCTGATTGGAAAATACACGGAGCTCAAAACGTAATTTGCTAAATTATCTTTAATTATAGCTAAAATGTGTTATATTGCTTTTCTATGAGTAAAGAAGGCGATTCTACAGTCGAGGCCTATCGCTTACCGGAGTCAGGCGCGAAGGCTTTATGCTACCGTATTTGCGACATTCCGGCCCGGTTACGGCCCCGTGAGGCAGTCGAACGCCAGGGCGTCGAAAATGTCTCGGATGAAGTGATCCTTGCCATCCTGTTGAGAACAGGCTCGCGTGGGCTTAATGCGGTCGACCTTGCCGAGCGTATTCTTTTTAAATTTGGAAGCCTGACGGCCTTGGCGCGAGCCTCGAGTGAAGAATTAGCACAGGAAAAATCGTTCAAAGGATTAGGGAAGGTCAAGGCGCAGATATTGCGTGCGGCATTGGATTTGGCGCGACGCATGGCTGAAGAAACCCGTGATGAACGTGGCGTTTTTGTCCGAACTCCCGAAGATGTAGGCGATCTCATGCGTGAACAGGCACGGGGTCTTGACCATGAACGGTTTTGGGTCCTGAATTTAGATACCCGTAACCGGCTGAAAGGGGTGCCACGTGAAATTTCAAAAGGGATACTGGATGCAAGTCTGGTCCATGCCCGCGAAGTTTTTAAAAGCGCTATTCAAGCAGGAGGTGCGGCCTTGGTACTCGTACACAACCATCCTTCGGGGGACCCTTCACCTTCAGCTGAGGATGTGAAGCTGACGCGGCAACTCGTGCAGGCGGGCCAGGTGATTGGGATTAAAGTGCTCGACCATATTGTTATCGGCCGAAAACACGCAGGAAAATCCAAAGATTTTCTCAGCCTCCGTGAAGGGGGGCTTGTGACGTTTGATGACTAGAATCTTCTAGAATAAAGTTTAGAGTCCGCTGAGTGAAATTGTATGGTTCAGGGGCGGGTTTGCCGATAGGAATTCATCTGCGCGAGCGCGAGCAATGTCCCAGTCTGGCGCACTTTGGATGGCTGCGGCGAAAGTGTGCCCAAAAACAAAATTTCGCGCGTAATAGGGGGTAAATACCTTCAGCCGGATCAGCCCTTTGCGGGGATCAAAATCTTCTTCCATATAATGGCATAGGCGTGTCCACACTTCGTGGTGATCAATGACCAAGCCGGGTTGATGCCATTGTGCGAAAATCCACGGGCGCGCCGCCGCCATGCGTCCAATCATAAGGCCTGCTGTAGGGGTGAAATGGGTCTTGTTAGCGAGAAAATAGGCCGTTCCCGTGATGTCGCCGTTGGCGATAATCGGGAGCCTGGTTTCAATGGCCAATTCAGCATAATAGCTGTGGCGAGGATTAAATCGGTTCAGGGATTCCTCAGCAAACCGAGGGTGCAGAGTGATCGCATCGACGCCTTCGTCTTCAAGAAGATGGAGGCGATCATGTAATACAGTTCGCCAATCGGGGGTGGGGCGGCCTAGGCGTATTTTCACTGTTAGGGGCCCGTTGAAATCGTGACGGATGGTGCGGATGATCTCCCGGAGCCGGGCCGGGTCGTCAAACAGATTTGAACCCCCGCCTTGCTGCTGAATCGTGGCTGCAGGACACCCAAGATTAATGTCGATTCCGTCCTGAGAGACCGGTGCGAGCCGGGCGAGCGTGGCAGATAATCGGACGGGATCAGAGACGAGTAACTGATAAATAACTTTTTTTTCCTGTGGTCGGCGCTTTAACCAGGGCGATGTCTCCGGATCTTCATGAATAACCATACGGGCCGATATCATTTCAGTAAATAGGGCCCCATACCCGCCAAAATCCGCCAGAAGGCGCCTGAATGCACTGTGCGTAATCCCCGCCATAGGCGCACAGAACAGGGGCGGCTCAAAACAGACTCCTTTGAGTGTGAGCGGTGGCATGAGAGAAGATGTTGGTGACATATAGGTTTTATTCCGTAACGGGGGGATGCTCACAAATATAGGTGGCGTGTGCAATCGTTTTGCGACATATTTTTGAGCTTATGAATCTGATTGTGCTATTTAAAACCGACTTTGTTGATGAGCATGCGGTTGTATTGCAGGATGCGCGCCTGGACCATATCCGCAATGTGCTCCGGAGTGCTCCGGGTGACTGCCTGAAAGTCGGCGTCTTAAATGGCCTAATGGGGACGGGTATTCTCACCGCAGTGACCGATAAAGCGGTAGAAATGACGGTTAGTTTAAAGGAGGCCCCGCCGGCCCCAAGCCCCGTAACTTTACTATTGGCAATGCCTCGCCCTAAATGTTTCCGGCGAATCATTCAGGGTGCGAGTTCCATGGGAGTGAAACGAATCGCTTTGTTTGGGGCCTATCGGGTGGAGAAAAGCTATTGGAAAAGTCCCTGGCTGAATGAGCCTGAATTGCACCGGCAGTTAATCCTCGGCTTGGAACAGGCTCGTGATACGCTCTTACCCCTCGTTACTCTGCACCCCCTTTTCAAGCCATTTGTGGAGGATGCCGTGCCGGAGTTAACCGCGGGAATGCGACGCTGGGTGGCGCATCCGGGTGGCGGCTCGGTTTGCCCGGCCAATGTGAGTGAGCCGGTGGCCCTTGCGATTGGGCCTGAAGGCGGTTTTACCGATTATGAGATGGAGCTCATGACCGCAGGCGGGTTTGAATGTATTACCCTGGGTGAACGTATCCTTAGGACCGAACAGGCGGTTCCTGCGCTTTTGGGGCGTCTGCTGGGGGAATAGAGGGGATCGCCTTGGGAGTAGTTTTCCAGCGGCGGTGAATCCATATCCATTGATCGGGATATTCCCGGACTATATCTTCGATTACCTTGGTGTAAAGTTGGGTAAATGCGTGGATTGTCTCGGGTTTTCTGTCTGGTGGAGGGGGGATCGGAGGGAGCGCCTTGATCAAGTGCCTGCCATTATCCAGGCGAATCATGAAGACAGGCACCACGGCGGCTCTGGATTGAGCCGACATATAGGCGAGCCCGGGAGATGTGCAGGCTTTTTTGCCAAAGAAGTCCACAAAAATTCCTTCCGTATCGATCATGTTTTGATCCAATACGAACGCGACAATCTCGTTTTTTCGTAGCGCGGTAAGGCATTGTCGGTAAGAGTTGTGAGCCGGAACGAATTTGAGGCCAAATCGGCTACGTGCATCCATCCACATTTTATTGAGCGCACTATTCTTAATGTTTTTAGTAATGACAGTGGTTGGAAAGTCGAATTTGGGGGCGAACGTACACAAAAGATCAAAATTCCCAAGGTGGGCTGAAAGCACCAGTAAACCTTTTCCCGCGTCAAGGACCGTGTGGCTGTAGGCTTCACCTTCCCAAAGAATGTTTTGTTCAAGATAAGCCTTGGAAACCGAGGGAAGCCGGAATTCCTCAACCAAATTCATGCCAAGATTCTGATACATTTGATCGAGGATGGCATTTCTTTCCCGGTCTGTTTTCTCAGGAAAGCTACGCTTTAAGGCGTCTGCAGCGTCTTTTCGCCGATGGCGCAGGAGGGAGCCGAAAAACCAGCCCAGCCCCCGCCCTACGGCAAGAGCTCGGGGCAGGGACAACCACGCGAAAAAGCGGGTTAAACATTTTAGTGTAATCTGAAGCATTGGGTGCACACCATAAGCAGAAAGGGGGCATGGGTCAAGTCAGCGTGTAGATATTTTCAGGGTCATCTCGTTTGGACATGCGTTTCTTGCGAAAAAATCCTTGGAGCATGTCGCGGCAGGGTATTTCCATGATTCCTTGAATCACTTCCGGACGATGATTGAGTTGAGGATGGTTAAGGATATTGAACACGGATACGGCCCCCCCGCGCTTGGGGTCTGCAACGCCAAAGACAACTACCGGTATGCGTGCCAGGACAATGGCGCCTGCGCACATAGGGCAGGGCTCCTTGGTCACATAGAGAAGGGTGTCCGTGAGGCGCCAATCCCCGACAGCAGAGGCCGCCTGAGTGATCGCAATCATCTCGGCATGCGCTGTCGGGTCTTTTAACAGTTCGGTCTGGTTATGCGCGCGGCCGATGATGGCGCCCTTTTTGATAATGATGGCACCTACCGGGACTTCATCGTTATCGGCGGAACGTTGCGCTTCGCGTAGCGCCAACTGCATATAGTATTCGTGGGTTGGCTCCAACATGTGAGTGCCTGATCCTGCTCTCGGCCAATCAGCCTTCCAATGTCATGGAGTCATAAAACTTAACAATATCAGAGCTATCTCCCTTTTCCATAAACTCGATCGCCTCGCGGGGATGTCGATTTAGAATGCCACTGATCATGTAGGGAATGCTGAAACCCCAGAAGAAATCCTTCCGGAGAGGCTCGATATTTTCTTGAATACATTTTAAGAGCGGGCGCAGGCTGTATTTCGGGTTGTGGAGGAAGCTCAGCAACAGTTCGATTTGGCAATTCCCCGCTCCGCGGCCTAGTCCTGTCAGGCTGGCGTCCAGATAATTGGCGCCACAAACAATCGCCTCGATCGTATTAGCATAGGCGAGGCTGCAGTTGTTATGGGTGTGAATCCCCACTTCTTTGCCACCCACCTTGGCATACTTATGAAACTTGTGCATCAAAGTGCGGATCTGTTCGCTATAGAGCGTGCCAAAGCTATCCACTAGATACATAACATCCACTTCCGACAGACTTAGCGCCTCCAGCGCTCCATCGAGCTCACTTTCAGGGACCGTGGAGATGGCCATCAGGTTGATCGCTGTTTCGTAGCCTTTGTTATGAGCGTCTTTGATCATGTCTAATGCCGTGGGGATCTGGTGGATATATGAGGCCACCCGGATCATATCAATAGCACTTTTCTCACGCGGTAAAATGTCGGTTCGGTAATCAGTACGCTCAGCGTCCGCCATAACAGAGATCTTTGTGGAGCCCTTGTTCTCCCCGACGACCTGCCTGATTACGTCCTCGTCACAAAATTTCCAAAGGCCGTTCTCTGTTTGAGAAAAGATTCCTTTGGACCCCTTGTAACCCAGTTCCATGTAGTCAACGCCGGCATCACAGGCCGTTTGGTAAACGGATTTGACGAGACTGATATCGAATTTATGATTGTTCATCAATCCACCGTCACGGATGGTAACGTCCATTACCTTGATTTCAGGGCGGAACGATAGCCATCCTTTACTGCCACTCATCTGTTCGGTACTTGCCATAAATAAATTATTCCTTGCCTTGCTGAATCGGCCCCCAAGCCGCTATTTGAAGTCTGTTATTCAGTCCGTTTTTGAGCCGTTTGTCAATTTTTAACGCTTTCACAAAAAACGGTATCGTTTTGGGGAGAAGTTGTTAAAATCAAAGTTTTTTATGTTTCCTGCATTAGACTAATTCAGATGAATTCTCAGGTATGATAATGAGCGCTGCACAGGCAAAACTTCTTGTAACTAGCTGGAATACAATTCGTTATGAATTGCTTAACACCCGTGTTTGTGATCTTGATTTAACCATTAAAAATTCACCTCTCGAGTTGATGCTTCAGCAGGTCAGGCGGGAACTCTTGGCTAAAGGAATTAATTTTGTACCTGAATTCTACCTCACCGATAGTTGGGGCTGCCCTGATGAGGTGCCGGCCGTGGGGGTTCCCTTTTATTTGGCGGACAAGCGATTAGCCCGGATTGAGGAAGAACAAACCGGCGAAATTGAAGATACCCGTACCACGCTGATGTATCTGCGACACGAGGTGGGACATGCCTTGAATTATGCCTACCGGTTATGGGAGCGGCCGGGGTGGACGGATATATTTGGCAAATTCTCAAAGCCCTATCGCGATGTCTTCCTGCCTGATCCCTCCAGTCGCGACTTTGTTCGTCATCTTGTTCACAGCCAGTATGGCCGCAATTACGCCCAGAAACATCCGGATGAGGATTTTGCTGAGACTTTTGCCATTTGGCTGACCCCTCGTTCAGGTTGGAAACGAAAATACCGGTTTTGGCCTGCAATGCGAAAATTGGCATTCGTATCAAAATTGATGCAAAGCCTGAAACGCCGCGCCGCACCGGAAGTTCCTTCTGGCCCTTTGCTGAACCCTGTTGTGGAAATGGACATATTGCTGGCTGAACATTACGGGCAGCGGGCGGAGCGTTACCGCGAGGCTGCGCAAGGCTATGTGGATGATAAGTTGCGCCAGGTTTTCCCAAAAGCTCGTGCCGAATCGCAAATGGCCGCCTGTTCGTTTATCCGGCAACACCGGACCCGTCTGGCGTCGAGCATCAGTACTTGGTCCGGCTTGGACTCCGAGGAAGTGACCACAATCATCGAGAAACTGGCTGATCGTTCAAAGTTTTTGAACTTGAGGATGCCTCGCCACAAAGGAACTGAAAAGCTGGTCGAGGTCACTTCGCTCGCCACGTCTTTAGCCAAGGATTTTGCCTATACCGGCCGGTTCACCGGTTAAGGGTTATATCATCGGGACGCCAACGTCGAACGAAGGGCCTTCCATGGCCGTTTTGACAATTTGCTGCAGAAGGTGCGGGTAGTCGATGCCGGCCTTTTCGGCGGAACGGGCGAGCGCCACGCTTTCGTCCAGAGAAGGATTACAGTTGACTTCCAACACGCGGGGCTGCCCCGCCTCGTCCAGCCGGATATCCACACGTCCGTACCCCCAGCCGCCGACGGCACGAAAGGCGCGAAGTGCGATGGCGCTGATCTCGCGCGCCAGATAGGGCTCCACCTCGGCAGGACAGATCACAGAGGTTTTTTGATATTCCTCGCTATCTTCCATCCACTTGGCCGCATAGGACATGATCTGCGGGATTTCATCCGGAAGGCGGGTGTAGTCAACCTCTGCCAGAGGAAGCACCGTCAATTTACGCCCTCCCAGAATACCCACATTAAATTCACGACCGGGCAGAAAATGCTGGGCCAAGGCGGGTTGATGGTAATCGTTCAAAATCTCACGCACTTTTATTTTCAATGCGGATTTTGTGGATACCACTGAATCCCGCGAGAGCCCAATGCCGGCATGTTCGCGGCTAGGCTGAACAATGATCGGAAAATTCCATTTGACGCGGTCCACATCGCCAATGCGCTCAATAATCTCGGTTTTCGGGGGCATGGGAATTCCCGCCCCTTGCAGCAGACTGGCTGACATATATTTGTAACGACTCAAACCCAGCGCCAAGGCCGGTGATCCCGTGATCGGGAAGCCCATCATCTGCACGAGTGCGGCCACCCGCATTTCATACAAAGCGCCATGAACGACGTCGTCATATTGATTGAACACGACATCCGGACGGAGTCGACGCAGTTTTCGCTGGAAGGCAAGTAGGTCATTTGCAAGCGGGACAATGGTGACTTTGTACCCGACTTTGCGAAGAACATGTGCCATGCGCCGGATCATTTTCCGCAGGTCATCCGTGCTCCCGGTGTCTTCCGGGACTTCGGGTGAAGCGGATGCTCCGGCGTTATAAACCAAGGCCACATGGTAGCGTGTCGAGTGCTTCATAATAATATCTCCAATTCAATCGTCGTGTTTTTTTAATCTAAAGCATGATGCAGGATAAAGCAACAGGAGGATTTCCCCTCGTTTAAACCGTGGCATGGGGGGAGACGGTGTGAAGCTCAACGCCGGGATGTTCCTTATGGAAGTATTCCACACCCCATTTATCAGGGAAAAGAATGACGTATTGGCCACGAATATCGGTTGCGATTTTGACGCCAGTTCCGAGGTAGAATTGGGTGATGGTATCGCGGGCGACTCCCGGAGAGAACCAGCGGATTTGGTTAAAGGGAGCCGGTTCAAGGCGCGGCTCGGCACCATATTCGGCTTGGAGCCGGTAGGCCACAACCTCAAATTGAAGCTGCCCCACAGCCCCTAAAAGCGGCGCCGTTTGAAATTCATCCACCAGTTCAAAGGATTGAATAACGCCTTCCTGCAACAACTGATCCAATCCTTCGCGCAACTGCTTTTGTTTGGAAGCGCCGGTATTGCGAACATAGGAGAAGGCCTCAGGGGGGAACCGCGGAATTTCATCATATCGTATGGCTGGATTACTGGTCAGCGTGTCGCCAATGCGAAACGCCTTATGCGTGACCAGCCCCACAATGTCGCCCGGATAGGCAATTTCCAGGGATTCCCGGTCCTGCCCAAATAGTTTCTGGGGATAAGAAAGCCGAACCGGTTTTCCCGTCTCAGGGTCGTTGACCACCATATCTTTTTCGAACTTTCCGGAGCAAACACGGACAAAGGTAAGCCGATCCCGGTGGCGGGGGTTCATATTAGCCTGAACCTTGAACACGAATCCCGAGAAATCCGGGTGTTCCGGTGCGATGGACCCATTCGTCGAAACCCGTGCCTGAGGCGGTGCTCCATGCTGCACAAAATAGTCGAGCAAAAGCTGTACCCCAAAATTGGTCATACCACTGCCGAAAAAGACCGGTGTGATTTCACCGCGAAGCACCTGTTGTTCATTAAAGCTTTCCCCTGCCGCACTCAGCATCTCAAGCTCTTCGAGCCAGGGATCCCGGATGTGGGGTGGGATCTTGTCCAGCAGGTTCTGATCGTGGATTCCGCTCACCTGTTCTGGCGCACGATGTGCGTTGTGGGCCGTGCGCTCAAATAGGTGTAGCTTTTTCGTGAGGCGGTCATAGACCCCTTTGAACTCCACGCCACTCCCTAATGGCCAGGTCACCGGGAACGCACCAATACCCAGAACCTTTTCAAGTTCGTCCACAAGAGCGAGGGGATCCTGGGCGGGCCGATCCATTTTGTTCATGAACGTGAATATGGGGATACCGCGTAATCGGCAAATTTCAAAAAGCTTACGCGTCCGTTCCTCAATACCCTTGGCAGCGTCAATGACCATGATGACACTATCCACGGCGGTAAGGACCCGATAGGTGTCTTCACTGAAATCTTTATGACCGGGGGTATCCAGCAGGTTGATCACGCAACCACCATAATCAAACTGCAACAGG
The DNA here is from genome assembly GCA_038330175.1 of Kiritimatiellia bacterium. Lineage (GTDB taxonomy): Bacteria > Verrucomicrobiota > Kiritimatiellia > CAIKKV01 > CAITUY01 > JAABPW01. The sequence continues at coordinate 54,029 of JBBQNS010000008.1, forward strand.
GTGGACGAAACAGAAATACCACGCTCTTTTTCTAACTCCATCCAGTCTGAACTGGTATTTTTACGATCCCGTCGTGAGCGAACCGAACCTGCCAGTTGGATGGCCCCACCATAAAGCAAAAGCTTTTCAGTTAGTGTTGTTTTGCCGGCATCGGGATGCGAGATGATGGCAAATGTCCGGCGTCGTGCAATTTCGCTAAGCAGAAAAGAATCAGTCATGGTGGGAAATGTTTAGCGGTATTTAGAGAGTAGGGGGGCCAGCGCTGCCAAGGTTGCGGGCGGCACTGTTTTCATATCGGTCATAATCGCATTTTTAAGGGCGTGCTGGCACGTGCACTCGTTGTCCTGAGGAAGCCTCGTGACAAAACGGCGAATGATTTCCTTGGCCAGGGCGGTGTTCGCTGTGAGGGTTTGGATGATCATGTCTACGGATACTTCTTCTTCGCTGATGCGCCAGCAGTCATAATCGGTGGCCATGGACATGGGCAGGTAGCACAGTTCGGCCTCACGACACAGCTTGGCTTCTGGCAGACTGGTCATGCCGATGATGTCGAAGCCCATCTGGCGATAACTATTCGATTCCGCCCGGGTGGAGAAGGCCGGCCCCTCCATGTTGACATAGGTGCCGCCAGAATGGAGTCGCACGATGGCATCCAGCTTAAGATCGTTAACCACTTCCATGGCGACCTTCGCCATAATTTCACGGAGCCGGTGACATGTGGGATCGCCGAATGAAACATGGCCAACAATGCCATTCCCGAAAAAAGTGTGATTCAGGGATCCTTTAGTCCGATCGAAATATTGATCCGGCAGGACGATATCGCGCGGGCGGATCCCTTCGCGCAGGCTGCCTACAGCGCTGACGGACATGACGAGATCTACATCAAGTTTTTTAAAGCCCCAGATATTGGCTTTGTGATTGATCTCGGTCGGCAGGATGCGGTGGCCCCGGGCGTGGCGGGGGAGGAAATAGATATCGACTCCGCTTAAAGTACCGTGAATATAAGAATCGGAGGGGTTGCCAAAGGGAGTGGTCAGGTTGATTTCGTTAACATTTTCCAGACCTTCGAGTTGATACAATCCGCTGCCGCCAATGATTCCGAGTTTCATGGGTATCCTTTTCAGTGAAGTGTCATTTGACATGTGTTCACTATCTGAACATTCTGTAAAGGGGTGGTAGGCCGTGTGGGATTCGAACCCACGACCCCAATATTAAAAACCTTCTGATTAAATAAAAAACATTACAGTATTAACGAGTTATGACTAACGGAGTCAAAATGATGTGAGTTTTGATGTGACTTGGTTTATCGGTCACATCAAAACTCATAGGCGGGAAGATAGTATATGTCTGGTTGCTGGTCAAGGCTCCATCATGGGTCGGCGGGCGGGTAATGGCTTGGAAATTGGGCGGGATTGCTTAGCTTCCTTGCTGGGTTTTAAGGACTTCAGCACCGGATTTATGAATGCATCCTTATTTTCATCCATCCATTTCTGTTTTCCAATCTCTAAAGACATTCCGCCCTTGAATCTTAATGCTCGATAGTCCAATATGTTCTCATGAAAGCGCGACTAACACTTGAGTATTGGCTTGATGGCGAAATGTATGTCGGTCGTCTGAAGGAAGTCCCCGGCGTATTTAGTCAGGGGAAAACCCTCAAGGAGCTTTTAAAGAATGTCCGTGACGCTTATCACGTTATGATGGAGGATGAAGTTGTCGAAGCTGGGCATGATGCGCGTCAAATGGCTGTTTCGATATGAAGCGGCGTGAGTTTATTCGCACGTTATCTTCCAATGGTTGCACGCTTCTTCGTTCCAGCGGTGGTCATGACGTCTATCTTAATCCTGCCAATGGACGACGTGCTCCTGTTTCCCGGCATACCGAAATTCAAGATACTCTCTGCAAACTTATCTTGAAGCAATTGGCACTGCGCTGATTTTACCGCCGCGTGACTTCTTCCCACTGGGGCTTTGGCGCTTGACGCGGGTATTGTCAAGGGCATCCCATTTTCCGTTCTTGATGGCATCCCGCTTGACGCGAGCCCGCTCCCCGGCAATTGGCTTGTCCCTGGTATCCAAGCTTTCAAAATATCGGCGTCCATCAATGGTGGCATCGAAATAATAAACCCCATTATCCCGCAATATCACGTTGCGGATTTTGTTGTTTCGTTTCCGTTTTGCCTTTTCTTTGGGTACTTCGACAAAATCCATTACCGGTGCTGCATTCATACTTGACCCTCCAAAGCTCAATTGATGTGACTTTTGACGTGAGTCTGCCTGTCCTGACACCGCATATCAAGACACACAAGCCAAAGGTTCACACGACATTATAAAGCGCTGAAAAGCCAATGAAAACGGGGAAAATGATGTGAAAACCCAGTATTTACTGGGGTTTGTGGGTGGTAGGCCGTGTGGGATTCGAACCCACGACCCCAACATTAAAAGTGTCGTGCTCTACCAACTGAGCTAACGGCCTGCGAAAAAGTCGTGCCACAATAGAGAATCGATTCATCAATGTCAACGGCGGATGAAAAAAGGTGAGATTGAAGATTTTAGCAACGCGTCACCCACGAGGAGCCACGTATGTCAATTTGTAGGAGCAGCGCTTGCGCGTGATGTCCACCCAGATACGAATTACTGCACCCGAGCAGCGTTTCCTTGACGGCCGCAAAACCTGACTTTAAGATTACCGACAGTGATGAGCACATTGTCAATAATAACGGGTGCAAAACGGTTAGAAACCGAAAAAACGGCTTTCGATTCACCGTATGCCTACGACGCTTGCTTTTCATCCACGGTGGGCGCGTCCCACGCTTACACCATAGTCTTGACGAAATACATCTACGATATTTGGTCCCTACTATTCATCGTTCTGCCGGCCTGCGAGGGGTGGAGACTGGTCACCTACGCCTACGATTCTAATTTCCCCGCCCTATCCATGGGCATTAACCACCCGGGGCGTTGGCTACTTTCTAACTATGGGATACTGCCGTTGTGCACCTTCTACACTTACGATTCCTCTGAGTGCACCCACAACGCCAGTGATGCTAATCGCCCAGTTTTAGGCCAATTTGAATGCCCGTCCTATGGGTACGATGGATCTACAATGTTGTCAATTATCCCCTCCGATTACCGCACTTACTCCCAGACGTATACCTGTGACGCAACAGAGGTGTATTATTACGGCTAC
>JBBQNS010000009.1:0-57150 GCA_038330175.1 Kiritimatiellia bacterium
GATCTGAAGGCCTTCTGTCGAGATCGCTCACTCACCCCCCCTGGTCAAGGTGGGTCCATTTAGATGAGCACAGGCGGGTCCATTTAGGTGAGCGCTATAGCTCTCCGTCGATTGAAGAATCGAAAATGGTGCCATCACTCAATTTACCTGTGTAATGAACCTTAACCTGTTGCCCTGATGCCGCCTGTGTCATAGTCTTCTCCTCTTATTTTTCTTTTTTGAAAAGAAACAACATACCGATTATTCAAAAATAAATGAATAACAGATTTCACTAATGCATGGTTTAAGGGCTTCTGCTAAATTAAGCCCTCTTGAACTGCATTGGGTAACATGTAATCAATGGAAACGGGGAAATTATGAATCTGATGGGAATTGATATTGGGGGAACGAAGACGGCGGTATGCATTGGAAATGAAGAGGGGGTGATTCTCGCTACCCAACGTATTTCGTCGGTAACAGAATCGCTTGAAATCTACCTGCATGATCTCATTGCCCTTTGCCACAGCGTCTTAAAGGAGGCGGGGTTAACCGCGGCTCAACTTGGGGCCATCGGTATTTCGGCGCCTGGTCCATTAGATTGTAAACAGGGAATTCTGATTTCGCCGCCCAATAATCCCGGCTGGCATAATGTGCCCATTGTGAAAATCGTTAGAGACGCCTTTAGCGTTCCGGTCTTTTGCAATAACGATGCCAACGCGTGTGCCTTAGCGGAAATGTTGTTTGGCGAACATAAGGGTGCCCAAAACCTTCTGTATTTGACCTTCAGTACAGGAATGGGCGGGGGCATCATTGCTAATGGTGAATTGATTCAGGGCGCCGCTGATGCGGCGGGCGAAGTCGGTCATTTTGTGTTGGATCCCAACGGTCCGGTGTGTGGCTGCGGCCATAAAGGGTGCTGGGAAGCCTACGTAGGGGGGCGGGCGGTTGCCAAGCTTTTGAAAGATAAAATTGTTGCAGGCAACATCAAGACGTCCATTGTGGAAAAGGCTGGCGGATTGGATTCAATCAACATCCAGGCATTTGAAGCCGCTGCCCGTGAAGGGGACGCTTTTGCTGTGGCCGAGTGGGATCAGTTTGCGGAGCGAACGGCCCAGGGATTGGGCGGTTTAATCATGGTATTGAACCCTGATGTCGTCATTTTAGGGACTATAGCTATCCACTGCGGGGATTTTATTATGAAACCGATCATGGAGAAATTACCTAAATATACCTGGAAGTGGCCTCTCAAAACGTGCGTCATCGCCCCCAGCTCGCTGGGTGGAAAAATCGGAGATTTAGCCGCACTCGGCGTCGCCTTAACAGGGATGAAAAATGAAAAGACCTGAAATCAGGAGTTTACATGCAATAAACGAGCGCCTATTATAGTTGTAACACTATGGTAATGAATCAGATCATCACAGCTTTGGGGCGGCGTGCGCGGTGCAAATCCAAATCTGGGCAGGCGATGGTAGAGTATGTTGTCATTGTAGGTGCATTGTTTGCCGTGGTCGTGATGCTGTGTGTGTTTCTAGGAACGTTTGAAAAATTTGGGACAAGGGTGTTAAATCTGATTGGTTCTGAATATCCGTAGGAGAATGCTATGAAAAATAATAGTAAGAGTGGGCAGGGCATGGTTGAATACATCATTATTGTGGCGGTGATCGCATTGGCCGCTATCGCCATCTTCGGAATATTTGGAGATACCATTCGTGAAAAAATGGGTGGCGCCGTTAAGGAATTAGGTGGCAAGGATACCGATCCTTCTGAGAAGTCGGCGGATTACCTGAAAAGCTTAAAATAGGCCTTTCCTTCGATGGAGGTCTATTGTGATTCCACTCTTTGGGAGGCGGGTAGTTAAGCGCTCAAAAGGCGGGCAGGCTCTTATTGAGTCTTGCTTGGTCATTGCGGTGGTGTGTCTCATTTTCTTCGGGCTTTTTCAGATTTCGCAATTATTTGCAGCGCAAGAGGTATTGGACTATGCCGCCGGACGGGGTGCGCGCGCCATTACGGTTGGATTCAATCGTTTTATGGTACAAAAAACGGTGCGGGTGGGTGCCATTGCGAATGCTGGGCGGATGATCAATCCGGCCTATCAAGGAGGCCCTGATATCGAGAACGCACTGGAGTCAGCCCGGATTCCCCTCTACCTCGGGGCGCACAACAGCGGCCAGTTGCAGGCTATTTTGGATTACGAGCATTGGAATACCATTGAGATCGGGCAACCTTCTTCCATGGGTGACGGTACGTTTAGATATTGGGTGAAGCAGAAGGTTTCACTTACTAATAACCCGTTCGTGAAAGCCTTTTATGCGGCCGATTCGCTGAATCTTGATGGCGTGAGCTATCTGGATGAGCATTTCCCCCTTTACATGGATGATGCCGGATGGTGAACCCTTCTCTAATCCCTTTCATTCCTAAACGCGGCAAATATGGGTCGCGTTCAGGGCAAGCCATGATTTTCATCGTCATGCTTGTAATCATCCTGATCTGGTTTGTTTTATGGAATTTTGACCTGCATAAAGTCGTCTTTATCAAAAATGTTAGTCAAAATGCAGGGGACTCAGCTGCACTGGCAGGCGCACGCTGGCAGGCGATTACTCTGAATCTGATCGGTGACCTCAATGTGATGCAGGCGGTCGCCTTGACTCAAGGCGATACTAATGAGGCGGCTGCCATTAACCAATTGCAGGCTCGCCTGTGTTATGTTGGCCCCATGATTGGGCTGGTTGCCGCGCAGCAGGCTGCAAAGAATAATGGGATTTTTAATAATGAGCAGTTTGCTGACCGGCTCCGTGAGCATGCGGGAGAGGTGTTGAAATATGGTGATTTGGGCGGGGATGGCCAAATGGTTTTTACAGAACCCTATTCGAACGCCTGGACCGAATACTCCGCAATGATTCAAACGGTAGCGGACGGTGGCGTAGCGGTTGGCCCCGACAATGCCCGACTGTATTCAGATTATAGCGGGGAGCATATTTTGCTTATGCCCGAATTTTATGATGCGGTGGCGGGGACGGATTGGTGCTGGTTTTTTCACAATGCCAATGATCTGTTGAATAATTACCTGAGCTTTCAATCCTGGCCGGCATTGCCGGTTGTGATTCTCAATCCCAATCCGATTAACTCGGAATATTTTGGACTTGGGCTGATGGTGCAGGCGAGAATGATGGATAATCGGCTCGGGAATTCCATGAATCAACTGCTGACAGAACGCAATTTGTCGTCAGGCAGTTTTGATACAAATACCCCTAGCATGGTTTCCAAATGGTATTGTTATGATTCTGGCGTGTGGGGAAAATGGGATGCAATTTCCCCGTCCGGCGAAAACTCATTTCCAGCCGCAGGCCTGGTAAAATCTCAATATGATTATGCGGGCGCAGATGCCGTGACACGGGTGCTTGCGGAGTCATCTCGGTTGACGCCACGAGCGGGTAAAAGTAAGATCACTTGGACTGCCGCCGCTAAACCTCTGGGGTATTTGCTGGCGAACGGAACGGAAATTCGGCCTAATGAATACGGCCTTGTGCTCCCGGCTTTTCATGATGTGCGCTTGATCCCCATGGATGCCTCTTCTGCGCCTGCCGGTGGCGCGTTCAATCTTGATTGGCGTGACCATATCGAGGTGCATTTACCGAAATATATGGAAGACGGAGAAACCGCTGAAGGGTGTTGGTATTGCATGCAGTTGGTGGTGTGGGAAAATTCCATCTTCAGGCAGACGGGGATTGACTGGTTGAAAGAAAACAGCGATGACTGTCAGCTTTATGTTGAGCCCGGCGGGCACGGCGGTGGAAGTCGGAGAGGCCATTAATGAAGCCAGAATTCGCAAAGCGATCAGGACAAGCCATTGTTGAGCTGGTAGTCGCGTTGGTGGTCATTCTGGTGCTGGTGGCGGGTTTAATACAGATTTGTTCGATGGGAGTAAGCCATTCTCGATTAATGACAGCCGCACGGCGAGAAGCCGGGCGCAAGGCGATGCAGGAGGCGTCTCCTTTTGCCGGTCCTAAATTTATCGCTGCCTGTACGCTCGGGGCCGATGGAATCGCTTTTTCGCGTGACGATGGTGTGATGTTAGGCGATGCGTCTTCATTTCAGATAGGCATCGTCAATGATGCCGAGCCTGAGGCTCTTAATCTTCGTCGTTCCGGCAATCCGATTTCGGCCATCGCTAATAATGCTTTTCCACAAGAGATGTTCGGCCTTGTTGATGGGGAGGACACCAAGACGGTTGAGCTAATCCCCATCGCACGAAAATTACTTTACCAAAAGGATTCTGTAGAATTAAAAGGCAAGGCCTGGATGACCTGGACGAAGGGGATCTATTGAAGGGGCACCGTAAACGGATACTGATGAGCTTGATGGTTGCAGGGTGTTTGAGCGCCTCACTCCTTCATGCCCGTGTGTTTTCTTCACGGAGCCTCGATTTTAGGGATCCAGCTTCTTATCGCCGATTGATTTATAAGACGCTGATGGAGATCAATGGGGGTAAGGCTGACGTGAATGTGGTGGCCAGTGATCACGGAGCGGTCTCATTAGAATCAACCCTAGCGTCCCGCCCAGGCCCGCCCCTACGTGCGATGCTGCTGAAAATTAGCTCAGAGACGCCGGAACTACTCATAACCGTCACGCAGTCCCCTGCGGAGCGGAGCCTATCCCTTTCGAAGCGGGCTCAACATCGTCTTGTGGATGTTCCCTTTCCCTCGGATGGAGTGGTTCTGGGAACACTGAAGAACACCGATACCCGGTCAACTTTTGAACGGTTTGTTACCCGTATGGGGGAGACTGAAGCCATCCGGTTTTATGAAGGCGGAATGAAGAAATCAGGATGGTCCGGAATGATCGGAGCCGATAATTCGAGCAGTGTGCTGCTTTTTGTTAAAGGAGCGGATATCTGCGTGGTGATGGTCACTGCACAAGAATCCAATGGCGAAACTAGCATAACCTTGCTACATAAGCAGGGTGCCGTTAATTGAACGACAGGAGACGAATCTCATGAAGCAACGCATGGTGTTAATAATATCGGTTGTGGTGGGCTTACTAGCTTTTTTGATGACACAAAGTTATCTCTCTAAGCGGATCTCTGATTTGGAGAAAGAACGCGATCAACTGATCTCCAGTGAGAAGCGTGTGGAAGTGTTAGCCGCAGGCCGTGATCTTCCCGCAGGTACGGTTCTTGTCAAAAAGGATTTACTGTCTAAAAGCATCCCGGGACGTAGTTTAACAAAAGACACCATTTTGGTGACGGATTTGAATCGGTTTTTGGGTAAAAAACTGAAGCAACCTTTGGACAAGGAAGAAACGTTGATGTGGTCCTACGTCGACGTTCCTTTTCGACCGGGATCCGGGTTAGCGCCCGTGATCACTGCGGGACGGCGCGCGGTTTCTATTTCGATTAGTGGTGCTGCGGGGGTAAGTGGTTTGGTCCAGCCTAACGATCGCGTGGATGTCATTGGCTCTTTCACGTTTCCCTCCCGAAAAGATCCCGAGAAAACGGAATGGGTAACCTTGACCATTCTTCAGGACGTTTCCGTTTTGGCAACAGGTCAGACCTTAGGAAAATCGGAGCTTGGGGATCGAAGCCGTTTGAGCGCTGGTTACAGTACCATCACGGTGGAAGTCACCCCGCGTGAGGCGGAATTGCTGGTTTTTGTTGAAAACATGCGCGGTCATTTGACGTTGTCATTACGTAACCCTGAAGATGTGAGTTTTGAAAAGAATCTTCCTGAAGTGAATTTCAATATGCTGGAAGAGGAAATACCTATTTTGAATACGTATCGCCAGCAGGTCATCCGGTACAAAAATACTCCGTAATAATTTTATTTTGCTAAGTTCTGAATCAATCCGCATGTATCTTGAAATACAAAAATCTGATGGAACGAAAAAGCTTTTGGAGCTTTCTCCAGGGCTTTATTCGGTGGGATCCGATGAGGAGAACAAAATCGTTCTAACGGAAACAGGGGTTTCTGGGCGGCATGTGATTGTCAGCCTCCGGGGCGGTTGCTGCTGGGTTGAAGATTTGACTTTCGGTGATACATTGATTGATGGGGTAGCGGTTCATGGCCGCTCGGAAGTCATTGAAGGACAAGTAGTCCAGTTAGGGACGGTTGGCCTTAAGTTTTCTTCCTCCCCGCCTAGCACGGCCAGAGTTGATCTTCCTGTCGCACCGCCGCCTCCGGCTCCTGTGATGTCCACGTCTTTAGCTCCGGCGAAGATCGAACCCGTTGCGGCGCCGCTTGCCGAATATGGCGGGGAGCGCGATGAGCGGATGATGGCGAGGCGGCAGGCCGTAAAGCAACAAATTCACAAAGAGCTGTTGGAGCGGATGGATATCAAGCGTCTGACGGCTACTCATATTGATGAGGGTGAGCTTCATCGTCGTGTTTTGGAGACTGTGGAAGGGATCGTCAAGGACGTGGCGCAGCGTTTACCACCGGAAATTTCGGCGCAATCTTTGATTAAAGAAGTATATGACGAATCTGTAGGGTTAGGGGCTATTGAAGATTTACTCGCCGATTCCGATGTTACCGAAATCATGGTCAACGGCCCGCAACATATCTTTGTTGAACGCCGTGGGCGCATTGAGCTTACCGATCGAACCTTTCTGGATGAGAAATCCGTATTAGCCGTTATTGAGCGGATTGTTGCCCCCCTAGGTCGGCGAATTGATGAGAGCCAACCGTATGTGGATGCCCGGTTAAAGGATGGTTCCCGCGTTAACGCGATTATCCATCCCCTTTCATTAATCGGGCCGTGCCTGACTATCCGTAAATTTTCCAAAATCCCGCTGACATCCGATGATCTTGTTCGGCATGGGACTTGGACCCCTGAAGTGCGAGACTTTTTGAAAGCCTGTATCGAGGCCCGTAAGAACATTATCGTTTCCGGCGGAACAGGGTCGGGAAAGACGACTCTGTTAAACGTCCTGAGCAGTTTCCTGCCAGCGAATGAGCGGATCCTTACGATTGAGGATGCCGCTGAACTTCAGCTTAAGCAGTTCCATGTGGTTTCTCTGGAATCGCGCCCCCCGAATATTGAAGGGAAGGGGGCCGTAACGATTCGTGATCTTGTGCGGAATGCGTTACGCATGCGCCCTGACCGGATTGTGGTGGGGGAGTGTCGTGGAGGTGAAGCATTGGATATGTTGCAGGCCATGAATACCGGGCATGATGGGTCATTAACGACTATCCATGCCAATACGCCTCGTGACGTGATTTCACGTATGGAAACCCTGGTATTAATGTCTGGTATGGATCTTCCCATCAGGGCTATCCGCGAACAGATTACCTCGGCGGTGGATATCATTATACATGAATCCAGAATGAGCGATGGCTCGCGTAAAGTCGTTAATGTCACAGAAGTGGTCGGCAGCGAAGGAGAACGTACGACCATGCAGGATATTTTTGTGTTCGAGCAGAAGGGACTCAGTGCTGAAGGAAAAGTTTTGGGTAAGCTTGTCCCTACGGGATCGATCCCCACGTTTCTGGATGATTTGAAAGCGCGTGGCGTCAAGGTGGATCTCGCCATCTTCGATCCCCACCGCCAAGGCTAGGTTCGAAGGAAAACCTATGGATTTAATCTATATATTATGGTTGGTGCCTGGGCTCTACCTGATCTGTTTGGGCGGCCTGACCTATTTTATCCTGGATTCATTCCACTCGGCTGCGGCTGAATATGCATCTGCCTATTCCGAGAACGCCTCCCGCCAGATGGAGGATATGTTCTTGTTCATACCGCCGCGACGGATTTTAGAATTGGCCTCAACTGCAGCAGCCCTCTGTTTTCTGCTGGGCTTCCTTTTGTTTGGAGGGTTCGACGGACATTCGTTTCTTATAGGGGCGGTGGCAGGATCGATATTGGCGGTGGCGGGGTGGAACATTCCCAAACGGGTACTCGCGGTCTTAAAACAACGCCGACTTCAGCGTTTTAATCTTCAGCTTGTGGATAGTCTGGTAAACATGAGTAATGCGCTAAAAGCTGGATTCAGTCTGCAACAGGCGATTGAGCTGGTTGTGCGCGAAGGCCAGAACCCCATTTCGCAGGAATTCGGAATGTATCTTCACCAAATGCGGGTGGGAATGCGTATGGAAGAAGCCTTGGAAAGTCTTCAAAGAAGAGTCGGCAGCGAAGATTTGTTGCTGATGATTTCCGCTTTTGATACGGCACGCCAAACAGGTGGAAATCTGACAGAGGTGTTTGAGAAAATTGCGCATACGATCCGGGAGCGATTACGGATTGAACTGCGCATTAGAACGTTAACGGCTCAAGGACGATTGCAGGGAGTTATTGTTGGGGCCATGCCCTTGTTGCTGGGCTTGGCTATGTTTTTCCTCGATTCGACGATGATGATGAATTTTTTCCATTCCGGCGTTGGAATTACCATGGTTATCATTGTAATTATTTTAGAGGTATTAGGTGCCCTGACGATACGCAAAATTATCAATATCGACATATAAAATGCTTACCTTGGTTGAATATATTTTATGTTTGATGTGGGCGGTTTTTGCCGGGTTGGCTACTTGGCAATGTGTCCACGTTCTTCTGCAAGTTACCTATGTGACCCTCGCAGACGGGCGTAAGCAGGAACGCCGCATTCCGTTTGTTTTTCGTCTTCTATTTCCACTGGCTCCTAATTTAGTGCCGTTATTTCGGCGCCCGTCTTTTGAGAAACTTAACGCATCGGTATCCCGCAAATTAGTAGCGGCGGGTTTTGGTGGGATGTTAAGCTCTGAAGAGTTCCTGGCTATGAAGGTTCTGTTGCCTGGCATTCTGGGTATTTTGCTATCCGCTTTAATTTTGGCATTTTTCGGGCTTGTGCCTGGCCGAATTGGATTATCTCTCCAAAACCACGGAATGTCGGTAGTGGCCATTATCATATTGGTTTTTTACGCGTATCCAGGGCTTTGGTTGAAAGCGGCGCTTACTGACCGCCATCTCCGGATTCAAAAATCGCTACCTTTTGTAATGGATTTATTGACGCTGTCGGTTGAGGCTGGGCTGGACTTCATGAGTGCCATGCAGAGGATCGTGTCAAAAGGTAAACTGGATGCTCTTGAAGAGGAATTACTGCGGGTGCTACGGGAGATTCAACTGGGAAAGACGCGCCGAAACGCTCTACGCGATATGTCGGAACGGATAGATCAACAGGATTTGAGGTCGGTATTAAATTCCCTGGTCCAGGCGGATGAGTTAGGGGTGGGGATTGCGTCTATATTGAGGATTCAAGCCGACCAAATCAGGCAGCGCCGCTTTGAACGAGCGGAGCGGAAGGCAAATGAGGCCCCTGTGAAAATGTTATTTCCTCTGGTTGCCTTTATTTTTCCCGCAGTCTTTGTGGTGCTTTTGGGCCCCATTGTGCTGCAAATCTTCCGGCAGATGTAGAGTGAAAAAGTTGACTCCTAAGGCTGGTAGGCGTAATTTCGCCATACAAATAAATCTATGGAAACAGTGATACATCTAATTGTTGCTGCGGGACCGGGATCGGGCCGCGAAATCCACGTTCCTCGTGACGGGGTTCGTATCGGGCGTTCATCACGAAATGATATCTCCATTCCTGATGATGCAATGTCCCGCTTTCAATGCCGTTTTTATATCCAAGAGGGCGATGGGCTTTGGGTTTCAGATTTAGGAAGCGCTAACGGAACAGCCGTTAATGGTAAACTCGTGCAGGAGCAGCGGCTTCATGTGCAGGACGAGATTCTCGTTGGCGATACCCTAATACGTGTTTTGAATGATGGGAAAAAAAATAAGCCCGCTGAGGCTTCCGGGGTGGCCGCCCTGTTATCTTCCGCGATTTCAGAGAAGGGGACTGATACTCCGTTAGATCTCGGGCTTCATAAAGGGCCATCTCTCAATAAGGCGCTTTCGCCAATAGCCTTGCGCAGGAATTTGATCGGCTTAGCCCTATGCATGTTGCTTATTGTGCTATTTGTTTGGCTAAACGCGCCCCTTTCGGCCTTTTTCGCGAAGCCCATCCCGATACCAGTCCAGCCTCACACAAACCTGCCAGTGCTCACGTTGATGTTTGAGCGTGTAGAGGGGACTTCTTCGAATATTTTTCGATATTCCTTAGATTTGAATCAGGAATTGCTCAGCGTTCAAGTTGACGATTTGCAGAATGATCGCCATGTTAAGCGTGATAAAAAAGTGGCCCCTGAACTTCTGCGCGATTTAGCACGCTCTATTGAGGCGGCCGGGTTATTGGACTTGCGCGAGGAATACACCGGCATTGAGCCCGGGGTTTATAATTTAAGCGATCTTTCAGTTACGATGGGCCCCGTTACCCGACGAATTCGTGTTCTAAATCAAGTGGAGCCAGAAGTGTTCGCTACCATCCGCGGCATGATTGAGGAATTCGGTAAAAATGAATTGGGTCTTGCCGCCTTGGCCGTTGAGCCTGCCACCTTGATCGAAAAAGCAAAATTGGCCTTCCTTCAGGGAAAAAAGATGTGGGATGAGCGTGAAGTGCGAAATGAGAATTTGTATAACGCCATCCGTGCTTATAAAGAATGCGAGTGGTATCTAGAAACAATTCAGCCTAAACCCTCTTTTTATAGCGAGGCCACTACGGCAAAAGGGGATTGCATTAAGGAGCTTCAGCGCCGTTTTGATGACCTTTGGTTCCTGGCTGAGCGATCTGTTAAACTGCGGGAATGGAAAGAAGCTGAGCGACAGCTGAAGGTGATTTGCGAGATGATCCCGGATCGTTCTGATGAACGTAACCGTAATGCCAGTAAAAATCTCATTGAGGTCGAACGTCACCTTGCAACGGAAAAATAGAATGATCAACCTAATCACAAAAATAGTGCTAGGCGCATGGCTTGCGGTATTGTGCCTTCCTTGTCCGGCACAGGAACCTGGTACCGCTAGCGCAGTGTCCACGAGCCCTCAAGCTAGGCTTGATCGGCTGACGGGGCTTGTTCTGCTGCGCTCTTTGCCAATAGGGGCGGATATTGAGATCAATGGGGTGCATCGAGGCAAAGCACCACTTCTCTTGACAGATCTTCCTTTTGGGAAATACCGTCTAAAAGCCACCTCGCTGGGATATCTCTCTCGTGATGTGGAGTTTGAAGTGGAGAACCGCGCCCCTCAATTAGTGACTGTTTCTCTGACCTCTGATTCGGCTGTTTTGACAATCCAGACAGAGCCGCTGGGCGCAGCGGTCAAAGTCAATGGGTTATCAAAAGGAGTGACGCCCTGCACTTTGGATCGACTGCCTTCTGGCGAAAATGAACTGATCATCTCCCTGCCTGACTACGTGGTTTACCGCTCCAAAATTAAACTTCAGGCTAATGAATCAGAGAATCTAGACATTACTCTTAAGCCAGTTCCTGCGGTGCTTTCCGTAATCACGATTCCGTCTGGCGCTCGAATTTTTGTGGATGAGAAATTATACGGCCAAAGTCCGCTCACGTTAGACGAGATTGAAGTCGGGAGCCATGTCGTCAGGTCGGAAATGGATGGATATGCGCCAGTGACCCGGACTTGTACTTTTCAGCAGGGCGAGAAAAAAGTTGAAGAATTCCGGCTGGAACAAAATGTGGGCACGATTGAGGTGATGGCCAAACCGGATGGGATCAAGGTGTTCATTGATGATGTTGAAAAGGGCGTTTTAATTCCGGCTCAGGACAATCCGGTTGCCGCACGGTTTAGCAGTACTATCCCGGTGGGAGGCCACAGCGTGTCTCTTCGGCTAAAAGGTTACGGCCCGATTGAGCGTCGCGTTAACATTGAGAAGGGACAGACTGTAACCCTTAAGGAAATACTCAAGCGGGTATTTAATGCCGATACGCGGATTACCTTGCGCAACGGCGATGTGATCACGGGTATTCTTGCCGAAAGACTACCCAATGGGGACATCAAGCTGGAAACGCAGATCGGAATATTCAAAACGTTTGTGTCGATGGATATCGAGACGATCGAGGCCGTGAAGCATTAAATCAACTCGCAGTGGTGGCGAATGGGTGCTGGCGGCGGGTGAATAAAAGCCATGCGGAAAGCGTTTTGGCGTCCTCTATGATCCCTCCCGTCAGCAAGGACTCAAATTCCTCCGCGGTCAGGTATTCTACTGTAATCCGCTCGTCATGATCTCCATTTTGTGCCGAGGCTTCCGCAGAGAGCTCAGCGAAGAAAAGGTGAATAAGCTCATCGGTATAACCAGGTGAGGGATATAGGTTCCCTAATGAGTGGAGCGACACAACCTCGTGCCCTGTCTCTTCTTTAATCTCTCGAGCGGCGCCTGACTCTGGAGATTCATCAGGCTCATTACGACCTGCAATGATTTCCAAAAGGTCACGTTCAATGGGTTTTCGGAACTGGCGTACAAAAACGAAACGCCCATCAGGAACTCTCGCGATGGCTGCAATGGCACCGGGATGCCTGACGATTTCGCGGTAAGCTCTAACGCCGGGTTCGAGTTCCACTTGTTGGGTTTCAAGGGTTAACAGACGACCCGAAAATATCGGCTCAATAGAAATAGTTTTTTCGTTCATAACCCGAATCCTTAACGGCTCAGTGACACGACTCGTCTCGCCACCCATACATTTTATCAAAGGCTTTCAAATACTCACCACTACGAATGCGTTCCCACCAAACTTGGTTATCCACATACCATTTAACAGTGGTTTGAAGTGCATCCTCAAACTTATAGGCTGGTTCCCAGCCAAGTTCAGTTTTGGCCCGCGTATTATCCATCGCATAACGCCGGTCATGCCCAGGACGATCCTGCACGTAGGTAATCAAGCTTTCCGGTTTGCCAAGAATATTAAGGATACCTTTGACGATTTGAATATTGGGCACATCGTAATTCCCACCCAGGTTATAAACCTCGCCAGAGACCCCTTTTCGAAGCACTGTGTCGATACCCGAGCAGTGATCCATCACATAAATCCAGTCGCGAACATGCATGCCATCGCCGTAAACAGGGAGCGCTTTATTGGCCAAAGCATTGGCAATCATTAAGGGGATAAGCTTTTCAGGAAATTGATAAGGTCCGAAATTATTTGAACAGCGGGTAATGACCGTATCAAGCCCGTGTGAATGTTGGGCCGCACGAACCATGAAATCAGCACCTGCTTTCGTGGCGGAGTAGGGGTTATTGGGTTGAATAGGTGTTTTCTCTGTAAAAGCGCCCGTAGGGCCAAGACTCCCGTAAACTTCGTCGGTCGACACCTGGAGGTAGCGTTGCACCTTGAATTTACGCGCGGCATCGAGAAGGATTTGTGTCCCCATTATATTGGTATTGATGAA
Source organism: Kiritimatiellia bacterium (assembly GCA_038330175.1). Classification (GTDB taxonomy): domain Bacteria; phylum Verrucomicrobiota; class Kiritimatiellia; order CAIKKV01; family CAITUY01; genus JAABPW01. The sequence continues at coordinate 13,225 of JBBQNS010000009.1, forward strand.
GGCACGCGGCCCCATGTGTAAACTGCGGTCGACATGACTTTCGGCGGCGAAATTCACGACCGCGTCGATCTTGTGGGTTTTGAAGGTCTTGGCGACATCCCTTATTGACGTTATGTCTCTATGAATAAACGTGTGGCGTGGCTCTCTCGAAATGTCCGATAAATTTTCGATATTCCCGGCATAGGTGAGAGCGTCAAAATTAACAATCTCATCCTCGGAGTGTGACTCAAGCATATAGTGGATGAAATTACTGCCAATAAAACCGGCGCCACCTGTTACTAGTATTTTCACGATTTATCCCTCCTAAAAGGCTTTATTATATAGGGGGCCTTCCCCCCTGCGTCAAATAGAAATGATACGGGAAGAGAGGTTTAGAGTGGGGCCTGATATCCACTGTATTCGGGATTGTTTTCACCGGGGACTAGGCATATACTTACACGCCTATGATTGGTCTGGTTAAAGATATATTTGCGCGCCGCGATCTGCTTTCCATGTTGGTAGTCCGGAACGTTAAGATCCGCTATAAGGAATCGGCATTAGGGTTTCTCTGGACCCTGTTGGGGCCGATATTCCTCATCGCCATCTATGCTGTATTCATGAAGATTATAATGAAGTTTCCTATGCCCATGACGGTGCTGGTCTCGGGAATTTTTGTCTGGCAATATCTCGCTATGTGTCTTGGAGATTCGTCTTTTGCGATCATCGGCAATGCGAATTTGGTCAAAAAAGCCTGTTTCCCAAGGGCGTTACTGCCATTGTCCATAGTGTTGGCAAATTTCATAAATTTCCTGCTCTCCCTGTTGGTAATGGGCGTGTATTTGATGTTTGTAGGCCTTGATTTGAGTGGGATTGCCTGGTTGCCTTTGGCGATGGTAACCCACTTGGCGCTTTGTACAGGGGTTAGCCTGGGACTAAGTGCTTTGAATGTTTTCTTCCGTGATGTTCAACATTTGACTGGGATCTTTACTATGGCATGGTTTTTTATGACCCCTGTGGTCTATGACATTTCTATGATTTCTAAAATTATCGATAAACATCCATTACTCGGGCAATTGTATTTCCTGAATCCCATGGCAGGTATTCTGGCACTTTATCGGTCGGCCTTGTTGGGGAGCCCGCTCCCTTCGTTGTCATTGATTGCACTCTCAATTGGAATGACGGTGGTGTTGTTTGTTGCTGGGATCCTTATTTTTCAAAAGCTCCAACCTCGTTTTTCGGACGAACTGTAATATGAGTGACATAGCCATACAGGTTGAGGGAGTAGGGAAACGTTTCCGCTTACGAAGTTCCGGCGGACGTACATTGAAATCCATGGTGATGGATATGATTCATGCGCCCGGAAGTGAACGTGACCTATGGGCATTGAAGGACGTGAGTTTTACTGTTGAACAGGGTTCTACTCTAGGCTTGATTGGAGCCAATGGTGCTGGAAAAAGCACACTTTTATCCGTTCTGGCCGGAACCATGATGCCGACTGAAGGAAAAATCAAGACCACGGGCGTGATTTCCTCCTTACTTGAACTAGGTGCCGGTTTCCATCCTGATCTGACCGGACGTGAAAATGTTTTTCTAGCTGGCGCCATCATGGGTTTGACACGTGCGCAAATGACTCGGCGTTTTGACGCCATTCTCAATTTCGCGGATATCGGCACGTTTATCGATCAACCGGTTAAACATTATTCGTCCGGTATGTATGTCCGGTTAGGCTTTGCGGTTGCCGTGGAAGTCGACCCGGACATTCTGTTGGTCGATGAAGTGCTTGCTGTAGGGGATGCCTCTTTTCAACGTAAATGTTTGCGTCGGATGGCTGAATTCCGTGACCAGAAGAAGACGATGTTAATCATCTCGCACGATCTGGGAACGATCCAGTCCGTGAGTGATCAGATTTTATTTTTGGATCACGGCCGGTTGTTGGGCCATGGTGCCCCGGACAAGGTGGTCGGCCAATATGAGTCATTCTGGCGTATTCAGGCCAGTGCTGAACATAGCCGCGAGTGGGGAACGCGTGAGGTGATCCTAACGGGCACGGAGTTTATCGATGAGTCCGGCATGGCCACCACAAAATTCAAATGGGGCCACTCCCTGACGGTCAAGCTGGGGTATGAGGTTAAGACGCCGGTGGGATCCTCGATTTTCGGGTTTGGTATCAGCGATGAGGCGGGACGGTTAGTTCATGGAAGCAATACGGAGATTGCCGCCGTGACGATCCCGGGGCTATCGGGTTCCGGGCAAGTGGTGCTGAAGATTCCGCAATTGAATTTGGCACGCGGCACCTATTTTTTCTCGTTTTCGGTTCATTCGGCGGATCACAAAGTGAACTACCACCGGATGGACAATGCCTATGCAATCGGCGTGGAGTCAGATATGAATTTTGAAGGAATTTGTCATATGCCAAGCGAATGGAGGGTGGAATGATCACTATGGTTGAAAATCCGGTTGTGCAGGACTTGATCCGACGCGCTCTTGCGGAAGATATTGGCTCAGGTGATGTAACGACTTTATCTGTAGTTCCTGAAGCTAGCCGTGGGAAGGCCGTAATTCTAGCTCGTGGTCACTATGTTGTATCCGGAGGGGCGGTGGCGCAGGCGGTATTTGCCAGCGTGGACCCGGTGCTTCAGTGCAAGTGTTTGGTAGCGGATGGAATGTCCGTAAAACCGAATCAGGTTTTGATGACCATTGAAGGGCCAATTCACGGAATTCTTACAGGGGAGCGGACGGCCTTGAATTTTATGCAGCGGATGACGGGGATTGCTTCACGCACCCGTGAATTTGTTGATAAGGTAAAACCTTTTGGCACCCAAATTCTGGATACTCGTAAAACGACCCCCACGTTACGCGTTTTAGAAAAATATGCCGTGACGTGCGGTGGAGGAACGAATCATCGGATGGGACTATTCGATATGGTCCTTATCAAGGATAATCACCGACGGCTTTGGCAGGAGGCGGGTATTAGCAATCTTCAAGGGGCAGTCGATGCCGCCCGGGCTCAATTCCCTGGTATTCCTGTTGAGGTGGAAGTGGAGTCAGAGGAAGACTTGCGTGATGCTTTGCGGGCCATTCCTGAGTGGATCATGCTGGATAATATGGCGCTTGACCGTATGAAAGCCTGCGTCGCAATTTGCGCAAAAAAATGCAAATTGGAGGCGTCCGGCGGGGTGACCCTGGCAACGGTCGTAGCTATTGCGGCCACGGGCGTGGATGCCATCTCCATTGGAGGCCTAACCCACTCAGCGCCTGCTGCCGATTTGTCCTTGGAACTGGATTAATCGGTTTAAGATGAGTGTCCTATGAATTATTTTTTTGTCATCGATATCGGTAATACCAGTACCCACATTGGATTGGTGAGCGGGCGACGGATTTTACGCCAGGCCCGTATGCCGACGCGCGAGGGGCGTGAAGAACGCAAGATTTCGATATTGTTGCGTAAAATGGCGGGGGGGCGACTGGTTAAAGATGCGGTCTTATGTTCTGTTGTACCCGGGCTTAATCCCCTTTGGACTCAAGTTCTTAAAAAATTATGTGGAAAAGATCCCTTGCTGGTCGGGCACCGCATTCATTTGAATATCAAGGTAGATTATCCCCAGCCGGAAACCATTGGCGCCGATCGGTTGGCGGATACGGTGGCTGCTTGGGAGCTTTATAAGTCGGCCGTCATTGTCGCTGATTTTGGGACGGCGCTGACGTTCGATGCGGTTACGGGGGATGGTCGATATGTGGGCGGGGTGATTGCGCCTGGGCTTCCCTTGATGACGGATTATCTCGCCGAACGAACCGCCTTGTTGCCGGAAATCGCGTTGAACGGGCGCTTCAAAAATATTGGGCGAACGACGAGTGAGGCCATGCGGATCGGGGTTGTTATCGGATATCGGGGCATGGTTCGTGAAATCTTGAACCATGTGAAAGCCGGCATGAAAGATAAAAAGATCCATTTTTGTGCCACGGGCGGCTATGCCGGTATAGCGCTGAAGGGGCTTGATACCCCCGTTGATATTGTCCCGGATTTGACTTTGGATGGGCTGGCTTTGATAAGGGAATTAAACTGCTGATGATGGGACGAATCCTAGGTGTTGATTACGGAACCAAGCGGGTGGGGATTGCGATCAGCGATCCCATGGGCATGCTGGCGACACCATTGTCCGTAGAGACGATTAGGACGGTGGAAGAAGCTATCGCTGCAGTTTGTCGAATTGCCTGTGACCGGGGTGTCGTCCGGATCGTGGTAGGGATCCCGATCAATATGAACGGGACCAGCGGATCTATGGCCTTGGAGGCCGGAAAATTTGTAGAATTGTTAAAAACGGCAAGTGGTTTACCGGTTGATATCACCGATGAGCGGTTAAGCACCAGCTTGGTGGAGCGAATGCTCCTGCAGGCAGATGTCTCCCGCGAACGCCGCAAAGAGGTTCGTGATAAACTCGCCGCACAGGTGATCCTGCAGGGATATCTGGATACGAAAGCGGAAGCAATACGTGTTCAAGAGGACGACTTCGACTGAGCTCGGTTTAGGGGAGCGTCGATTTCTTTTTTCTGCCCTCTCCGCATTCCAACGAAAGCATTTTCGCCCGGATAGTCCCTTGAAACTTACCACGAATTTGTACCTGAATTATTTTGCCGCCAGCTGGGATTGTAAAGGTTTGGTGGACTTTCATCCAGCCATCTGTCCTCGCCAGCAGAGGCTCCTTGACTACAAAATTCAGGTTCGTCACCATTCCCTTTATATCCTGTCGTATGAGTGTGACGGCCATGATGGTGGTACCCGCAAAGGGGGTTCCTTTTTCGAATAGGCCGTTTAGGGTCCAACTTTGGCCCTGAAGCACGTGTATTTGAGGTGCGGAGAGTGTGAGCGAAGAATCTGTTTTTCCTGATTCCAGCAGGAAGCCGTACTCCTCCTTCTTCAAAGGGATTACGGAAACCCTTTGATACCGATAATCCCCAAGCTGGATTTGCCAGCTGAGAACGGAATGGCCCGGCGAAGTGGGGAGAAGAGGTTGCCTCAACAGGTTGGTTTTTGCAGGGTAGTTGGTTGCATTTATAAAAGCCAAGTTAGGGCCAATCACGGTGCGGTAATCGGGTTGATGGCGCCAGACCCATATGGCAGCAATACTCAAAGTCGTGACGACCAGGGCAGCCGTCCAAAAGAGCTGCTGCCAATGTCGAAGAGAGCCCTTCAATTTGGTGATATCTTGAGACGCTACTATTGGATGGGCCGCCTTCTCAGGGACAGTAGGCGGAGTGAAATCAAGTTTGTCGCGAAGAGGGAGGGTATGGGCGAGCGGATCCCTTTTCAATAAGTCACATTGTTTCGGGTCGAGACCTGAACGAATGAGGGTGGTACGGTAGCTGTCCAAGTCAAAGGGGATCCGGTGCCAAAACACCGCACGAGCTTCGGTGTCATAAATACAGTAGCTTGCCCGCGGATCGCCATCACGTGAACAGCCAACGGATCCGACATTAATGAAATAGCGCTTGCCGGATTCAATTTCGAAGTCTTGAGGCTCTGCCTGCCGGGGGATGCCACTGGGTCCGATCAGGAAAAAAGCGGGCTCATGCGTGTGGCCTGCAAAGAGGAGCGGAGCGTCAACGGCCTGCCATGAGGGAAGCGCGTCTTCCGGATTCAATACATAGTCAAAGCTGGCCGGGCGTGAAAATTCGCCATGAGCGCATTGAAAGCCGTTGCCGATGATGGTTAACGGGAACGAACCTAAAAATGAGGAGGCCTTCCGGTTAAGCTTGGAGGTGGTCCAACGGATCATTTCACGTGCATGCGGATTGAAAGAGGAGTCATCCATCCGCCCGCTGACGACGGCATCATGATTGCCCAGCACGAACATGTCGACGTTGGCGTGGACTTCATTAAGCACCTCCGCCGGGGAGGGCCCATACCCAATCACATCCCCGAGGCACAGGATGTAATCGGTCTTACTGCTGCGGATATCCAGATGGACCGCACGCCACGCTTGTAAATTCGCGTGAATATCAGAGATGAACGCATAGCGCATAATTAATAATTAGCACAATATAGGTAATGTGCTCAATTAAATAAATACGCTCTGCGAGAAATTTCGATTATCGAGACCAATCCCGATTACGAGTAGTCGGCTCACCTGCCGGCTCAAACTCATCTGGAATCTGGGCAGGGATCGCTGCTGGTTTGGCCCTGAATAATTTTGGCTGAAGCATAAGGACTTTGCCTGAGAAATTGCCGCCTAATGTCAAGCGGATCAAGGCGCCATCATTCGGTATGGAAAACTCTTCATGAATCTTGGAAAGCCCGGTAAGTTGCGGGGGCGGGATCTTTATGGCTACAAAATTAGTGACGATATTCCCTCCACTTTTCTGAAGCGTTACGGAGAGGAAAAAGCTACCCATAAAATCTTTTTTCTTTTGGAGCGAGGCTTCAAAAAACCATTTTTCTTCACTTTTGACTTCTACCCAACTGGAAGAAAGAAGAATTTTTTTAGCGTCACTCTTCGAGGTGAGGTACAGGAAGGGTTGCTTGAATCCATCGAGGTTAATGCCGGCCTGCTGCTGAGCGTTGTCCTCCAGATGGATGTTCCATCCAGGTATGGGCAGGCCGGGCACCAGGACCTGCTCCGGGAGTGGAAGGCTGCTTTGGATGGAAGCCGGCAATGGATTGGGGCTTGTGGCATTGATATCGATTGCGTGAGGGACTTTGCGCCAGACCAGCACGCCAATGACTAAACAGACAAATAAGACTAATGAAACCATGCTGAGTGAAATTTTCTTTTTTCGTTTCGGGATGGATTTGAGATCCTGAACGACCACGACATCATGTGCGGCCTGAGCGGGCGATTTGGGCGGAGAGAACACGATCGGCCGTTTCACAGGTGCGGCTTCGCTTTTGGTTGCAGGTGCAGGAAGATAGTAACTTGGGTCTAGCTCTAGCCCGGTGGCTTTCAATGCTTTCCTGTAAGCATCAACATCAAAAGCGACGCGTCTCCAGTAGATGGAGTGGGTTTCGGTGTCATAGATGCAGTAACAGGCGCGGGGATCTTTATCACGGGGTTGACCAACCGAACCGACATTGACGAAATAACGTTTTCCAGAATCGATAGTGAAGTCCTGGGGCTCAACACTCCGGGGAATACCACTATTGCCAAGAACAAAGATAGAGGGTTCGTGGGTATGGCCAACGAAAAGAAGGTTAGATTCAGTGGCTTTCCAGGAAGGCAGCACTTCTTCAGGTGTTGCCGCATAATCAAAATTGCCTGGTTCCGAAAACTCGCCGTGGGAGCAAAGGAAGCCGTCGCCAATCAGGGTGAGGGGAAGGGCGGATAGAAATTTTAAATCATCTTCACTTAATTGTTTACGCGTCCAATCCAGAAGACGTTGAGCATCTTCATTGAACAAGGTCGCATCCAATTTTCCGCAAAGCGCGGCGTCATGGTTGCCTAGGATTACCGCATCGACCTTATCGCGAACCTCTCTAATCACCTGGGCAGGATTCGGTCCATACCCAATGATGTCGCCCAAGCAGATAATGCGGTCGGCATTATTATTCTGGATGTCTTCGTAAACTACTTTCCAAGCCTGAAGGTTAGCGTGGAGATCGGAAACGATTGCATAGCGCATACGGACCGCCTTGGTTTATTTTTTTGAATTCAGAAAATGCACTTAAATGATTTCAGAAATACATAGAAAATTTAACAGAGGGTGGCAATGGCCTCGATTTCCACGGCGGCATCTTTCGGAAGGCGGGCTACTTGAACTGTGGAGCGGGCTGGTGCGGTCTCGGCCTTGAAATATTCTGCATAAACGGTATTCATTTTTGGAAAATTATTCATATCACTTAGGAAAACTGTGGTTTTAACGATCTGATCCAAAGATGAGCCTGCCGCTTCCACTATGGCCTTAAGATTTTCGAGGACTTGGCGGGTCTGTTCCTCGATGGGGCCGGTGAGGAGGTTCCCTGTTTTGGGGTCGATGGGGAGCTGGCCTGCCGTAAAAACAAGCCCATTTGCACACACAGCTTGTTGGTAAGGCCCAACTGGCGCGGGGGCTTTGGCTGTAGATATAATGGTTTTTTTCATGGCGCTAAATTCTAGCATGTAACGTGAGGGCTTCAACCGATAAATAATATCTTTATGACCCACATACCTCGCTTGACACCTATCGTCAGGATGACGAATATGCACCGTTTGCAACTTAATTGAGCACAAGAGTGTTACTGAGTAATGATGATTTGATAGTAAGTTTTATGACGCGCTTTATTATACGACGCTTACTTTATATGATACCCATGGTGTTAGGGGTCATTCTCATTACATTTTTGCTTTTTAATGTGGTGGGGGGAAGTCCGGCCTCCATGGCGTTAGGGAAAAAGGCTTCGCCGCAGGCACTGGAAGAATTTGACGAGCAGCGAGGCTTCAACAAGCCGGTGATTGCCGGCTACTGGATATCGACCCGCGCCTTTCCCCCGTGTGATTGGGCGAGCCCGGTTTCGGTGGATGCGGAAACGAATTTTCCTATTCAAATGCTTTTCCCCTTGCGGAGTGATTCTCGCTATCGCTGTAGGGTGGAAATCCGGGCCAAACAAACTGGTTCCGTAACCCGATTCCGCCTCGATTCGATGAATTTTCTCTCGGCTTCAACCCAGGCAGTTTCGCCACGCTGGGAGTGGGCTGAAATTGAGTTCAAGCCGGAAACTAATTCCCCGTTGGTGGGCACTGTCATGCTGTCGGCGGAGACCGGCGCTTTCGAAGTTCGGCGGGTACGGGTGGAGCGCCGGATGCCACACGGGCTGGACTCCCAGTTTGTGCATTACTTCAAATCCTTGGCAAAATTTGATTTGGGTACCTCGCTCTCGACGAATGAGAAGGTGACCACGATGTTGAAAAGGGGAATTTGGCCCTCCTTGGCCCTGACGGTGCCCATTTTCTTTGGTGGACTGGTACTTTCGGTGGCGTTGGCACTCGTATGCGCTTATTGGCGGAACCGATGGCCTGATCGTGCATTCGTTTTCCTGGCAGTGGCCTTGATGAGTGTTAATTATCTGGTCTGGATTATTTTTGGACAGTTTTTTATGGCCTATAAATGGCATTGGTTCCCGATATGGGGATTTGAGTCATGGAGCTATCTGCTGTTGCCGATCCTGATTGGTATTCTTAGTGGATTGGGTGGGAATCTTCGGTTTTATCGCACGGTGATTTTAGATGAGATCTATAAAGATTATGTGCGGACGGCCTTCGCGAAGGGGCTGAGCCCGGCTGGCGTTCTTTTCAAACATGTGTTGCCCAATGCGATGATTCCGATTGTGACCAATACGGTGATTGCCTTGCCGTTTCTCTATACGGGAAGCCTTCTGCTGGAGAGTTTTTTCGGTATTCCAGGGCTTGGTGGACTTAGTATTAATGCCATTAATTCTTCAGATGTCGATGTGGTGCGAGGGGTGGTTCTGGTGGGCGCAATTCTGTATGTGGTCGCCAGTTTGGTGACCGATTTGTGCTACGCATGGGTCGACCCGAGAGTGAAATTGAGGTAGATTATGGACGGGTTCGGACAATCTTTATGGCGCGAGGCATGGCGAGACCTGATTCGACGCCGGTTAATCCGGGGTTGTCTTGGAATCATCGCCTGCTTCTTTTTGGTCGCGCTCTATGGGGAGATTGTTTATCGGTATTATCGGTTTGTTGACCGGACCCCATCTTATTCGCTGGTCAATCTAAGCGAGCGATATCTTCCCCCCAGTATTTTCCGGCATCCCTTTGCGCAGACGTGTGGGGCAGGGGGGGGCCATTCCATTTGGGCGGGTGTGAAAGCGCTGGCCTACCGGCCATGGGGCACCGATAATCTGGGGCGCGATGTGTTGCAACGGACTATTCAGGGGACCCGGATCGCTTTTTTGGTGGGGATCGTGACGTCCCTAATTGCCATTCCCATCGGGGTTTTGCTGGGCTGCATCAGTGGCTATTTTGGAAAATGGGTGGATGATCTGATCGTATGGCTGTATTCCACCATTGAGAGCATTCCGGGGCTACTATTCATTCTTGCCATTTCCATGGTGGTGGGGAAGGGGATCATGGGGGTTTACCTAGGTATCGGGCTTACGACCTGGGTGGGGTTATGCCGACTATTGCGTGCGGAGGTCATGAAACATCGGGATCGGGCGTATGTGATGGCCGCGCGGTCATTAGGGTATTCTTCCTGGCGCATTATTTTTAGGCATATCTTGCCCAATGTTTTTCACATTATAATCATTACCTTTTCCATCCGTTTTCCTGCGGCGATCGGGACTGAGGTTTTTATGAGTTTTCTCGGAATAGGAGTGCAGGGCGAGCCCTCTTGGGGTATAATGATTGGAAATGCACGGTTACGCCTTTGGCAGGGGGTATGGTGGGAAATGGCTGCTGTTTCGACTGCGATCCTGTTGGTTGTGCTGGCATTTAATCTGGTTGGGGATGCCCTTCGGGATTCGCTGGATCCGAGATTGAGATCTAAAGAAAGTTAACCCAGAGAATGGGATGGGAGTTCGTTAACATTATGCCTAAATCTGCGATTAAAAAAATAACCCATGAGGCCCTACTGGTTTTTTTCCAAAAACCTGATTACTCACCGATGACGCTTGGTGAATTAACCGGGGTTTTTGGTGCTCGTGGTGGCGAACGCAAGACGCTGGTCGATATTCTGCATAAGATGGTGATGAACGGGGAGATTGTGATCATTCGCAAAACCCGTTATTCCCTAGGTGCTCCAGCGGATTTGATCACAGGTCGTTTGGAAGTCAAACGGTCCGGAGGCGGTTATCTCTCCAATTTGGAGGGCGATTTGAATGTGCAGATTGAGCGCGGGCATTTGAGTACCGCGTTGCCAGGGGATCAAGTCGTGGTGCGCTTGGAACCGCGTCGTCCGGGGACCCCTGAGTGGCAACGCCAAGGCGTGGTGATTCGGGTAGTGGAACGTGGGAAGCGCGTGGTGGTCGGAACCCTCAAAAGCACAGGTAAATTCCTCTATGTGCTCCCGCTTAATCCCTCCTATCAACAAGATTTTTATGTGCCCGACGCTCAGGGAGCGCAGATTGACGACCGAGTAGTTATTCAGTTCACCAATTGGGAAAATAGGCACGTTAATCCGGAGGCTGAAATTATTGAGGTTATCGGACCGGCTGATAACCCCTCATTGGACACGCTTGCGGTGATGCGCCAGTATGATCTGCCTCAGGCATTTCCGCCCGAAGTGATGCAGGATGCATCGGACACTGCTGCCAAATTGACCCAGACAAGTAAACGGATGGATTTGCGAGCGAAATTCATTTTCACGGTCGACCCTGCCACTGCTAAGGATTTTGATGATGCGTTGTCTCTGGAACGTGATGAGGAAGGGCGACGTGTTCTGGGGGTTCACATTGCCGATGTTTCTCATTTTGTGACAAAGGGCAATGCGTTGGATCAGGAAGCGATTGAACGGGGAAATAGTGTTTACCTGCCAGACAAAGTGATTCCCATGCTGCCGGAAGAGTTATCCAATGGGCTTTGCAGTTTGAAGCCGGATCAGGATCGCCTGGCCTTTTCCGCCTTCATGACCTTTGATCAGGTCGGGCGTATGGTGGCAGCCAAATTTGCACGCACCCTTATCCGGTCGCGCTTACGCCTGACTTACGAGCAGGCCTTACAGGTGATTCAAACCCCTGCCGGCATGCATTGTAAAGTAGTTATGCCGCCTGAAGCCCGGCCCTTGGTCCTTGAGGTGTGCGAGTTGGCTATGCAATTACGCGCGCGGCGTATGGCACAGTGGGCTTTAGATATTACGATGCCGGAAAACTCGGTTATTATCGGCAAGGATGGAATGATTGAGGATATTCGCCCCGTTGAGAATGACATCTCGCACCAGATGATTGAGGAGTGCATGGTCGCGGCGAACGAAGCGGTTGATCGGGAAGTGAGCACAAAGGGGTGGAAGTTGATTCACCGCCTACATGAAGAACCGGATTTAGAAAAAATTGAAATGCTGACGGCCGACTTGCACGAGATGGGGTATCAGCCCGGACAATTAAAGCATCGGCGCAATCTGATGGAATTTCTTACCCGCATCAAGGATACGCCACTGGCCAATAGTGCTCAAATGGCGGTGCTTCGTAGTATGAAGCGGGCCATCTATAGTTCCAAAGAGGGGGGGCACTTCGGGTTGGCCAAGAAGTTTTATGCCCACTTTACTTCGCCGATCCGTCGTTATCCCGATTTGATTGTGCATCGTATTTTGGGCGCCTTGCTGGAAGGAAAAAGCAATCCTTATCCTAATCAAGAATTGGAAAAACTGGCCGTTCACTGTTCTGAAACCGAGCAGGTCGCCCAGGCGGCTGAGCGCGAATTACTTGAAATTAAAAAGTATCGTTTCCTTGCCCAGCAGATCGAACAAAAAAATGCGCGGGTGTATGATGCCGTTGTGGTCAAGGTGATGAATTTCGGGCTTTTCATCGAGCTTGATGGGCTTGGGGTTCAAGGGTTGCTGCATGTTTCGGCCATTTCGGAAACCTTTGTGCGTTATGACCCCGCCACTAAGGCATTGAGGGCGGGACAGGATGTCTACAAGTTGGGAACCCGTCTAAAGGTGATTCCCGTTAAGGTTGATTTCGATAAACGGCGTATTGATTTTGCCCTGCAACGGTCCGAATCCGAAAAAACGGTTTCGGCTGGTAAAAGCGCAAGGGCAGGGCGCGATGAGGCCCAGCGGGGGCGGAGGAGACGTCGATGATGTTGAATAGATCTTTGAAATTTGCCGCAGGGTTAGTGGTAATGCTGGCCAGTTTAATTCAGGCGGCAGAAACGCCTTTGATGGATATTGATGCACGCTTCACGGCGGTAGACCCCCCTGTTTGCATGGAATATGATGTCGGATATCGCCTTTTGCATTTGGAACTCGCTCGAGTGGGCAAGATTCTTGCAACGACTACGATAGGAACATGGCGCCATCGCATTACAGGAAAAAACATTCCCGCGTTATTCTTGGATATGAAGGTCAATTCGCCCGATAGTGGGAAGATGGGTGAGCGTAACCGGGTATCGATTCATGATCGACTGATTGCGGTTTTGACCCTCCCGGACATGAGAGCATTGGTTTTTGCAAAATATACTGATGAGTATCTGCATCCCTTGATTGGCCGGAATAAAGATGCTTTGACCCTATCGGTATATGATGCTCAGGGCGGAAAAATGGCCTATTCGACCTCTAACCTTTTAACGGGGGCCATCTCGACTAATATTGCTAATCCCGAAGCTTTATTCGATTTAAGCCAGCGAATTAAACCGGTAATGGATTTTCTGGTAGCCCGGCACCGAAGTGGTGCGAAGGAGGCACCCGATACGGGGCAAGGGCGTATTGTGGCCAATCTAGATGGCAAGGTGGTGGCCCTTAAGATCGTTACAAAACAGGATAAAAGCCCCGCATGTTTCGGGCGACAGCATTTTGATACCACCTGTATCGTACCGATGGCGGAATCGAGAAGTTCTGTGAAGCCTCGTGAGTTTCATGCCTGGAGTCTGGATTTCAAGAAACTTGCCGCTTTGCGTCAGGACCAAGGTCTCATTAAAGCGGCACAAAACGCGCCCATGGACTCCATTGTTCCCCTGGTTATGGATTACGAGTTGGGACTGGGGAGCGTCCGGACGACCATGACAGCCATTTATATGGGCGGTGTGAGAGTGCCATTGATCCCCCCGCCTTTAGTCGTTTCTAAAGGTCCAAAATCTATGGCTCAGGAAAATGCCAATACAAACTAAGCCTTCTGCGCAGAGTTTGGAGAGCGCTTCGACCATATGTATTTTCCAGCCCGTCACATGATGGATTATTTCCGATATTCCTGAAGGCACACCCGGGGAATGCATGAAATAATGGTGAAACAGCCAGACGAGCAGGATTGATGCGCCGTAGGATACAATCCATACAATGCCGAAGCGGATCAGTTCGCGATGGGTGCCTGATAATTGTTTCCGGTCAAATGTCCAGAGCTTGTTGAACGCGAAGCTGAAGATCCCTCCGCAGGGGCGGCTGATGAGGTTGGCCCCTTCCGGCGTAAAACTCGCAAAATGGATCAAGATCCCATAAATGGATAAATCAGTGATGGCGCTGCCAATGCCGACCGTAGCGTATTTTTTAATCTGACTAAGCCAATTCATAAAGGTTTAGGCCGTATCCTACGGGAACCTGATTTATTCGGCAATCCCATTGCTAAGAATGTCACGATGCATTTCCGCTCGGGAAATAAAGCTTTTGCTTTTGCTTTTTTTGAAGCTGAATGTAATATGCCTGCTTTTGTTATCGAGGGGGGGAATTCAATGGGAATTAATCCAAAATTATTAATCGTCAAAAAAACAAAGCCCACTGTTGCCCGGGGGGCAGCGGCGTTTCGTATTCCGAAATTTGGGATCAGACAGGCTACTCCTATAAAGAAGTTAAATCCTCAGCCTGAGCCTGCCGCTTTTTCCAGTAACCGGTATAAGATCTTAAAAAAAATTAACGAAGGCGGTGTTGGGACTGTGTTTTTGGCACACGATTCAATGCTGAAAATGGATGTCGCCATCAAGTTGCTTAAGGCCGAAATTTCAAAGAATCCTGAAGCGTTGGCCCAATTGAAAGCCGAAGCCGCCGTTTCGATGAAACTATCTCACGAACATATCGTCCGGCTACATAATATCGAGGACGAAAAAGGGCACATTTTTATTGTCATGGAGTACGTGGATGGGCAGTCCTTGCGCGAAATTATTGAGGCGATGGGCGCCCTTTCTTTGCAGGCTGTATTAGATATTACCCAGGCGTGCGTCAAAGCTTTAACTTATGCGCATGACCAAGGAGTCCTTCATCGTGATATCAAGCCGGAAAATATCATGATCAGCCATTCCATGATACTGAAGCTGGTGGATTTCGGGTTGGCGATCAGGTTGGCTCATGGAGATCAGCCCAGTGACAACATAGAGGGGTCTCCTGGCTATTTAAGCCCGGAACAGCTGCATGGATACCCGGTAGATGCGCGGACCGATGTCTTTTCCCTAGCGGCAGTGGTATGCGAACTATTGACCGGAAAACGGGCATTCCCGGATACTTCTAATTTGAAGCAGATGTATGATCAGGAGCCGGTGGGCATCGAAACGCTTCCTCCTGCAGTTGCTCAGGCCATTCAATGGGGCTTGTCGCGCGAAGCCAATTCCCGATATAACACTCCTGCCGAGTTCTATGCGGCCTTGGAGCAAGTCATTGAACCACTGCTTGTTTGATTTTTTGAGGCGGAGAAGGCACGGATAGGCCGAGGGTCTATGGATTGGAATCATGAATCTTTTTGTATCAGGTCCGTTGATGTTCATGGAGCTTGCAAGAGCGTTGACGGGGAAATCCTTTACTACTAAATTTGGCCAATTGCATGGCTATGCTCAATTTGTGATCAAGGAGGAGGGGCAGTCTGCTATGATCCCTTTTCCCGACAGGTCGGTGGATGGGGTGGTCTATATGGATGTCGATGAGGAGTCGCTTGCGAGGATTGACTCCTATCAGGGAAAGCGGTTTTTACGGGAAGAGGTCTCTATTGAGGGTGAGGGTGGGGAATGGCTGGAGGCGAGCGCCTATTGTTTGAAAATGCCCAGGAAAGCGTTGCTTACCAATGATGAATGGGATGAAGATGTCTTCCGCGGCAAATATTTAAAGAAAGCGTTGGAATTGTGTCAGATTTAACGGGGTTGGATATTTTCGAAGATTCTTTCAGCGAATCTTCCGCTGAGCGCCTGACCTTTTCCCAGGTTTGTCGGAGATTGGGGAGATCTCCCCATTACCTTAGGAATATTCAAACGAAGTTGGGGCTTTATCTGCCCAAAGAGCCTGCTGGATTTTCCCACGCCTACCTGCACTTTTTGGAAACGGTTATTATTCTCCGGGCCTTTTCGGTCCCGCTCGAAGATATTGCTGAACTATTTGAGGCTGAAAAACGTATTCTTCGGTTCCTCCGGGTAGATACTTTGTCGCTGTCACCTACCTGGTACCTGGATCAATGTGGCCGTAATGAGACGGGCGCAAATCGATTATTACTCACTAATCAGGATTTAGGTGGCTCCATCACTGAAGGTGGCGTACAGTTCCACCTCGATTTTCGTGGAATGCATGGCGAGCTCTTTACCGGTGCAGAAATGGGGCAGGATGCTAAATGTGTCATGGCAGCTTATGATACCCGCTTGGAGAGGGTAAGGATGCGTGTCAAAACAGAGGCCTTTGTGTTGCGCCGTGCCCTGGACTGGTCAGCTCGCTGGGAGTCATAATAGTGTGAAGATCATCGATAAATATATGCTCAAGCAGTACCTGATTCCCTTCGGGTATTGTACCGTGGCGTTCAGCTTGTTGTATGTTGTACTCGATTTGTTTGACCGGTTTTCCGATTTTCTAGAAGCTAAGGCTTCCGTTGCCGATATCCTTCTGTATTATGCGTTTTTCCTTTTTAAGGTGAATGGGCACAATCCGTTTATTGTCGTGGTTCTTCCCATAGCCTTATTGTTGGCCACCCTCTACACCATGACGATGTTTGCCCGTCATAATGAGCTGACGGCCATGAGTGCGAGCGGAGTAAGCTTGCGGCGGTTACTGCTACCCTTGATGGGAGTGGGGCTTTGTGCGAGTCTTTTCGGGGCCGTGGTTCAAGAAACGATTGGCCCGGTTGCAACGCGTTGGATTGCGGACTACACCAAACAGGTTTTAAAGCGGTCGCCTGATTCTTCATTTATTGTCAGAGAATACGTCTATCATACCGGCCCCACCCGACGGCAGTGGTATATCAAAAATTTTGATCAGCGGTCACCGACCCGGTTGGGTAATATTAAAGTGTCTCAACAACGCGTTGATGGAACCATTGAAATGGAGATTACGGCAGAACGTGCCGAGTGGTTGGACGGAACCTGGTGGTTTTATGGGGTGCAAAAAAAGGATTTTGATGAGAAGGGCGACCCCAAAGGCCCGCCTTCGGGTGTGGTGGAACGGCCCATGGAAATGTCTGAATATCTCGAGCGGCCAGATGATTTTGTAAATGAGATGAAAGATTCCGACTATCTTTCCACCTTGGAAATGGTGCGTATCATTCAGAATCGGCCCAATGTTTCGGCGAAATGGGTCGCCTCACGGTTGACGGATATTCATGGCCGTGTGGCCATGCCTTGGTCCTGTCTTGTGCTCCTTTTATTGGGGCTTCCCGCCACGGCGGGTGGGGCACGGCGCCCGGCAATGCGTAGCGTGGTGTTTGGTTTGTCCGCTCTATTCGGTTTCTATTTCCTAGTGCAGTTCGGCTTGATTCTGGGGAAACAGGAGATTATCGCTCCTTGGGTGGCGGGGTGGCTACCCAACCTCATTTTCCTGACAATAGGTGGTTTTTTGACCTGGCGAATGAAGTAGCTCTCGCTGGGGTCGTTCCTTACGAAGCCGCTGGAGGGCTTCGCTTCAGCTTTTTCCTCAGGTACCAAACAATGAGGGAGGTGGCCCCGAGTCCCAGCATGGCCGCCGTAATTTGCGCGACAGAATGCTGGAAGGTTTCCTTGTTGAATCCCTTACCAAAGCTGCTCCCAATAACGGCAACCATGATCGAACTTGGAAGATAGCCGAGAAATGAACCTAGCAGGAAATAGCGGTGCTTGACGGGGGTAACTCCTAAAATCAAGTTGGGCACAATCCCGGCAATGGGAAGCTGGCGTACGAGGAAGATCGTAAAAGTGGAGGGCTTCTTAAGCATATTGCGAAGCCGCTGACTTTTTTTTATACGATTTTGCACCCATTCACGCCCACCCCAACGGGCAAAAACAAAAGTGGTATACGAACCGAACAGTGCCGAAAATTGTCCAATGATCACCCCGGTTGTGAACCCAAAAAGAACGCCGCCAAGCCAGCATAACAACATGCGGGGTATGCCGATGGCGATTAAGGCAACGCTGACGAGGAAGTAGAGGCAAGAAGCCCACACCCCCAACTGACTGATATGCGCCTTCCAGGCCGCATCACTTGTCAGGGTTTTAAGCGGAGTAAAGTGAACGATCGCAATACAGGCGACCACCACAAGCGCCATCAGGAGCAATTTTTTATCGGACTTACCGGCCGATTCAGCTGCCTCGATTTCCAGTTCAACGGGAATCGGATCCGGCTCGTCACCCATATCTTTGTTCTGTTCCGCGCTCATGGGATGTCGCTTCTATAAATAATGTGGATTTTTGTTTTTTTGCTTTGGGAATAGTTAAATCCGGCAATTACGTACAGCGTTTTAATTCGCACGGAGCGAAACGCATCACTATTGAGCCTAAGCCGGTCTTCGGTAACTACCAGAACACCTTCTCCTGCTGCGGTAGCCCATTTAGGAAGTTCGGATCCCTCTATGGAGGCAATAGGGCCACGTCCAAGGTAGAAATTGAGGCTCGGCTCACCATAGCCACAGGTGGCCACAGGGGTCGTCGTATCGCTATTTTGTTGTATGATCTTGGCGATTTGCGGCGATAATTTCAATCGTTCAATGGCGGGAAGCAGGAAGAGACTCGCTGACGTCAGGATGAGGATCATGCCCGCCCCGAGGAGGCTTGCGACATATCCATGACGAGCGTTTCGGTAATGATGCCAAGCGAGAGAGGTTAGCGCTAAAAATACTAGGCCCAGAACTGTGGCGGGGACCCGAATTCCATACAGCGGTGCAGTCGCCATGACCCAAGGTGTGGCGATCAGTCCCACGCCTAGAACTGAGCCAATGATCAGGAAAAGCCCGAGCCCGATTCGTGCCGCTAAGGTTTGATTCCCTGCCCGGCGTGACTGGATCGCTTGCTCAAGTCCGAGGGCTGTGGCTATTGCCAAGGCCGGCCATGCCGGAAGAATGTAATGCGGGAGCTTGGTGGCGACCAGGCTCATCAGGATAATGACCGGGACGGCCCAGCAAAAGAGAATGCGGCGTCGGATACGGTATTCATTCGTTGCCGCGGGCACTCGGCTAAAAATTCGCGGAAGGTAAAGGATCCAAGGGAAAAACGTCAGGATCAATAAAGGGATATAATAAAAATAGAATGCGAAGGCTTTTCCACCGTGGCTCTCCATGGCGTGCAGGGATCGGTTGACCACATGTTTCCCGATGCCCAGCCGTAAAAATTCACCATGAGTGGCCGCATTAGCGGGCAGTCCCCAGGAAAGAAATAAAACCATGGATGCGATGATGGCAAATACAAGCCACCCCAAATAGCGACCCGTCTTAAGGATTTCCCCTCGTGCAAAAATCATGATGGAGCCGATGACGAGTAGTGGGACGGCTAACCCGACTGGTCCTTTAGTGAGCAAGGCGCCGCTAAGCGTCACTATGAGTAGAATCAGGTGCCAAAGACGGAACCCATTCAACCATGACAACATAAACGACGCGATGGCCCCCGTGATGCAGGCTAGCAGTAAAGCATCTGTCGTGGCAGCCGTTCCGCTGACCGTCATTAACGGAGTTAGCACCAGGATCAGGCCCGCCCAGACCGCCGTTTTTAGATCGAACAGCCGACGTGCCAGCCAGAAGGTCAGCAATGCGGTAATCACCGTGGCAATTGGGGCGACCAGGCGGCAGGATAATTCAGAAACGCCTAATATCCGGACCGGAACGGACATCAGCCAGTAAATGAGAATGGGCTTATCGGCCCGCAGTTGTCCGTTAAATGTAGGATAGAGGTAATTTCCCGACTCCACCATTTCAACAGTTGCTCTTGAGAATCGAGGCTCGTCACGATCCCAGAGGGTTGAAGCGGTTGTGATTGACAGATAAACAGTAAAGAGGAGGGCGAGGAGCAGCGCATAGCTGCGGATTGTGAGCACGGAATACGGGATGCCTGAGGTTGAATGTTGAATTTTCAGCGTTCTTGATTTTTGCCAAGCGGGTATTAGCCGGGCAAGCATCAAAAAGGCGCCGAGTGGACCCCAGACTCGGAGGAAGTCGAGTACAAAGGGCGTGGCACGCGCCCATGAGAGGTTGACGACAGAAAACAGGATAAGGATCCCGCCCATGATGACGAACCAGCGACGGCGCGGTTTCCAGGGCCAACGGCGCAGGACGGCTCCTGCAATGGTGGTGGCGAGGATACCGAAAGCAATGCCCACCAAAACATCACTAGGGAAATGCCGGCCATCATAAACCCGTCCTGTGGCCACACCGGCATTTACGAGGATCGCAAGCGGGGCGCCCCACGGAGAAGCGGATACCAGCGGCATGCAAAACGCCGCAGCGGTTGCGGCATCACCACTAGGAAAGGAGTTGGTTTTTTTATATCCAGGCCGCTCACGACCAACACCCCATTTGAAGGGGTAAATCAAAACCGTCATGATCAGGAGGGCAAGAATAATATGAGTGGCGCGTTTCCTAGCCCCGCATATCCCTAAGCCGGCAACAATCAACAGAACGACATCCCCTTTTCCGAAAGGCCGAAAAAGATTCAGCGCTTCCTGATAGACGTGGATCTTGCCCACACTCCGGGAAAAGGCGCGAATGGAGTCTGAAAGAAGATAATCAAATGGATAAATGGCGGCAGCCGCTGCCAGTATCAGCGCAACGGTTAGCAGGGCGGGAACATAACGATGTTGAGGCGTTGTTGTCATAAGATAAAGGCTCGCAAACGTCCAGGTGTGTGGGCCTTCGTGCCAGTTGATTATTTTTGTTTATTCAGTAGAGAAGCGGCTCCCAGATCCCCCATGGATGCTTTCTGGAGATCGGTCCAAAGCGTGCCGGGACCGGAATGCAGAATATTAATCCGTAAGTCTGGGCGCAGGGATCCGGCAAATTCCCAGAGACTGAAGGCCGTGGGGTCACCGAACGCCAAGGTTTTCATCTGGGATCCCTTGGCACGCTGACTTTCGACAGCTTGCATCGAGTCGGCTGCGGCTTTCCCCAACGTTCGCACTTTACTGGCCTGGAAGCCGGCCGTTTCTTTATTGATTTGGGCGATTAGTAGCAACGCACCCGCTTGAATCTCGGCGACCTTTTTATCCTGATCGGCGACGATTTCGGCTTTCAGCTTCAAAGTCTCTTGAGCCACCTTGGCGCGTAATTGTTCGATGAGTGACATTTCCGTGTTCAGTTCACCCATTTTCTTGGCCGTATTTTGCCGCTCTTTGTTCGTCAGATCCTGTTCCATGGCCACGCTGGCTTTTTGGATAGGATCCAGAATTTGCATCGGGACTTCTACATGCCGGATCAGCGCGTTATGAGTAATAATTTTCTTCTCATTCAGCGTTTTAGATAACGCGTCGGTTAGATCCGTCTGGAATTTTTCACGGCCTTCCCCGACGATGAAGTCTTTAGCCCTATATTCGGACCCCTTGTTCCGGGAAATAGACAAAATCTGAGGCATAATAATTTTGTCGATGACTGCCGGGAGATCGCCGTAACTTCGATAGATCCAAGCAATATTTTCCGGTAGAAGTTCAAATTCAACAGTCATCTCGAGGCTGATCAAAAACCCATCACGCGATGGGAATGAAACATATTCATTCAATACATGTAGTCCTTCGGTGGTCTGGGCCTGAACAGGTGCATTCTTCTTGGGTTGAACCGGCTGAGCGCGCTGAGCAACTTGCGCTTCAGTCTGCTGGTAATAATCTCTGCGTTTGGCTGCCTGCTTCTCCAACATTTTTTCTTGAAGGGCATCCATAGCTTTATTTTGTGCTTCGATTTGGCCTTTAGTTACAACCGTATTGCCGTCCTGTCCTAGGAGGGAAACCTGATTAAGACCAATTTCCACAATATTGACTTGGAATTCCTTTGGGTTCACATAATAGAGTCCCGGCTGCAGGATATCTGATCGAACCCCTTTTTCGCCCGCAGAGGCAAACGCGCCTTCCGGGGCTTGCTCGCCGGAAAGCGAGGTGATGATCCCGACGTAGCCAATAGGGATCATGACCGCATCTTCAATGGTAATCTCATAGCCGAAGGGGTTCAGTCGATAGGAGCCAGGCCCGAGGACACGGCGCCAAATACCTTTTTGTTTTTCATTAGCCAAAAATTCACCCTGTGGCAGTTCGGTTCCCACCTTGGCCGTTACGACGCCGATTTTACCCGGCGGGATATTGATGATCGGCAGGATCACGCGATCATATTCATACGGGTTGCGGAAGTGACGACCTTCGCCCAATACGTCTTCCTGAATTCCCATTTGACCTTTCGTGGCCAGAATTTGGCCGGGCGGGAGTGAGTCGCCTACCTTGGTGGTAATGACGGCCATTTGCTCGGGGCCGACGTAGAAGCGGCAAAAGCCCCATTCCCAAACGAATACAAAAAACAGGACCATCCCAACAGCTGCAACAATAAAAGCAGTGAGTGATTTCATTATTTGACCTCCTTGAAACTGGGCAGATAGGGTTGGAAAAGCGCCCCGAGTCCATCTCCTTGATCGGTGCTCAAGATGGACTCGATCCGGGGACCCGCTTTTTTATAGAAGACATAGCGCGCATAATTCAAGCCGTTGCTGAAGGCTTGTACCTGGCCTGTCAGCACGCTGGCTTCGGCCGTGTTTTGCATAGTGACGACGGCGGCTTCCGCCTCGGCTTTGAGCATGATTGCCTGCGCTTGAGCGGCGGCAGCTTGATTATCAATTTTGGCAACCTCCAGGTCCTGATTAGCTTTGACCACCTGTACGGCTTGTTCCTGTTCAGCGGCAATCACGGCGCGGATGCGGACGGTGTCCGCGACGACCTTTTCACCGCTCTGCTGGGCCAGCATTTCCTGTTTACCAAGTTGTGCCTTCGATTTTGCCTGGCTGATCTCCTGGTCATATTTCTTGCTTTCTTGCACGGCCACTTCGCGGTCACGGATGATACTGGAGATCTGTTCAGGAGGGCTGATATTACGGATTAACACCGATTTAACCGAGATTCCCCAGTCTTCACAGGTTGTTTGAAGGTGCAACTCAAGATTTTTTTGAAACAGCTGCCGCGACTCACCTACAATAAAGGTTGTGGCGGGATGCTTGCTTCCCTCGATCCGGCTGAAGCCACATGCGCGCGGAAGGATAATTTTTTTGATGACATCATTTAAGTCGCCCACGCGGTGGGTAAGTAAGGCGGCCTTGTCACCTATAATCGCATACTCAATGGTGCCTTCGACCTCAACGGTAAAGCCGTCCATCGTCAGAAACCTGATCGTGTCCGATCCGCTCATCTCGAAACGTTGGCTTTGAAGGTTTACTTCTGCCACGCTCACAACATAGGGGTTAAGGTAGTAGGTACCCGCATCGAGAATCTCAGGAAGTACGCCCTTCATGGACTTGTTGACAAGAAATCCATTGGGCTTATTGGTTGAGTTCGCACTCAATACATCATCTCCAATCAGTGAATTCACGACTCCTGCATAACCCGGGCGGATTTTAATCGCATCAAAGATATCGATCCGATACGCATATTGGTTAATGCGATATTTGCCAGGGCTGAGGACGTCGCGGACAATTCCCTTCTGACCCGGTTCGGCAATAATCTGATTGGGCGGGAGATCCTTACCGTATAAGCGGGTTAACACTCCCAGCTTTCCTGCCGGGATGTCGGTAATCTTGTCGATCCGCCAATCCCAGGAATAAGGATTACGGAAGTAACGGCCTTCTGCGAGCACTTCCAACTGGATTCCTTTTTGATTTTCATTCTCAGCTAAAATCTGGCCAGTGGGTAGATCCGCGCCGGTTTTGTGTATCAAAATAGCGATCTCTCCTCGATCCGGTTCAATGCGGCAGAAATACCAGTAGAACACCGCCGAGCCTAATAGTAAGCCGAGCACAAATAGCGGAAAAAATGCAGCTCTCATCATCGAAAACGAAGGGCCACTCTCAGTCATTTTCATCATAGTACACCTCTATTCTTTTAAAAGGTTTGAGTTTAATGGCCTTTATGCAAGGCGTCAATTCAAGTTCTGAATCACTGGCGTCCCATAGGACGCCAAGGCTGTTAGCCGTTTAGGCTGTAGACTGTTAGGTGAAAGCAAGAAAATGATGTTTCAAAAACCATTGATGACCGTGACCTTAATCAGATGAGACTTTTTTGGGCTTCCGGGTTTGTTCGGGGATTATTCATTGCTCCTCAAGGAGGGCGGGCGCTACGAGCCCACTATTGGCTCCATGCAGGCGAGGAGAATGTCGCGCTCATAGCGCGCGACCTCCCCCGGAGTGTGAATTTACCGCAGATTTCCGGGTTATTCAGGATTACGCGCAACCAGATGGGTTTTCAGTTAACAGAAAATCCCCGGACAAACCCAGAAGCACCGACTTTTTGTAATCCCTAATAGCCTAACAGCCTACAGTCTATTAACCTGCGTCAGATACAAATTCCTTGCGTGGAGGCACGGTGCTAAGGCATTCTGAACGAGGCAAAGGACGCTGTGGTTTATGTCAAAACAGAGACTCGATATCATGCTGGTTGAACGCGGGCTTGCAGAGAGCCGGGAGAAGGCTCAGCGCCTGATTCTGGCCGGCGCCGTTCGAGTCAACGGACAGGTGGCGGATAAGGCCGGCCGACCTTGTGCCGCAGATGCTGTGGTGGAGGTTACGGCCAGTGATAAATTCGTCAGCCGTGGAGGCGGGAAACTGGATGCGGCTTTTGAAGCCTTTACTTTAGAGGTCACGGGTAAGGTGTGTGCCGATATTGGCGCTTCTACGGGTGGCTTTACCGATTGTCTGCTCCAGCATGGTGCGTCTCGGGTTTATGCCGTGGATGTGGGGAAAGGCCAACTGGATTGGAGACTTCGAAACGATTCCCGTGTCATTGTGAAAGAGGAACTGAATGCCCGTTATCTGTCCGAGCGGGACATTCCTGAGCCATTCCAGTTTGCGGTAGTTGACGTATCGTTCATCTCCTTGACCCTGATTCTGCCCCCTGTTACAAAGCTGCTGGACGCGGGCGGACAGATTGTTTCGTTGATCAAGCCGCAGTTTGAGGCGGGCCGGGAGAAAGTGGGGAAAGGCGGAGTGGTACGGGACGCGGCGGTTCATGAGGCCGTAATCGCGCACATTCGCCAGTTCGGGACACAGGCCTTGCCATTGGAATGGCTTGGATTGTGCGAGTCACCGTTGAGAGGACCGGCCGGGAACATTGAGTTTCTGGCCTGGTGGAGAAAACTATGAAAATTCTCGGAGTCATTGCCAATTGTGCGAAGGAAAAGGCCCCGGCGGTACTGGCGCGGTTGCGCGTTAAGGCAGAGGCTCTTGGTGTTCAATTGTTCCCCGATGCGGCTACCGCCAAGTTAATGGGCGCCAACTCGTCCGCCACGCCGTTGGAGGTCGTTCAAAAGGCTGATACCCTCATGGTCTTGGGCGGGGATGGCTCGATGCTGCGCGCGGTTCGGGATTTGGATGGGCGCGATATCCCGTTAATTGGGGTTAATCTAGGGGCGCTCGGGTTCATGACCAGTGTTCCGGAAGACGAACTCGAGCGTGCTCTGGATTGCTTGGTGTTGAAACAGTTTACGACCTCCCTGCGCCTGATGCTGGACGCGTCTCTCTGGCGTAAAGGCAACTCTATCTGCAGTTATCGAGCCTTAAATGACGTTCTGTTGACCTGTGGTGCCCGTGTGGGGACGCTTCGCATGTCGGTGGATGATCAGGATGTAGGCGATTTTGTGTGCGACGGGATGATCGTCTCAACGCCAACGGGAAGCACGGGGCATTCCCTCTCAGCGGGAGGACCGGTTTTGCTGCCAACGGCGCCTGCTGTGGTCGTGAGTCTGATTTGTCCGCATACTTTAAGCACGCGTCCTTTAGTCATTCCCAGTGATTCCCGTGTTGAAATCAAGGTGGTTGAGCGCGCGGTGTCGGCTGCACTGGCAGTGGATGGACAGGTGGGGCAGCCTTTAGAAATAGGTGATACTGTACGTGTCAGCCGGAGCTCGCATTGTGTCCGGTTTATCCATTTGCCGGGCTATGATTATTTTTCGGTATTGCGACAAAAACTGCACTGGCGCGGGACGAACGTATAATACTCAGCCGAGCAACCGTCGGCCTTCGCTTTGGGCTGATTCGTAAACCACCCTCACGGGCACATTTTTTGCGGCTGCGGCTTTGGCGCAATCGTCATATTCCGGTGAAGCGGTAACCGGAGTGCCATGCCAGCGCCCAATTTTAATCTGGATGGGCCCATAGGCCGTTTCAACAATAGCAAACTCACGTTCCAACATGGTCCGACGGGTCAAATGTTCGCGAACCCCGAAGGTCGTGCTTTCGGTAAAAATTAAGTCCAACATCACCGGCTTAAGCTCTGGTGCGCATAGCACGGTCAGGAGTGTTGCGGGCCGTTGTTTTTTCATTTGGATGGCGGAGGTAAAGGCATCATATGCGCCTACCGCCAAAAGTTTTTGCACTAAGGACCCGACCAGCTCAGGAGTCGTGTCGTCTATATTGGTTTCCAGAACCAGGCAAAGGTCCGGATCGGTTCCTTTGGCGGGCGGGGCTTCAAGCAAAGTGCCCCGCAGTAAATTGGGGCGTTGGTCAAGCGTGCGTTGGCCGAAGCCATGCCCCACGGCCTTAATAAGCCAACCTTCTGGCCAGCTTGTGAGATTGCGCCAGGTAGTGAGCAAGGCCGCACCTGTTGGCGTCACTAACTCATAGGGCTCATCCGTATGGGTTACGGCAAAGCCTTTGAGCAATTCCACCGTTCCCGGAGCTGGATTGGGGAAAATCCCGTGGGCACAGGTGATCGTTCCGTGCCCTTGGGGCAGGGGCGAGAAACCGACATGGTCGACATGCAGAAGATGCAGGCCCAGACAGGCTCCAACAATATCTGCAATGGCATCCAAGGCGCCTACCTCATGAAAGTGTACTTCCTCGGGCGTTTTTCCATGAACCCGCGCCTCGGCTTCAGCCAGTCGCTTGAATACCGCAATACTCTTTTTTTTCACCTCACTAGGCAAGGAGGATGAATTGATCATCGATTGGATTTCGAGGAGCCCTCGATGTGGTGCATGGTGAGGGTGCGCATGGGGTTCATGGTGATGATGGTGGTGCTGCTCATGTGCATGTACCGTGATTTGAGACCCTTGCATGCCGTGCGAAGCATGTTGCCTGGCCTCAATCGAAATTTCAAAGTCGCCCAGAGAGGCTAGGGCTTCATTCAGGTCTAGGGGGCGCACCCCAAGGTCAATCAGGGCAGACAAAATCATGTCCCCACTGGCTCCGCCGACGCTATCAAACCATAATATACGTTTCATTTGCCCTTATTAATCATGGCGGCGGCCACTCCGGCGCCAAATCCATTATCGATGTTTACGACGGTAATACCCGGCACACAACTATTTAACATGGCCAGCAAGGCGGTAAAACCGCCCATACTGGTGCCATACCCGATGCTGGTGGGCACGGCAATGATGGGGCAGTTGGTCAACCCGCCCACCACCGAGGGGAGTGCGCCTTCCATTCCCGCCACCACAATCATGACGCGTGCTTTTTTCATGATGGGCAAATGCTGGAGCAGGCGATGGAGGCCCGCCACGCCGACATCGTAGACGCGCTCGACTTTTGCGCCCATGGTTTCAGCCACCAGTGCGGCTTCTTCTGCAACGGGGATATCGGTCGTGCCTGCCGAGAGAACAACCACACACCCTTTAGGGCGCGGGTGCGGCGTGACATCAAGCGTGAGTACCCGTGCGGCCTCATGGTATCGGGTTTTGGGGAACTCGGCTTTCACCGCAGCGTACTGTTCTTTGCTGACCCGTGTGGCGAGGCTATTTTGGCCAGCGGTGGTGAGCGCGGAAACTATTTTAACCAATTGCTCGGCCGTCTTACTCTGACCAAAAATCACCTCCGGGAAGCCTCTCCGGCGGAGTCGATCGGTATCCAGACGGGCAAACCCAATGTTTTTCTCACGCAATTCCTCAATTTGGTGGGCTGCTTTTACGGGCGAAAGTTTTCCATCTGCAACAGAATTTAAAATGTCACGTACAGTCATGGGGCAAGAATGAAAGAGAGTGAGGCGGTAAGCAAGTAGGAAATTGATAAGACGTGAGGCTATGGAGCCGGCGGTCTCCGCCGGTAGTGACTGTCTCGGTGTCAGGAACCAGAAGAATCAGGTTGCCGCCGCCAACGTTTTTGCCTATTTTTCCTTGAGTCGCACATGCTGTCATCGTTAGCCCATTATTGTTGGCATCGCTTGTGGGAAGAGTGTGATTTTTATCAAACTGGACGAGGGAAGGGGACGGGTATGATTCGCGGCGTAATTTTTGATCTGGATGGCGTGCTGGTCACTACGGATGAGATGCATTTTCAGGCCTGGACGCGTTTGGCCAAGGAGGAAGGCATCCCGTTTAGCCGCGATGTCAATCAGCGGCAGCGCGGCATCGGGCGCATGGAGAGCCTGGACGTGCTCCTAGAGAAGGCCACACGCGCCTACACTCTGGCGGAGAAGCAGGCGCTGGCAGAGCGGAAGAATAACTATTACCGGGCACTGCTGCAAACACTCACGCCGGCGGATACGCTGCCAGGTGCGCGCGAGATGCTGGCCATACTGCGCGAGCGAGGTATCCGGACCTGCGTGGGGTCTGCCAGCAAAAATGCCCCTACGATCCTGGAGCGAGTGGCCCTGCTCGGAGCCGTGGATAAGGTGGTTGATGGCCGCGATGTCACTCGTTCCAAGCCGGACCCCGAGTGCTTTCTCATCTGCGCCAGCCGTATGGGCTTGCCGCCGGGTGACTGCCTCGTGGTTGAAGATGCCGAAGCCGGTGTAGAGGCCGCGTTGGCCGCCGGTATGGCCGTTCTCGGTATTGGTACTGCCGAACGCTTGCCTAAAGCCCCCCGGGTCGTCGAGCATCTCGCCGCTATCAGTGCTGATGAACTCTTGTGTGAATAAAGGAGTATGACTCGTAATGCAGACTGTTTTTGAACTGGCACCAGATTTGAAACTCTATTCGTTGTTGGGGGAGACCACGAGTCACCTGATTGTGCGCAATGGGCGTGGAGTTTTGGTTAATTGTCATTCACCTCGCTTGGGGCGTTGGCTAGACCGCCGTGGCCTGCCCAGCCCTGAACTGATTTTGCATACCCATGTGCAACCTGAGCATTGCCGCGAGGCGGCTCATTTTCCCGCCGCCCGAATTCTCGTGCACGAGGAACTCTTGGAACTGGCGTCCGACCGTCGTGCCTATGAAAAGACGGCCCACACGGTATGGGATAATCCTGCCGACTGGCCGGTGACGATGGGACGTGAGAAATATGGGGTCGCGGGAAGTATTACGGCCTTTCCGCCCGAGCTTCCTCTCAAGGTCTCCGGAACTTTTTGCGAAGGCGAGCGAATCGTTTGGCAGGATTTAGTTTTCGAAGTGATTTCCCTGCCAGGTCATGGGCGGGCTCATGTGGGATTCGTTCTGGAGTTGGACGGTCAGCCGCTTGCCATTTTTACCGGGGACCTGCTGTGCGACCAGGCCAAACTTGTTAACCTGTACGATCTTGAGATCAACTACGGTGGCTCAGCGCTGTCCACTTTGCCTGCTATTCTGCGCGCGCTGGCCGAGCGGCCGGTGTCGTGTTATTGTCCGGCTACCGGTTCTGTGCTTATGGACGGCCCGGTTCAGGCGCGTGCCCTGGCTGATTCAATTGAAGCCTTCCAGCAGGCACAAGGCTGGGTGAGCGGCCAGTTCCAGCCGTCGCCTCAGCCCGATTATCCCAAGCTTGGTCGGTACCGGCAGTTGCACCGTGGCATTTATCAGATCGACAATTTCGGTAACTGTATCCTCTTGATCGACGATCAGGGACGCGGCCTGATGTTCGACCCCGGTCCGTGTGATTTTGAGTCACCGACTCGCATCGCGGCCTTTCATAGCGATCTCGATCTGTTCGAGCGTGAATGTGGCCTCAAAACTATCGATATGACCCTAGTCACCCATATCCATGGCGACCACTATGACATGGCGCCGGAACTCCAAAAACGTTATCCCGGCTGCCGCGTGGGGGCGTGGGATCTGGTAGCGCGGGTTATGGAGGCACCGTGGGACTATCCCTATCCGGCGCTTCTGCCCTGGTATAATCTCGGTCATGATTTTGTGCGCGTGGATGACCGGCTGAGCGAAGATGCGCTGTTCCTCTGGCATGATATCGCCATTCGCTCGCTGCACCTTCCCGGACATTGCTACTGCCATGCGGCCTATCGCCTTGTTTTCAACGGTTTGCAACTAGCCATCACGGGCGACACGATTCAAAGCCGGGGTGGGGCGGATGGATTGAGTTTCTTCTGCGCCAATCATAGTGTCCCTGACGAACAGGGCGGCATCCTGAAGACTTACCGGACGATGTGTAACGAGACGGTCGACTTGAATCTGGGTGGACATGGGTCACATTTCACCGGGTGCGCCGCCATGTATGCGGAGAGCCTGCGGCGTATCGAACACGCACAACCCTATCTGCGGCGGCTGGTCCCCGGCGGAGATTTGCAGGCCGCCTGTTTGCGTCCGAGTTTTCCTCAGTGGGCAAAGACTTGAGTTGTAAATGTTCTTAATGGCCTGCCACTTGGTGCCGGGTTGGGCAGGGCGACCCATGTTACTGCCGCGCATCACCCTCTCTGGAGCAACTTCAAGAGAAAGAGGAGTGACAATTGCTAGCACCTCCCCCTCAAAGTGCTCCTCCAATGGATTCTCCTTGCTGTTCGCTTCGCCTCGTTGGTAACGTTGAACAGTTATTAGAAAGGCCGGTCCACAGAGTATGGGGTTTATCAAGACCAACATTGCCCACGGAGCTCGACGCTGTAAGTGCGCGGCGCAATCCCGTGAGCGGGAGTTAGATCGCCTCCGGCAAATGTCCGTGCTGGCGAGAATCGAAGCCGCCTTGACGATGACTGCCCGGTTCGCGTGGCTCAAACCAAAAGCCAAGGACCACTAATCTATGACCGATCCTGAAGTCATTCTACACGCGGCGGAGGATGTCGTCCGCCTTCTCAAGGGGCATCGCGTTGACGCCGTCGTGATTGGCGCCGTCGCGCTTGCCGCCTACCACTATGTGCGGCAAACGGAAGATATTGATTTGGGTGTCAATGCCGACCTCCCGACGATGCGTGCTTTGGCCGCATCACTCTGTGAGGCAGGCTTCGACGTAGAATTACGGGAGCCCGACGGCACCGATCCCTTGGTGTTATCGACGT
The DNA here is from genome assembly GCA_038330175.1 of Kiritimatiellia bacterium. Taxonomy (GTDB): domain Bacteria; phylum Verrucomicrobiota; class Kiritimatiellia; order CAIKKV01; family CAITUY01; genus JAABPW01. Next base: position 44,290 of record JBBQNS010000009.1, read on the forward strand.
AAGCGGCACTTTTGGCCTACTACAAATCATCAGTTTCGCGAATCGATTTCCTGCGGTTATTGATGACGCTTTGCGTACCGCGAACCTTGTGGTGAGGGAAGGCAGTCCGCTCAGACTCGTGCCCATCCCGCAGCTTGTGGCACTTAAACTCTATGCCGGCGGGTACAAGTCAAAGGCCGATATCGTTGAGTTGTTGACCCGCAATCCAGACCTTGACCTTGACGAGGTCAGGGCGGCATGCACGAAATACCGACTCACGGGACTTGAGGAACTTATTGCGGAAATACCCTAAATGAGCCTTTCAACCTAAAAAGGAATTTAAACTACGAAACATGCGAAAGACGCAAAAGGAAGTCATTGCAAATCAATAAGTTAGCGTTTGGCTTTGATTGCCCGATAGCTTCACCTTTTGGTGAGGCGTTTGCAGGGGTTTTCTCCTTGCATATCTAATTCATTATCACTCTGTTTCGCGTATTTCGTAGTGGCCTCGACTTGCGTTTTTAGGATCATCAGAGTTGACTAGAGAATGTCGCGCTCATAGCGCGCGACCTACCAGAGAATGGGTATGGATTTGAGCCGATTATTTATTGGCAGGCCCTAAAGGCGGCACGTCGCAAGCGACGGCCCTACGAATTTCGCCATTCAACACCGGAAGTTGAGTTGTGCCACCTTCCTGATGATGAACCGCGAAACGCCCGGTCAGGTGCCAGGGAACCCCATCAATCACAGCCTCAGCCCCATGGTCGTCGGTGGCATAGACGATATGATCCGAGAAGGCCTGGCCATGGAGATCGGTTCCACTCACCGTCACGGTGCGCCCTTCTTGGCGGACGGCAAACTCGCTCTCGCCCAGCCCAATAGGCTGGCACACCCACAGATAATCCCGCTGGCAGTCTTGTTCACACATTACATAGCGCAGCGGTCCAACGAGCCCTTCATTAAACTCGACGGGGCCCGGCTCCAGCATGTGGACAATGAGATTCACCTCATCGAGTCCCGTGAAGCGTAAGACAGACCCTGCAATCTCTACACGACGGGAAAGTGCCCCCACGCGTAGCTGGCTGCGGACGGTACTGTGTTCGATCCGATCCCACACGAGCACATAGCGGTTATGCGCAAAGAGCAGGTGGCGTTCGTAAAGCACGGAGGGAACCGGCGCAATATTTCGCCAGTAGGTGTCGATCCCATAGGCTTGCGATAGGTCCATGACGATATAATCGAAGTCCGGCCCCAGGTAGACCACGAGTTCCTGCCGGCGCAGTTCCGGTCCCATGCCGCCGTGATCCCAGTTACCGAAGGTGACGACGTTATGGAGCCAGGTATGATAGCCCGCCACTGGGCGACCCTTGGGGGTTTCATTCCCGTAGTAACCATAGTCCGGGACAAGCAGTGAGCCGCGTGTGGTGAGCGTCCAGTGGCCTTGATCATAACCCCAGTGGTGCGTGGCCCGCCCACTGCGCACGAACAGGCTCGTTTCGCTGGGCTGGTTCACGTCGGCGCGCAACATTACGCCAACGTTTAAGAAACGACGTGAGGCCAGCGTCAGCGGCGGGACTTCGGGTCCGGGATCTCCGATATAGGCGAACTCATAGGCCGGGTACCAGGTTCCTTCAATCGGGCGGCCACAGACGTTCCAGGCAGCCAGGAGTCGATCCGCAAGTGCCGGATTCTGGCCGCGCACTTCCTCCGCGGCATGTTCGACCAGCGCGGGCAACAGCATCTCGGTGCAATTCCAGCCGGTGTCGCCGATCGCGGGCAGGGTGCGAATGAGGGCTTCAGGCGCAACCAGCGATTCCGGACGCATAATATTTTCGACGGTCAGTCGTCGCGGGGCACCCAGGTAATCGACGAAGCAGTTCATCGCCTTCTGAAAGCGCGGATCAGCATAGAAGTCGCGTAGGCCGTGCCGACGCAACACGCTCGCCATGTGAAGCATGTTGTGGAAAAGGTGTCCGAAATAACCGATGGATTCCGTGTACACCCCGTCGGCATTGAAGTGCGTATCGAGCTGATCTGACAACTGTTGTGCGGCATCGTCCAACCAGGCGCGGGAGCAGGGGTGCTGCGTAAAGACGGCCCCGAAGAGTGCCAGGTTGTAATAGATATCGGTTTGGAAGTTAGGCGTGCCAAAGACCGTGCTATAATTTTCAGCCAGTGTCCAGTTGCGTGTGGCTCGAGGATGGTCGGGGCGCCGGTAATTCTGGTGAGACGGGAATAACGCGTCCTCTGCCGAGGCATAGGCGAACAGCAGAATGAGCCGCCGTAGGTTCGTTCGCTCCTCCGGGCTCATAACGCCGGCGGCCGCTGCAACCTGATAGTTCACGGCGCAAGGACCCAGCATCCGGTTCTGGACCGCACACACCGCATCGGATAGGTAGCCGCTGGCCCAGATGATCTGGAAGCGCCTGGCATATAGAGCGGCCGCCGATTCATACAGGGCTCGTGCCGCCTCGCGCGATCCGGTGAGTGCCCAGTGGGTGAACTGACATTGGGCCGCCTGCTTGACCAAGCGGGGTGCCAGATGGGGAAACACGGCGGAGGTCTTTCTTTGCCATTCCGCAGGGGTGAAAAGCGCTTCAGGTCCGATGGGAGCCTGCACGTCGCCGCACTCGAGTTCGCAGCGGCGTACCCAGTCGAGTGGAAGATCGTTGAGGCGGCGATGCCAGACGGCGAAACAGGATACCGTCCAGGTTTCGTTTTCGACAGGGAACTGCGGAGGCTGGTCGATCTGTCGGCGATTCTCGACAAAGAGGAACCAGGTGCGGCGGCCTCGGCGCACGTTACCAGACGCCGTCAAATTGCCACGCGCGTCCGTAATGAACTGGTACGTGCATTCAGCGGGATATTCCCAGTTCCACGGGTGGTCACCCATCAGCGCCACGACATCCGAGAAAGGCCGGATATCGTTATCGCCAATGCCGCGAAAATCGCCCTGAGGCCGCTTTGACTGTAGGAATCCAAGCCACGGGTAACAGGTCTGCATCTGGGTATGATGAGGTGCGAGCGAACCCAGCCGGTAGGTTTCACGGGGAAGTGGAATCTGCCGTTCCGGATTTCCGGGTTCCGTCCCTTTGGTAACATACAGATCCGCCGGGAAATCACGGGTGATGTCGAGCTCGAGTTTGCCCTCCCGCTCGGTATTCAAATCCTCAGCGATCCGTAGGAAAGGCTCGCCCGCATAGAGTGTTGCCTGCCACACATAGGTCCGACCATCGGAAAGCGTCAGGGCGTAGCGATAACGAATGAAGACGGGGCCGCTGGCCACAAGCGTGGTTTGAATGGACGGGGGAGTTTCCTCTTCCTGGATTCGGGCTGGGTTGACCCGCCCGAAGCTACGGCGGTCGTGTGAGAAAAAGCGGGACTTGGCCAGAATCAAACGACTACTGCCTCGGCGCACTCCGTCGGGCCCGATCCAGCCTGCCAGTGGGCCTTCGATTTGCCAGGCTTCGCCATTGTCGATGATGGCAGGATGGCGCGCCATATGAAACGTGACCTGGCCATTTTCAAGCATCCAGGCACCCGGTGTCTCGCGGTAGGCCAAGCCGCTGAATACCTCTGGGCCCGAAGCGGCCCGGAGGGAGAGTGTGGCTCCGGGTTCGAGATCCACGAAACACGAAAGGGCCTGACGTTCCGGATCATATTGGCAGGCAATGCTGGCGGACCCGTCGGTGAGTGACGCGGGAACTTCCGTGGCTGGGCAATCCAGATGAATCAACTCGTGGGTCCAGCGGGTGCCCAAGCGCTCTACCAATGTCCAATCCTTCATCCTATTCTCCTTAAAGATTTCACCATCAGTATCTTCTTGGAGGCATGAGCGTCAAGCCAAGACCAGCACCCCGAATCCTCTCCTAAGCGATCTGCTGTCTCTCTGAGATCTCCGATGCACCCAGTATTCACGCAGCTCAGCCCCTTCGACAAGCTCAGGCTAGGCAAGCTTCGCCCTCCAGAAGAATCCTCTAGCAGCCTGTCGGGCTTTGAACCCTGGGAGCGATGAGGCCTCGGCGTTTCAGGCTGCCGCACGCTCTCCCCTGGGTTCGAAACCACTCCGGGAGTTGATCGGGAAAGGGGATAGGCTGGCTATCCTGGTGCCGGATCGGACCCGGCCATTTCCTTCAGACCGTGTATTGCCTTGGCTTTTGAAGGAACTGGCCCATGTGCCGGCCGATCAGGTTACGATTATTAACGGCACCGGGTCGCATCGCGTTAACACCCCGGACGAATTGGATGCCATGCTCGGGCGCGAGATCGTTCGTTGCTACCGCGTAGTGAATCACAATGCCCATGATCCCTCCACTCTGGCGCCTGCGGGAAAGCGGAAGGGCGGTGCCACGGTGTGGATGAACAAGGAGTATGCCCAAGCGGACAAGCGCATCGTCATGGGCTTTATCGAGCCGCATTTTATGGCTGGTTTTTCCGGAGGCTACAAGGCTGCTTTCCCGGGCGTGGCTGATATCGACTCCATCATGTATTATCATGGGGCCTCCATCATCGGTGATCCGAGAAGCACATGGGGCGAGTTGGAAGGAAACCCCACACAAGCGCTTGTGCGGGAATGCGGCTCGCTGTTGCCGGTTGACTTCTGCATTAACGTGACGCTGAACCGGAACCGGCAGATTACCCGTTTTTTCTGCGGCGACGTGATGACCGCCCACCGGGAGGGCTGCGCCTTTTCGCGACGTGTGACCATGGTGGCTTGTCCGCAGCCTTATTCCGTGGTGATCACCACGAACGGCGGCTATCCGCTGGACCAGAATCTCTATCAAGGGGTCAAGGGTATGTCGGCTGCCGCACAGGTGGTTGAAGAGGGAGGGTTGATCGTTGCTGCCTGTGAATGTAGCGATGGATTTCCTGCGCATGGTAATTTAGCCCCGCTCTTGTTTAATCATCAATCCCCGCAGGCGATCCTCGACACCATCCTGACGCCTGGCTTTTCGCAGTATGATCAGTGGGAAGCCCAGATGCTGGCCATGATTCTCATCAAGACCCCTGTTGCACTTTACAGCCGGATTCCGGCAAACGATGTGCGGCGGGCGCATATGGAGCCCGTGGGCAATCTTCAGGCGTATCTGGATCGTCTTTTCAAAGAAAGAGGCCTTGATCTTTCGGTAGCTGTATTGCCGGAGGGCCCCTTGACGATTCCTTATGTGCGTCCCGAATGGCGCTAAGTTAAGGCTTCCTTGAGACGAGACCCACCCCCGCTTCGCGCGCCCCTCCAAGGAGGGGATCTCATTGAGCTCCAATCTCTTGTGATTGATCCCCTACTTGGAGGTGCTAGGGGTGGGTTTGAGCGAAAAGGCCCTTACCTTGGCGCTATTCCGCCCTGATACGCAAAGGCGCAGGGTATTGGCAAAGAATCTTGTATTGCGTGTCACGTTGCGCCGGAATAAAGCCGGCTTGTGCAATCAGGTCGACCACCCGCTCCGGGGCGACGGCATAGGTGGTGCCCGTCGCACGGACCACCTGCTCGTCCATGAGCACACCACCAAAATCATCGGCCCCGAAGACCAGTGCCAGTTGGGCTAGATCGGGACCCTCTGTGACCCAGCCGGCCTGGATGTGCAGGATGTTATCGAACACTAATCGGGAGAGGGCGACCATGCGGAGATAGTCCGGGCCAGTGGCCGGTTGCTGAACCCATTGGGTCTTATTAGGTTGAAAACTCCACGGGATAAAGGCTGTAAATCCACCGGTTTTATCCTGAAGCTCCCGAATGCGAAGCAAATGCTCCACGCGTTGTGCGTGGGTCTCGCCCAGTCCATACACCATGGTGGCTGTCGTTTTCATGCCCATGTCTTGGGCCGTCTCCATTACTTTAAGCCATTCGTCCGCGTTTATTTTTTTAGGACTGACGCGTTGGCGAACCTCGTTGACAAGGATTTCCGCTCCGCCACCCGGGAGCGAATCTAGTCCCGCTTGGCGCAGTCGTTCCAGCGTCTCGCGCAGGGATAACCCGCTATTCCGAGCGAGATAGGCGATTTCAGTAGGAGAGAGGGAATGGACGCAAACGTCTACCTTTTTCTTGATGGCGCTAAACAAGTGTTCGTAAAAGGAAAGATCAAGATCAGGATTCAGCCCCCCTTGAATCAGTATCTGGGTGGCACCACGTTCCACCGAATCAACTACTTGTTGCAGTAATTCTTCTGCTGTAAGGCAAAATCCTTTTCCTGATTCGGGCGCTACGTGAAACGCACAGAATTTGCAACCGACTTCACAGATATTAGTGCTGTTGAGATTGCGATCGATAATAAAAGTCCCGAGTCCACCGGGGACTTTTTGTAGGCGACGCGCATGCGCTACAGCACCCAATTGCCCCAATTCCGCTTCATCTAGCAACGTAACAGCCTCATTGGCGGTAAGTCGCTGGCCAGAATGAGCCTGACTTAGGGCGTATATTAGGTTCGCCCCGAGTGGCGCTAAGATAGCGCTCCCTTGTGACGAGACCCACCCCCGCTTCGCGTGCCCCTCCGAGGAGGGGATCCCATTGGGATCCAGTCCCTTAGGATTGATGATCTCATTGGGATTCAGTCTCTTGGGATTGATCCCCTCCTTGGAGGGGCTAGGGGTGGGTTTGAGCTTACAGGGCCTTAATTTTGAGTTATTCAGGTCTACCCCAGGAGCTTCATAGCGACTATTAACCAAACGGGGTATCAAGCCCAGGTTGCTGATAAAAGAGGCCATCTCTTCGGTCGAGCCAAATCGTTGGGTGGTGGGGGCTCCTGCGGCTTTGGCGATGCGCTCATCTAAACTGGTTCCTCCTACATCGTCTGCACCGCTTTCCAGCAAGACTTGGAGCAACTTACGATCCACATAGTTTACCAGCGTACGAATGTGGGGGAAATTATCCAAAAATAAACGTGCGATCGCGACTAGGCGGACGGTGGCGTACCCGCTGGGGCTCCGGTTGACGGCTATGCGCGTGCCCTGCGGTTGAAAGGGAAGGGGAATGAAGGCCTTGAATCCACCTGTAAGGTCTTGCAACTCCCGAAGCCGACTTAAGTGATCAATGATATCTTCATCCCGTTCCAGATGGCCAAAGAGCAGGGTCGCATTGCTGGGCAACCCTAGTCCGTGGGCTTGTTGATGAATGGATAGCCAGTCCTCCGCAGAAATCTTTTTGGAGCAAATCTGGTTGCGTACCGAGGCGTTGAAGATTTCCGCTCCGCCGCCGGGGATCGCGCTGAGGCCTGCATCGTGTAAACGGCGGAGCACTGTCTCTATCGGCAGATTTGAACGCTGGGCCAATGAATGGATTTCAACGGCAGTCAGGCCTTGTACGAGAACGGACGGCATGATGTCGCGAGCCAGGCGAAAAAGGGATTCGTAGTATTCGAGTCCGATATTCTCCTGTAAGCCGCCCACAATATGAAGATCTGTGAGGCCCATATCACGCGAGGCGAGAAGTCGGTCGCGCGCCTGATCGAGGGACATCACATAGGCATCGGGGGCATCGGGCTCACGCCAGAAGGCGCAAAGTTCGCAACGGTTCTCGCAAACGTTGGTTGGGTTTAGATTCAGACTATGTGTGAAGCACGTGATGCGTCCGTGCATTTGTCGGCGGACTTGGTTGGCGCGTCCCATTAATTCAGCTGTATCGGCATGCCGTAAAAGTTCCAGCGCCTCAGCCGGTGTCAAGCGAGGGCGTACTAAAGGGGATTGGGCCGAGGTAATCATTTCTGGGAAGTAACGCGCTTTCTATTTTGAAATGGGGATCAGAATTTCATTTCGCCGCATGAACCACAGGGTGAAGGGGGGATTGTAGCGGGCCCAGCTGGGTTCGCCTGTAGCGGTTAGACCCTTGCTTCGTATCCAGGTTTCGAGTTGTTCCTTATGGGCGAGATATTCCTCCTGACTCCACAGGCCGGAATAACGAACGACGGCCACGCGACGCGCCGGAATCTCGCGGACCATGAGAGACGGATCAGTGGGCATGGGCAATGTCTGCAGAGTGTATTGGGCGGGCATCATGAAGCTGACGGCCCAGCCTCCAGCCTCCTTCTTTTGGCTTACTGGGGCGGTCATGGCAATTTGTGTGCCGCGGGCTTCCTGTGCGACGGGGGCAGTCATGGCAATTTTGTTGCTCGTTTGATTGGCACCTGAGATATATCGGAACAACTTTCTAAAGGCTAGATTCCCAGCATCTTCAAGAGAACTATCGACCACCGTTTCAACAAGGAGATGGTGTTCGTAATCGCGAATTTCGAACGCGCCACTCTTCTCCACTATCGTATATTTTGCTTCTTCTGTAGCCATAACGCACACGGTTCCTAATATGAAAATTCCCATTGCGATAAAGTGTTTATAAGTGCTCATGTTGCTCCTGTTGTATTAGCGCCATATTACTGCGGCTCAGACGCACATACAAGTCGATTGCGCCTCCCAAAACCATCGCCTAAGGACGTTCTGGCCTCGATGGGCTCGCATGATTCGTCCTGCCCGCGCGGCTCAGCAAGCTTCGCCCTCCAGAAGAATCATCGTTCCCTTATAGGTTATGTCTTCTGGAGGGCGAAGCTTGCTGAGCCGCGTGAACACAGGGTGTATTGGAGATCTCAGGGAGACCTCAAATGGCAACGTCGATTTGCATGCCTATGCCTGTTAATGGCGATGAAGTGACCAGCCGGTAATCGCCCTGTTTGGCGTCTCGGAATTGGGGCTCCGCCACTTGGCTATGTGGGTCCTGCTGGCATTCGGCCTGATAACGCGCGAACTCGGCGGGAAGGTATGAGTGGCCCCCCATATAATTCAGCAATGAGCCGGTTGTTTGCCAATAAACATTGTTATCCAAAACAAACTTTCGTTCGTCAACCGGGTCAATGACCGAATAAATAGCCCCGCCATAGGGTGCCTCGAAGAAGATATTGTACCGAATATAGACATGCCCCGGCTGGGTGTTGGGTTCGATACGCCAGATGAACACATGATGGCCCATCGGTTGAGGATAGATTTCGGACTGACGGGGCGGCGCTTCGCCTTGCATGCTGAATCCACCGCCAGCATTAATGCAGGTGTTGTATTCAAAATAGACCTCCTGCGCGGGCTCCCGTGATTCGTAGGCAGACATGCCGCAATCGATGAATAGATTGTTACGGAAATAAAGTCGTTTAGGGATATTTCGTGTTTCTCCACCTTGATGGGTCACGCCGGAATCATAGATATTGTTAAACAAACAGCCTTCAACGGTGATGTCACTGGCACCATCCCAGAACTCGACTGCATTGCCAAAACGGATCCGGAGCCTGCGGTCCCAGACCGCTCCGCCGATAAAACAGAAGTCACAACGTCGGATATGAATATTCTTGGCCAGGCTTTCCTGGTATCCATGCACACCGGAATTTCGAAAGCTCAGATCTTCGAAAATGATGTCGTGCTGTCCATAAATCAGCTTGCGCATTCCCCAAAGCACACATTCAATAGATTGATAGGCATTTCCTGGGTTTGTAGGGGAGTAAAGATAGAGAATACCCGGAGTGGGGTTCTTTTCGGCTTGGCCATTTCTCATGCCGGTGTAATGCCATTCTCCCGGATGTTGCAAATCTTCAATTTTCCAGCGCAGATTGCCGCATGAGGCTCCATTATTAAAAACCAAGTTACATGCCTCGCTTGGCAAAACACCCGTATAACGCCAGAGAGAGGGGCGCTCTTCGATCCAGCTTTTGGGTTCACTCACCGAAACCGAGCCTAGGAAGAGTGGCTTAGCGCCTGTTCCGTAGGCTCCGTAGGTGATTGGCGCCCCTTCTGAACCGTTACGGCCGTACAGAATGTCCCGAATAACGCTGCCGCGTTTAAAAAGGATTGTGTCTCCTCCGGTAAATTCGCGAGAGGCATACGTCTTAAATGGGTGTGCGGGGGTTAAGCCGTTATGGGAGTCGTCACCTGTTATGGGGTCGATGTAATAAGTCTTTTCGCTCATTGATGCTGTTCCTTTGAAGAAAATATCGTACCCCATGTATTTTCCCTGAACCAGCCAAATGTTTGCCTTATTTGGACAAGAAGAGAGTTTGAACAGAAGCTCACGAAGACCACGAAGAAAAAAATAATTGCGTCTGAGGCGTACTCGCCGCTGGCGCCTTTGTGTGCTTCGTGTGCTTCTGTTCAAAAATCTTCATTTTGGTTCCGGCTGTGCCGGCTTAGGGAATACAAGAATTCTCATCTGATTAGGGTCCCGGTCATTTGGGGTTTTGGTAACCATTGTTTTCTCGTTTTCACCTAACAGTGTACAGCCTAAACGGCTAACAGCCTTGGGGCGTCCTGTGGGACGCCCCTGAACGCGTATCAAATAAACATCGTTACGTTGGATTGATCGGCTTCACCCAGGAAGGCGGCCACACCACCATACTCGAGGCCATCAACCAATTCCTCAGGCTTAATGCCCATCACGTCCATCGACATCGTGCAAACCACTAGCTTGGCGCCAGCGAGTTGTGCCGAGGCTATTAATGCAGGCAGCGACTCGACATTTTTCTTTTTCATAACCATTTTCATCATGGCCGTGCCCATCCCCATCATATTCATTTTGGATAATGTCAGGGCCTCTGGCCCCTTGGGCATCATCCAACCAAACATCTTATCAAGCAGACTTTTGCCAGACGCCTGCGCCCCCGTTTTACGCAAAGCATTGATTCCCCAAAAGGTGAAAAACAAGGTAACCTTGCTCCCCATCGCCAACGCTCCATTGGCGATCACAAACCCCGCCATCACTTTATCCAGATCGTTGGAGAAAATTACAAAGGTCTTCTTATCCTTTGCGATACCGCTTCCCATTGCAGGAGCGACCGCTACACTGCCTTTGCGAATCAGAGCCTCTATGCGGGCCCCATCTCGCGTCAGCTTCAGGACTTCATGCCCATTGCGCAGACACCAAGCAGACACGTCGCTTACGAAACCTGGATCAGTGGCACAAATTTTGAGCTGATCTCCTACACTAAGTTTATCCATCTCTTCCTTCATCCGCTGGATCGGACCGGGGCACTGCAGTCCACAGCAATCCACTGCGACTGTTTTTTCAGCCATCACATTCACCACCGCCTGAGGTTCCTCTGCATACGAGAGCAAGGGTTGGGGCCTCTCATGGCTTGCAGGGTTCTTGCAAACGGACGCCTCGTGCACGCTGCAAAAAGTCAGTGATCCGCCCGCCAAAGTGGCAAGCTTCGTGAATCCCCGCTGCAGCAACAGCCGATAAGCCAGGTAACTACGAAAACCAAACTTACAGTAAAGATAAATCATACGATCGCGCGGGAGTTTATCCAACTGTGCACGTAGATTGCCCAGCGATATGTTGATGGCTCCAGGGATATGCCAGAGGTCATATTCCTGAGAGCCTCTTACATCAATAATCAATCCATCCGAGGTTTTGGCCGGAAAATTTTCAGCATACCACAACACCAAATCACCACGGAGCAAGTTATCCCCTATAAAACCAGCCATATTGATGGGATCCTTAGCAGCCCCATACGGAGGCGCATACGCCAATTCCAAATGTTGCAATTGAGAAATGGTCATACCGGCCCGAATGGCGGTGGCAAACACATCTACCCGCTTATCGACCCCGTCATACCCCACCACCTGCGCACCCAATAATTTCCCCGAGACCGGCTCGAAGAGCACCTTGATATGCATCTGAGCAGATCCTGGATAGTAACCCGCGTGACCGGAAGGATGCAGATAAATTTTGAGGTAGGATCGCCCGACCTTCTTAAGCGTCTTTTCCGAGGCACCCGTGCTACCGCCGGTCATGTCAAAAACCTTAACAATGGCCGTTCCCTGCGTCGTCGAATAGGTGGAGTCACGGCCACAAATATTTTCACCCACAATGCGGCCTTGCCGATTTGCAGGCCCCGCAAGAGGAATCAATCCAGACAAACCCGTTACCATATCGACGACTTCAACAGCATCACCCGCCGCATAAATATCAGGATCTGAGGTCTGCATATGCGGATCAACTTGAATTCCGCCACGGGGGCCTAACGTTAATCCGGCGGTACGTGCCAAAGCGGTATCGGGCCTTACCCCTGCGGCCAGAATGGCTAGATCTGCCTTAATGACGCTGGTATTTGTCAACTCAACCGCCACCTGCCCTGACACCTCTCGGAACGCGGCGGCCGCTAACCCCAAATGCAACTTAATCCCGTGCTCGCCCATGTGGACTTCGAGATCGCGCGCCATTTCTCGATCCAAGGGAGGAATGATTTGATCGGCCATCTCAACTAAATCAACTTCGATTCCACGCTCACGCAAATTTTCAGCCACTTCAACGCCAATATACCCGCCACCAATAACCACCGCTTTACGGGCACCCCTATCCACAATCCCCTTGATCAAATCCATGTCCTCGATATTTCGAAGCACACAGACACGCGGATGATCAATTCCGGCCAAATTGGGTCGAATCGGTAACGCGCCGGGCGCTAAGACCAATTTGTCATAAGATTCATCGTATTCCCGGCCCGCCTCCAGATCCATTACCTGTACAGTGTGCCGCTGGCGGTCAATGCCACGTGCTTCGTGTCCCACACGCACATCCAGGTTAAGAGAAGATTTGAGGGTTTGAGGCGTCTGAAGCAGAAGATTGTTCCGTTCTTTAATGACCCCACCCACATGATAAGGCAATCCACAATTGGCAAAAGAAACATGCTTGCTTCTTTCCAGTACAATAATTTCAGCAGACTCATCCAACCGCCTCGCCCGTGCCGCTGCCGACATTCCCGCCGCTACCCCACCAATGACAAGTATTTTCATAAGTTTATTCCTTTTAAAATCACCTACTACATCGTCGATTTTTGATTTTATGTAGGGGCGGGGGGGGGGGGGGGGGGGGGGGGGGGGGGGGGGGGGCGCCCGGCAGACGACCCCGCCCCCCACGACGCC